>NZ_CP010681.1:2790000-3090000 GCF_002407245.1 Phaeobacter piscinae | reverse complement strand
GGCGCGATGTGTAAAAAATCCCGCCAGATCGAAACGTTGCCGGGCGGCAGCCAGCATGTTGTGCTCAATATTGGCAATCAGGGGATGGATCACACCGGGGTCTATCAGGTCCCCGAAGGTCATTATTTCTTCATGGGGGACAACCGCGACAATTCCTCCGACAGCCGTTTGCCGCAATCGGCAGGGGGCGTCGGCTATGTGCCTTATGAAAACCTCATTGGTCGCGCGGATCGTATCATGTTTTCCTCGGCTGGCCGGTCGATGCTGTTCTTCTGGACCTGGCGCGGGGATCGCTTCTTTAAGGGGATCGAGTGAAACTCTCCAAGGATATGCGCGCGTTTGAGACGCGGATCGGCTATAGTTTCTCCCAGCCGGCACTTCTGGTGCGGGCGCTGACGCACGCCTCGGTGTCGTCTCCCAACCGTCAGGACAATCAGCGGCTGGAGTTTCTGGGCGACCGGGTGCTGGGGCTGGTGATGGCCACGGCGCTTCTGGACACGGATAAGGCCGCGACAGAGGGGCAGCTTGCCCCGCGGTTCAATGCTCTGGTGCGCAAGGAAACCTGCGCGGATGTGGCCCGTGATATCGATCTGGGGGCGGTGCTGAAATTGGGCCGCTCCGAGACCATGTCCGGTGGGCGGCGCAAACTGGCGCTTCTGGGCGACGCGATGGAGGCGGTGATTGCCGCCGTCTATAAGGATGGCGGGTTTGAGGCGGCACAGGAGTTGATCCTGCGGCTCTGGGGCAATCGCATCGGCCGGGTTGAGGCGGATGCCCGCGACCCCAAGACCACCTTGCAGGAATTTGCTCAGGCGCGGGGGGAACAGCCCCCGGCCTATGTGCTGGTGGAGCGGAAAGGCCCGGATCATCAGCCGGAATTTACAATTTCCGTGCAGTTGCAGGATGGCACCGAAGGCCGCGCAACTGCTGGATCGAAACGTCAGGCCGAACAGGCCGCTGCCAAATTACTGTTGGCACGATTGGAGCAAGAAAAATGACCACACGCGCCGGCTTTGTTGCCCTGATTGGTGAACCCAACGCAGGCAAATCCACGCTTCTCAACCGCATGGTTGGGGCCAAGGTGTCGATTGTGACCCATAAGGTGCAGACCACTCGCGCCCGCATCCGCGGCGTTGCGATGGAAGGCGAGAGCCAAATCGTGTTTGTCGATACGCCTGGCCTGTTCCAGCCGCGTCGTCGGCTTGACCGTGCGATGGTCGCAGCCGCCTGGGGCGGTGCTGCGGATGCCGATGTGGTGGTGCTGATGGTCGAGGCGCACAGGGGGATCACCGAAGGTGTCGAGCGTATTCTGGAAGGTCTTGAGAATATCGGCGAAGGGCGCAAGATTGCTCTTGCGATTAACAAGATCGACCGCGTTCAATCCGAAGTCCTGCTAGGGCTGACCAAGGAACTGAATGAGCGCTATGCCTTTGCGGATACCTTTATGATTTCCGCGGAAAAGGGGCATGGGGTCGAGCACTTGCGCGGCTGGCTGGCAGAGCAATTGCCGGAGGGGCCGTGGCTTTATCCTGAGGATCAGATTGCCGACCTGCCGATGCGGATGATCGCGGCTGAAATGACCCGTGAGAAACTGACCCTGCGGCTGCATCAGGAACTGCCCTACCAGCTGACCGTAGAAACCGAGAACTGGGAAGAGCGTAAGGATGGGTCCGCCAAAATCGATCAGCTGATTTACGTTATGCGTGACGGTCACAAGGGCATCGTGCTCGGCAAGCGCGGTGAAACCATCAAGGCCGTGAGCCAGGCAGCCCGCGCTGAGCTGGAAGAGTTTCTCGACCGTAAGGTACATCTCTTCCTGCAGGTGAAGGTGCGCCCGAACTGGCTGGAAGAGTCTGAACGTTATTCCGAGATGGGTCTCGATTTCAAAGACGGGAACTGATCCCATATGGCACGGCTGACGGCCAGTTTCTGGGTGCAGGCTTATCTCACCCGTTTGCGGTTGGCCGATATCCCCGCCTTTGTCACCGCGCATGGGGATGACACGGCGGGCGCCGTCTTGATCAAGCTGAACACGCTGGACCGCCGCGCGCAGGCCCTGCATCGCTCTTACGATCTGATGAGCGGGGCGCGAAGCTGGGTCACGCTGGCCGAAGGTGACGAGGCTGATGTTGATGCCGCCATCGCCAAACAGCGCAGTTTTGATCCTGATCTCTGGGTGATCGAGGTCGAGGATCGCCATGGCCGTCACCTGCTGGATGAACCGGGGCTGGACTGATCATGGAATGGCGCGACGAGGGCATATTGCTGACGATGCGCCGTCATGGAGAAAGCGCGGCCATTGTCGATGCATTCACTGCCGAACATGGACGTCACGCCGGGATCGTACGCGGCGGCGCAGGGCGCAGGATGGCCCCAGTGTTGCAGCCCGGTGCGCAGCTGGATCTAACCTGGCGTGCCCGGCTTGAAGACCACCTTGGCAGCTATCAGGCTGAATTGATCCGCAGCCGTGCCGCGACTGCCATGTCCAGCCGGTTGGCGCTTGCTGGACTGAACGCGGTGACTGCGTTGCTCGCCTTCTGCCTGCCGGAACGTGAAGCCCATCCAGAGCTCTACGCGCGCAGCACGCAAATCCTGGATCTGCTGGGCCGCGACGATATCTGGCCATTGGCCTATCTGCGTTGGGAGGTCGCCCTTCTGGAAGACATGGGGTTTGGCCTGGATTTCGAGCACTGCGCCGTCACCGGAAGCCGTCTCGATCTGGTCTATGTCTCCCCCAAAAGCGGGCGCGCCGTTTCACGCGCAGGGGCAGGCGAATGGGCTGATCGGATGCTGCCCTTACCGCCGGTATTGATGGGGCGTGGTGGGGCGGAGAATAGTGAGATTGTGACAGCCCTCACGACGACGGGTTTCTTCCTGCAAAACCGACTGGCGCCATCGCTTGGCAACCATCCGCTGCCGGAGGCCCGCGGGCGGCTCATTGATGTACTCAGTCGGCAGCCGTGAAAATCATCTCGCGTCCGGCTTGGTTCGACAGGATCATCACCGCGCCTTTGATCTCTACGATCTCCATCGCCTGCAAGGCAGCGAGGACATCGGTTTCTTCCTGCAAGGCGGCGCACACCATACGGGTCGTGGCGAGGTTTTCGACCTCAAACCAGGGATAGGGCGCGGTGAGTTGTCCGGTCACCCGGTTGCAGGGCAACTCACCGGTCAGCGCGCCGGGACGGGGGAAGCTCAGCGTTGTGACTGCTGAGACCGCGTCGCCATCAACCTCCCGTAGCTGCCATGAGGTACTTTTGCCGCCATATGCCCGCAGTGTTTCATCACCAAGGCAGGCACTGAGGATACCGGCGCAGAGTATTGCAAGTGTCAGAAAATACGTCTGTTTCATGATGGCACGCTAACTTCTGATGGCGATACGTCAAGGTGAAGACAACGAAAAACCCGGCACAAGGGTGCCGGGTGGGTTGCAGATTGAAATCAGCCCGATGATCGGGCCGTGATCAGGCCAGCAGGCGGCGTGCGATCACCTGTGCCTGAATTTCTGCGGCACCCTCAAAGATATTGAGGATACGGGCATCACACAGAACCCGGCTGATTTTGTATTCCAGCGCAAAGCCATTGCCACCATGGATTTGCAAACCGTTGTCAGCCGCCGCCCAGGCGACGCGCGCACCCAGCAGTTTGGCCATGCCAGCTTCGAGGTCGCAGCGGTGGCCGTTGTCCTTTTCCCAAGCAGAGAAATAAGTCAGCTGACGCGCGATCATGATCTCCACCGCCATCATCGCCAGCTTAGAGGCCACACGCGGGAAGGCGATCAGCGGTTTGCCGAACTGCTTGCGATCCTGCGCATATTGCATCGCAATATCGAGGGCAGATTGGGCAACACCGATGGCACGGGCGGCGGTCTGGATGCGCGCGGACTCAAAGGTCTCCATCAACTGCTTGAAGCCCTTGCCCTCATCTCCACCGAGGAGGTTTTCACGCTTCACGTGAAACCCGTCAAAGCCCAACTCGTATTCCTTCATGCCGCGATAGCCCAGAACCTCAATTTCGCCACCGGTCATACCTTCGGTCGGGAACGGGTTTTCATCCGTGCCCGGTGTTTTTTCGGCCAGGAACATCGACAGGCCACGGTGATCGGTCGTGTTGGGGTCCGTCCGCGCCAGAAGCGTCATAACATGGGTGCGGGCGGCATGGGTGATCCAGGTCTTGTTGCCGGTGATCCGGTAGTCGCCATTGTCGTCCTGTACGGCACGGGTGCGCAGGGCGCCGAGATCGGAACCTGTGTTTGGTTCTGTGAACACAGCGGTTGGCAGGATTTCTGCGCTGGCAATCCTGGGCAGCCAACTGGCTTTCTGTTCCTCGGTGCCACCGGCTATGATCAGCTCAGCCGCGATTTCCGACCGGGTGCCAAGGCTGCCAACACCGATATAGCCACGCGACAGCTCCTCTGAGACCACGCACATCGAGGCCTTGGAGAGGCCAAACCCACCGTATTCTTCGGGAATGGTCAGGCCAAAAACACCCATTTCGGCCAGATCTTCGATGATCTCCATCGGGATCAGCTCATCCTTCAGGTGCCAGTCGTGGGCGTTTGGCTCGACCTTTTCGAGCGCGTAGCGGCGGAACTGGTCCCGGATCATCTCCAGTTCTTCGTCAAGACCGGAGGCGCCAAACATCACGGAACCGGCCTGTTCCTGCATCAGCTCGACGAGCCGCAGGCGTGCGGCCTGAGTATTTCCGCTATCGCAGAGCGTCATCACAGCAGGCGCCATCAGCATCCGCTGGCTGTCCTGCGACAGGCCAAGATCCTGCAGACGCAGGATTTCACCCTGATTCATCTGAATGCCACCGTAGATCTGCCAGAGGTATTCGCCAAAACCGATCTGAAGCATCAACTGCTCCATCTCGCCAAACTTGTCATCTGCCTGTAGCTGCGCGGCCCAACGATGCATCTGACGCAGGCTGTAAGCGTAGGTCGCAAGCCAAGCGAGCCCATGGGCAGCTGTCTGATGCGCCTCAACCAACGCCCCGGAGACGCGCCCGTCCTCGCTGACCTGTTCGCGTACTGTCGCGCGCGCTGCCTCCAGCAGCTGGTCCACCGGCTCCAGCGCAGCAGCGGTCAGTGTCAGCACGTCAGAGATAAGCGTCGGTTGCATTTGCGGGTCCTGTCCATCGTGGGCCATGAATCACATCCTTTTCAGCTGCGTATGTGGTAAATCATTTTGCAGCTGCAGCGCAACAAAAATACCCTGTGACATTATGTTTGGACCAAAAATTACGTAGCGATTTAGCGCACGCAGCGACGGAAACCTGTGCTAAGGGTCTGATCATGTCAGATAATTCATTTGTTATACTTTTCCTCCCGGCAGAGCTTGCCTCTTTAAACCTGCTAGCGGCCTTTGCGATTGCAGCGCTTGCCGGCGCCGTGAAGGGAATGGTCGGCTTCGCCATGCCGATGATCCTCGTGTCCGGCCTTAGCCTGTTCTTGCCGCCGGATATTGCCTTGGCGGGGCTGATCCTCCCCACTTTGGTGACCAATGGAATGCAGGCCCTGCGACAGGGCGCGCAGGCGGCCTGGCAGTCGATGAAACGGTTCAGGATCTTCCTGTTGGTTGGTCTCGTTTTTCTCTTGGCAAGCGCGCAACTTGTCCGGGTTTTGCCACAGGATGTTATGCTGATCCTGATTGGTGCCCCGATCACCCTATTTGCCCTGCTACAACTGTTTGGGATCGCCATCCCTATCTCCCGCGCCACACCGCGCGTTGAGGCGATAGTTGCGGCCTTCGCGGGGTTCATCGGTGGGTTCTCCGGGATTTGGGGGCCGCCGACAGTGGCCTATCTGACCGCCCTCGGCACTGAAAAACGTGAACAGATGCGGGTACAGGGTGTGATTTACGGGCTGGGCGCGGTGGCGCTGCTGATCGCGCATATCGGGTCAGGTGTGATGCGTGCAGATACAGCGCCGTTTTCGTTCCTGCTGATCCCGCCGGCTATTTTGGGCATGTGGATCGGTGGACGCTTGCAGGACCGGATCAATCAGGCCACCTTTCGACGTGCAACGCTGTTTGTACTGCTGGTCGCCGGGGCGAATTTGCTGCGGCGCGGACTGATGTATTAGGGCCTAACAAGCGTGTTAGGGTCGGTATGGGGCAAAAAACGCGCAGAAAGGGCCGCAGATGCCAAAGCGATTGACTGCGGAACAGCTGGCCACCGCATCCATTGCGGTTGCACTTCTGGTGCTTGCAGCAAAGGTGCTGGCCTGGTGGTTGACCGGCTCAATTGCGCTGTTTTCCGATGCGATGGAGTCTCTGGTCAATATTGGTGGTGCAATCATTGCCTGGTTTGCGGTCCGCTACGCCAATCGCCCGGCTGATGCAGGCCATCCCTTTGGTCACCACAAGGCGGAGTATTTCTCGGCTGTTGTGGAAGGGATCATGATCATCGTGGCGGCGCTGTTGATCCTTCAGGAGGCGGTCAGCGCCTTGGTCGCGCCGACGCCTTTGGTTTGGAATACCGCCGGATTGTGGGTGAATGCAGCCGCGATGGTGATCAATCTTCTTTGGGCGCGGGTGCTGATCACACGGGGGGCGGCCCTTAAATCTCCGGCATTGGCCGCGGGCGGCCGCCATCTGATGAGTGATGTCTGGACCTCCGCAGGAGTTCTGATCGGGTTGATTCTTGCGATGGGGACGGGCTGGTCTTTGCTGGATCCAATCCTGGCCCTGGTGGTCGCGGTCAATATTCTGCGCGAGGGCTATCTGGTTGTGGCCTCATCAGTTGGGGGTCTGATGGATCAGGCCGCACCCCAGAATGAACGGGACGAGATTGCCGCGATTATTCACAGAACCGCGCAAGGCGCGTTGCAGGTGCATGGGCTAAAAACCCGTAGAGCCGGGCGGGCGGTGTTTGTCGAATTTCATATGGTCGTCGCAGGAGACATGACCGTGCGGACATCTCATGCGATCTGTGATCGGATCGAAGAAGCGATCCGTGCCTCGCTGTCAACGGCGCAGGTCACGATCCACGTGGAACCGGAGCACAAGCTGGAAGACAGCGGGATTCAGTTGGGGCAGTGAGGTATGGTCTCTCCTGAGACAAAAAAGCCCCGATCCGAGGATCAGGGCTTTTCGTGTTTCGAAGCTGTGCAGCTCAGCTGATCGCAGCGGCTTTCACATCATCATCAATGTAGGGCAGGTACTGTTCGAAATTGTTAGAGAACATCTGAACCAGCTTCGCAGCCTGCGTGTCATAGGCGGCCTGATCGTCCCAGGTGCGGCGCGGATCCAGCAGGACTTCGGCCACACCGGGCACTGTGACGGGCACATCAAAGCCAAAGTTGCCGTCTTTACGGAACTCTGCTTCGGCGAGGGAGCCGTCCAGCGCAGCGGTCAGCAGGGCGCGGGTCGCGCGGATCGGCATGCGGGAGCCGATGCCATAGGCGCCACCGGTCCAGCCGGTGTTGACCAGCCAGCAAGTCGCACCGTGCTCGGCAATCTTTTCACGCAGGAGGTTGCCGTACACTTCCGGGCGGCGCGGCATGAAGGGGGCACCAAAGCAGGTGGAGAAGGTCGGTTCCGGCTCGGTCACGCCGCGCTCGGTGCCTGCCACCTTAGAGGTGAAACCGGACAGGAAGTGATACATCGCCTGCGCCGGGGTTAGCCGCGCGATCGGAGGCAGCACCCCAAAGGCATCACATGTCAGCATGATGATGTTCTTGGGGTGGCCGCCGCGGGCGCTTTCCGAAGCATTGGAGATATAATGCAGCGGGTAGGCGCAGCGCATGTTCGCAGTCAGGCTGTCATCGTTGAAATCCAGCTCCTTGGTCTCTGGGTCGAACACCATGTTCTCAATCACGGTGCCGAACTTGGACGTCGTTGCGTAAATTTCCGGCTCTGCCTCGGCATTCAGGTTGATGGTCTTGGCATAGCAGCCACCTTCAAAGTTGAAGGTGCCGTTGTCAGCCCAGCCGTGTTCATCGTCACCGATCAGCACGCGGTCCGGGTCGGCAGACAGGGTGGTTTTACCAGTGCCCGACAGGCCAAAGAACACTGCGGTGTCGACCGGGTTGCCCTTGGCGTGGTTGGCGGAGCAGTGCATCGGCATGATGCCTTTCTCCGGCAGCAGATAGTTCAGCAGCGAGAAGACGGATTTCTTGTTTTCGCCCGCATATTCGGTACCGCCGATCAGGATCATCTTGCGATCAAAGTTCATCGCGATCACAGTTTCGCTGCGGCAGTTGTGGCGCTCCGGATTGGCCAGAAAGCTCGGGCAGTTGATGACAGTGAAATCCGCGATGAAGTCGTTCAGATCTTCGCGGTCGGGGCGGCGCAGCATGGTCCGAATGAACAGACCGTGCCAAGCCAGCTCTGTCACCATGCGGACGTTGATCGCATGGGCGGGATCCGCACCACCGACGAGGTCCTGAACATAGTATTCCTTGCCCTGCATATGGGCGAGCATATCCTCATAGAGCGCGTCAAAGCCCTCGGGGCTCATCTCGGCATTGTTTTCCCACCAAATGGTCTTGGCCACACTGTCGGTTTTAACGACATGTTTGTCCTTGGGAGAGCGGCCGGTGAACTTGCCGGTGGTGACCAGAAAGGCACCGCCATTGCCAAGCGTACCTTCGTCGCGCTTTAGGGCCGCCTCGATCAGGGCTGGCTCCATGAGGTTATAATAGACGTTCCCCAGTCCTTCGATACCTTGATCTTCGAGGCGGAATTGCGGGTTAACCCGTCCAGATGCCATGTGTTCTTTCTCCTGTGACGACCATCAAAGGCCGCAAACAATAAAAGCCGCGCCCTGGGGCAGAAATCGGCACAACCGGCCGATGTGGCTGGTCTTAACATGAGGGTTTGCACGCTGAACAGAACGGTTTGACGCAGTTAGCGCCATCAAGGCGATGTTTAGCGCAACCATTTTTTTTAAAGACAATTTGCAGGGGTGGCTGCCGGAATCTTCAGCACCTGCTAAGGTATTTTTGTCTCAATTGAGGCGAAACTGTGTCCGAATTCTTCAATTGGCATTGATTCGCCGAGGCAGAACGGCGATGAACGTCTAAAAAACGCAAAAAGAGCAGATTAGGGGCCACTCAGATGTCTAAGATTGCTTTAGTCGATGATGATCGGAATATCCTGACTTCGGTCTCGATGACGCTGGAGGCTGAAGGCTTCGAGGTCGAGACCTATAACGACGGGCAGGCTGCGTTGGATGCGTTCAACAAAAAACTGCCGGATATGGCCGTTCTCGATATCAAGATGCCGCGCATGGACGGCATGGATCTGTTGCAGCGGCTGCGGCAGAAAACCCAGATGCCGGTGATCTTTCTCACCTCCAAGGATGATGAGATTGACGAGGTGCTGGGCCTGCGCATGGGCGCCGACGACTACGTCAAAAAACCGTTCTCGCAGAGACTGTTGGTCGAGCGGATCCGTGCCCTGCTGCGCCGTCAGGAAGCAATCAGCGGTGATGCGGTCGCGACGACCACTGAAAACAAGGTGATGGAACGCGGCAACCTGCGGATGGATCCGCTGCGCCATTCGGTTAGCTGGAAGGGGCAGGATGTGTCACTGACCGTGACCGAATTCCTGCTGCTGCAAGCGCTGGCGCAACGCCCCGGATTTGTCAAAAGCCGCGATCAACTGATGGATGTCGCCTACGATGATCAGGTCTATGTCGACGACCGGACCATCGACAGCCACATCAAGCGCCTGCGCAAGAAGATGCGCAGCGCCGACTCCGAATTCTCGGCGATTGAGACGCTTTACGGTATCGGGTACCGTTATAATGAAGAGTAACCCCCGTCTGGGGGCAGGCGGAGTAAAACGCCGATGCGCGATTCCGGCATAAGCCGTTCACAGCGGGATAATGATGTTGTTCTGGGCGACGACTGGGTCGCACCGGACCAAAACGTCACGCGTGAACTGCAGGACAAGCGCGCGCGCCGTGGTGTGCTGTCGCTGCGGGGCTCTCCGCTGACGCGCAAGATCATCACGCTGAACCTCATCGCGCTGATCATTCTGGTCTCGGGTATTCTTTATCTCAATTCCTCACGCCAGAGCCTGGTATTGCAGCGCGCCGGTGCCCTTGCGGCAGAGGCGATGCTGATCTCAGATGTATTTGAGGCGCAGTTGCCAGAGGTCGGGACGGTCAGCCTGGCTGTTGGCGATGGCATTGATCCGGTGACGACTTTGCAGAATATCAGCCTGCGAGCCGGGGCTGAGGTCTTTGTTTTTGATACCGCCGGTACGCTGATCGCGCAGACCAAAGGGGTTGAACAAGGCGGCGCGCTGGATCTGCTGACGGATGACAACCCGTCAGCCACGCTGATCAGCGATGGGCTCGCCGCACTCTGGTCGGCGGCAGGCGGTTTGCTCAAATCGGATACGCCGGAGCCTGCGGCTCAGCCGTTGGAAGACCAGCTGCGCGGGATGGTGCAGCAGGCCCTGGCTGGCGGAACCGAGGTGAAGGCCGTTGTCGACACCAGCGGTGGTACGGTATTCTCCGCAGCCACGCCGATCCTCTTTCAGGGCCAGGCCATCGGTGTTGTGACACTGGCGTCGCCGACCGGAGAGATCGACGCCCTGGTGCGTGGTGAACAAGAACGCGTCTTGCAGATGTTTGTTGTGGCCCTGGTGGTCTCTATCGGTTTGAGCTTGGTCCTCGCCTCCACCATCGCGAACCCGCTCGCGGATCTGGCCGAAGCGGCTGAGCTGGGCCGGGATGGGGATTCCCGAAAATCCAAACCGGGGCGTATCCGTATACCCGATTTGAGTGCGCGTCCCGATGAAATTGGCCGCCTCAGTCGGGCGCTGCGCGGCATGGTGAAGGCACTTTATAACCGCATTGACAGCAATGAGCAGTTTGCGGCGGACGTCGCGCATGAGATCAAGAACCCGCTGGCGAGCCTGCAATCTGCCGTGGGAACGCTGCGGATGATCAAACGCGAAGACCAGCGTGAGAAGCTGTTGGACGTCATCGAACATGATGTGCGGCGTCTGGACAGGCTGGTCAGCGATATTTCCAATGCCTCACGGCTGGATGCGGAATTGGTCAAAGAAGAAGAAGAGAGTTTTGATCTGCTGCATATGCTCGGCAACCTGAACCAATTCCTCGGCGAGGACGCCCGCGGGAAGGGCATTGATTACATCACCGATTTGCCGAAAACCCCGATCACAATCCAGGGGCTGGAGGCACGACTGGCCCAGGTTTTTGTCAACCTGATTACAAATGCGATTTCGTTTTGCGAGGATGGCGATGCGATCCGGGTCTGGGCGCGCCGCCGCGACAATCGCGTTTTGGTCGTGGTGGAGGACACCGGTCCCGGCATCCCCGATCAGGCCCTGAGCAAAGTGTTCAAGCGTTTCTATTCGCAGCGCCCTGTTGAGCATTTCGGCAATAACTCCGGCCTCGGCCTGGCGATTTCCAAACAGATTGTCGAAGCACACGGTGGTGTGATCTGGGCCGAAAACATTCGCCCAACCGAAGCCGACATCACCTCGGAGCCTTTGGGGGCGCGGTTCGTCGTCGGCCTGCCGGTCTGAGTGATGATCGCAGCCCCAACCTGCCGATTGCACGCCAGCTGCGTCGACGTCACAGGGCATGGGGTGCTGATAACCGGCCGATCCGGCAGTGGAAAATCGACATTGGCCTTGCAGTTGATGGCCCTTGGTGCAGCGCTTGTCTCCGATGATCAGGTGATCGTGACTGCACATGATCAGGGGTTGGAAGCCACAGCCCCTGATGCCTTGCATGGCATGATCGAGGCACGCGGCATGGGCCTGCTGCGGGCCAGCGCCTGTTCGCGATCCCGACTGACAGCGGTGGTCGATCTGGAGCAGCTTGAAACAGATCGCCTGCCACCCCAGCTGGAAACCATGATCTTGAACCAACCAATCCGCCTGTTGCGCCGCGTCGATGGTCCGCAGTTCGCGCCTGCCCTGATACAGTTGCTCAAATACGGAAGCGTTAATCCCGATGCGTGACCCGGATATTGCCTGCGACCCGACGGCGGTGCCGATCGTCCTGGTGACAGGCCCGTCTGGTGCGGGGCGCACCACGGCGATCAATGTGTTGGAGGATCTCGGGTTTGAGGCGATTGACAACCTGCCGCTTCGGTTGCTGCCTGGACTGGTTGAGGCCAACAGCCTGACCCGCCCGATGGCGCTTGGGCTCGACAGTCGCAACCGCGACTTCTCCCCGGCGGCGCTGCTTGATGTCATTGATATGCTGTCCGCGCGCCAGGATCTTGATCTGACCGTGCTCTATCTTGATGCGGACCGCGATGTTCTGCTGCGGCGCTATTCGGAAACCCGCAGACGGCACCCGCTTGCCCCGGCAGAAGATCCTGAGGTTGGTGTTTTGCGCGAGATCGATCTGATGCTGCCGATCCGCGACCGGGCTGACCTGTTGCTGGATACTTCCGAAATGAACATCCATCAACTCAAGGCGGATATCGAGCGGCGCTTCGCCCCCGGCGGGCGCTCTCTGGCAGTGTCCTTGCAGAGCTTTTCCTACAAACGCGGCGTGCCGCGCAGCATTGATATGGTGTTCGACTGTCGATTTCTGCGGAACCCTTATTGGGAGCAGAGCCTGCGCACCCTGGATGGGCGCGATGCGGCGGTACAGTCCTACGTGCGTGAGGACAGCCGCTATCAGCCGTTTTTCGACCGGGTGCTTGATCTGATCCGCTTGTTGTTGCCTGCTTACCGAGAAGAAGGTAAGTCGCATCTCTCTATAGCATTTGGATGCACCGGAGGGCAGCACCGCTCGGTCACATTGGCAGAAACCCTGGCCAAGGATCTTGCGGAAGATGGGCAGCAGGTGTCAATTAGACACCGCGAGCTGCATGGCCAGCGACAGAAGTGAGGGACCGGCTTGATCGGAATCGTGATCGTTGCACATGGGGGGTTGGCCAGAGAGTATCTGGCCGCCGTGGAGCATGTCGTGGGTCCTCAGGTCTACCTTGAGGCCATCAGTATCGGTCCGGAAGATAACCGGGACGAGAAACAGCGCGAGATCTGTGGGGCCGCTGATGCGGTCGACAGCGGCGGCGGCGTGGTGGTGGTCACGGATCTTTTTGGCGGGTCTCCGTCCAATCTCAGTCTGTTGGCCTGTACCCCCGCAAACCGACGCATTCTCTACGGGGCCAATCTTCCGATGCTGATCAAACTGGCAAAATCTCGCCATTTGCCGGTGGCCGATGCGGTCCGGCATGCCATGGAGGCGGGACGCAAGTACATTAACGCCCAAAACATCAACCCCGAAGGGGAGCAAGCGCATTAAATGGTTCAGAAAACGCTGAAAATAGTCAACGAAAAAGGACTGCACGCGCGCGCATCGGCCAAGCTGGTGGAAGTGGTTGAAGGCTTTGATGCCACGGCCGAGGTGTCGCGGGATGGGCTGTCAGCCTCGGGAGACAGCATCATGGGGCTTTTGATGTTGGCAGCCTCAAAAGGAACGACTATTGACATCGAAACTTCGGGCCCGGATGCAGAGGCACTGGCCTCCGCGCTGGATACGCTTGTTGCCGACAAGTTCGGCGAAGGCTACTGAGGCTCATTCACGACTACGGAACAGGACAAGGCACTTGGCGGATACAGCGCATGATCGGGACACTGGCGTGACGCCAGGGACCGAAGAGACCGGCGAGATCTATGACCGCCGCACGCTCACCTACGCCAATTCCTTTGACGATCGCTGGACGTCGCTTGCGATCCGGGCCATCGAGTGGTGCACGGGGAAGCTGACGATCCTGCGTATGGTACGTCGTTTTGAACGCAGCAATGCTGAATATCGTGGCCAGAAATTCTGGCGCGGCGCCCTGAATGTGATGGGCATTGATCTCGAAACCCCCATGGAGCAGATCCAGCGTATCCCCGGTGAGGGACCGGTGGTTGTGGTTGCGAACCACCCCCATGGGATGGTTGATGGCATGATCTTCGCAGACCTCATTGGCCGCGTGAGGCAGGACTACCGAATTCTGACCCGTTCGGTGCTGACCGGGCTGGATGAGGCGGCGACCTCTTTCATGATCCCAGTGCCATTCCCCCATGACCCCGAAGCGCAAAGCAAGATGGTTGAGATGCGGGCCAAGACTATGGCTCATCTGAAGGAGGGTGGGGTGGTCGCGCTGTTCCCCTCTGGCGTGGTGATGTCCTCGGAGACATGGTTCGGTCCCGCGATTGAGCAGGAGTGGAACGTTTTCACAGCGCAGCTCATCCGTCGGTCTGGCGCGCGGGTAGTGCCAATTTTCTTCCCGGGCAGCAATTCCCGTTGGTACCAGATTGCCAACCGGGTTTCGCCGATCCTGCGACAGGGGTTGCTGCTGCATGAAATCGTGCGGTCCTGCAACAAACCGCAAAGCCCGGTGGTCGGCGAACCGCTGACCGAGGCACAGATGGAAAAACTGCAGAGCGATCCGCGCGGCTTTATGGCCTGGCTGCGGGAGCATACGCTCAGCCTCGGCAAAGACAGTTGATCAAACTCTCATTTTTTCTTCTGGCTAAACGTATCCAAGGGGTAAATTGGCCATCAGGCCAAGAGGGGGCAGCGCCCCCTCCGCTCTTTCAAGATCAGCGCGTCGGCACCGGGGTTTCGCCGCGATAGTCATAGAACCCGCGCTGTGTCTTGCGGCCAAGCCAGCCAGCTTCCACATATTTTGTCAGCAGCGGGCAGGGACGATATTTGGTATCCGCCAGACCGTCATGCAGCACATTCATGATCGCCAGACAGGTGTCCAGGCCGATAAAATCAGCCAATTCAAGCGGACCCATCGGGTGGTTGGCGCCCAGTTTCATAGACTCGTCGATGGATTTCACCGATCCCACGCCCTCATAGAGGGTATAAACCGCTTCATTGATCATCGGCATCAGAATGCGGTTCACGATGAAAGCCGGGAAATCTTCGGCGCTGGCTGCGGTCTTGCCCAGCTTTTCCACCACCGCATGACAGGCTGAGAAGGTGGCTTCATCAGTGGCAATGCCACGGATCAGCTCGACCAGCTGCATCACCGGAACCGGGTTCATGAAATGGAAGCCCATGAACCGCTCTGGGCGGTCGGTGCGGCTGGCCAGTCGGGTGATGGAAATCGACGAGGTGTTGGACGTGAGAATCGTATGCGGCAGCAGATGCTGGAGCAGATCCTCGAAAATGGCCTGCTTAACGGTCTCCCGCTCTGTCGCCGCCTCAATCACCAGATCGGTCTTGCCAATGTCGGCCAGCGTCAGTGTTGTTGAAATACGCCCCAGCGCGGCCTCAACTTCGGTCTGATCGATCTTGCCTTTGCTGGCTTGACGGGTCAGGTTTTTCTGGATCGCGCTTACGGCCGCGTCCAGTGCCTGCTGGCTTATATCATTAAGAACAACGTCATAGCCCGCCAAGGCCATCACGTGAGCGATGCCGTTGCCCATCTGGCCTGCACCAATCACGCCTATTTTCTGGATGTCCATCGCTCGTGCCTCTTGTGAGTTTTCCGGCGGATCATACTGGCGGGTCTGTGGACGGCACAAGGCCGATTGGGTGGCTTTTTAGGCAAAGTTTAGCATTAGCATTTCGTCAACGGATCTCGGGTTAGGTGAGTCTCGGGTGAAATTTGGTGGGTATGATGAGCTATGAACTCAAGAGCGCGACAGCGCTTGCGGGCGAGCCTTGCAGCTATGCGGGTTCGAAATTATTGGTCCGCGGGCCGGCGCGTAATCTGACTGAACCATATTTGGCATTTATTGGCGGCACAGAGGTCTTCGGACGCTTTGTCGAACGACCGTTTGTTACTGAAACTGAGGCGTTGCTTGATCGTATTTGCGTAAATCTGGGCAGTGTGAACGCCGGAGTCGACAGTTTCCTGAGCGACGCTGATATTCTGGAGATCGCGGGCCGGGCCGAAACAACGCTTTTGCAGGTGCTTGGGGCACAAAATATCTCCAACGGCTATTACAAGGTGCATCCACGACGTAATGACAGGTTCCTCTGTGCACATGACCCATTGTTGGAGCTCTACCCGGAAGTGGATTTTACCGAATATCACTTTAACAAGCATTTGCTGAACGCGCTCAGATCTTGCTGCACAACCCGTTACGAAACGGTTCGCGATCATCTGCAGGATACGTGGGTTGAACGTATGGGGGAGTTGATCTCCGCCCTGAACGGTGCAGTGACGCTGCTGTGGGTGCACTACGACGTCGACCAGCAGGTTTTATTCGGTCACGAACCTGCCCTCGTGGACCGGCCCATGGTGGATGCGCTACGCGCCCGCGTCCTCGGGGTGTTGGAAATCCCCGTGCATACCGCGCGGGATGCAGCTGATATTGACGGCATGTTTTATGGCCAGCTTGATCTGCCTTCGGCGCAGCGCATGCTGGGACCAAAGGAGCATCTGCGGATAGCGCAACAGGTGGCGCAGTATCTGCGACCCCGTCTGAAAACCTAAGGTCTACACTACTGGACCACAGGCCCGAAGGGTGGCCACGAAAAAAGCCCGCAACACTAGTTGCGGGCTTCCTCATGAGATATCTGCGAAGCCTACAGCTTCTCGATCAGCTCGGGCACAGCCTGAAACAGGTCCGCGACCAGACCATAGTCGGCTACTTGGAAGATCGGGGCCTCTTCGTCTTTGTTGATCGCGACAATGATCTTGGAGTCTTTCATGCCTGCCAGGTGCTGGATTGCACCGGAGATGCCAACCGCAACATACAACTCAGGTGCGACGACCTTACCGGTCTGACCCACCTGCCAGTCGTTTGGCGCATAGCCTGAATCGACAGCCGCGCGGGATGCACCAACTGCGGCCCCCAGCTTGTCTGCGAGGCTTTCGATCAGTTTGAAGTCCTCCTCGGAGCCAACACCGCGACCACCGGACACAACCACACCGGCCGAGGTCAGCTCGGGGCGATCGCTGGCAGCGACTTTGTCCTCAACCCATTCGGACAGGCCGGGGTTTTCGGCTGCGGAGATGGTGTCAACAGAGGCAGAGCCGCCGTCGCCAGCCGCGTCAAAGGTGGAGGTCCGGAAGGAAATCACCTTTTTCGCATCGCGCGACTTCACGGTCTGTACCGCGTTACCCGCGTAGATCGGGCGCTCAAACGTGTTGCCATCGACAACGCCGGACACATCCGAGATCACCATAACATCCAAGAGCGCCGCCACGCGCGGCAGGACGTTCTTGGCGTCTGTGGTCGCGGGCGCAACGATGTGTTCATAGTCGGAAGCCAGCGACGCGATCAGCGCTGCAGTCGGCTCCGCCAGGCGGTGACCCAGCGACGCATCTTCGGCGACCAGAACCTTGGCGACGCCTGCGATCTTCGCGGCTTCTTCGCCAGCGGCGGCTGCGGATGCACCAGCGGCCAGCACTGTCACATCGCCCAGTCTGCCCGCAGCGGTAACCGCTTTTGCAGTTGCGTCCAGTGCCAGGGCACCATCGGTCACTTCGGCAAGGAGAAGAACAGCCATTACACAGCCCCCGCTTCTTTGAGTTTCCCAACCAGCTCATCGACCGAACCCACAATGATGCCAGCGGCACGGGCTTCGGGTTCTTTGGTGGAGATGATTTCCAAGCGCGGCGAGACGTCGACGCCGTAGTCGGCGGCGGTTTTCTCGTCGAGCGGCTTTTTCTTCGCTTTCATGATGTTCGGAAGCGAGGCGTAGCGCGGCTCGTTCAGGCGCAGGTCCACGGTGACGATGGCGGGCATCTTCACTTTGATGGTCTGCAGGCCGCCGTCCACTTCGCGGGTCACAACAGCGTTATCGCCATCGACGTCCAGCTCAGAGGCAAAGGTGCCTTGCGACCAACCCAAGAGCGCAGACAGCATCTGACCGGTTGCGTTCATGTCGTTGTCGATCGCTTGCTTGCCGGCCAGAACCAGACCGGGCTGCTCTTCCTCGACCACTTTGGCGAGGATCTTGGCGACGGCCAGAGGCTCGATGTCGGTGTGTACATCTTCAGCGGCGTTGACCAGGATCGCGCGGTCGGCGCCCATGGCCAATGCGGTCCGCAGGGTCTCCTGCGCCTGCTTCACACCGATGGAGACAACGACGATCTCATCAGCTTTGCCGGCTTCCTTGAGGCGGATGGCCTCTTCGACGGCGATTTCGTCGAACGGGTTCATCGACATTTTGACGTTGGCGAGATCGACACCGCTGCCGTCCGCTTTGACGCGGACCTTCACGTTGTAGTCAATCACGCGCTTGACAGGCACGAGTACCTTCATTTTGCGTTCTCTCCTTAACAAACGGCAAGCCGCCGAGGCGACTCTCCTCCATGCTCTCGCGATGTTGATAGCGGCTTAGATTGCGCCGCAACAGGGCAAAATCGTCACGTTACCGCCCTCCGACGTCGCGTCTGACGGTTTGCATCAGCAGTTTTGCAGGAATGTTGCGACGCAAGATGCTGCACTGCCGCAAGGGAAGCAGATCACACCGTAGAATCATGGCGCGGCGGCGGAGCGATCCGGGCGCGGGTGTGTCCATCAGTCAACGTCGGGCAGATGACGCGCCGTACGGGCCGATCAGACCTGCACGGCGCGATAGACGCGCTCCGGGGGGGCTAGCGATTGGCGCCTGGCACCCACAGAACATCGCGGGCCCCATTGTCATTGGCCGCGCGCGATGCGACGAAGAACCAGTCCGAGAGCCGGTTGAGATACTTCACCGCCGCTGGATTGATGTCCTCCTGCGTCGCCAGGTCGGTCGCCAAACGTTCAGCACGCCGCGCCACAGTGCGGCAGACATGCAAATGCGCGGAGAGTGCAGCCCCGCCCGGCAGCACGAAGCTGCGCAGCGGCGAGAGTTCCGCGTTCATCGTATCAATTTCCGCTTCCAGCCGCGCGACCTGCGCATCGGCAACCCGCAAGGGCGGGTAGTCAGCATCTGCATCCTTGTCCATTTCCGGCCGACACAGATCTGCGCCAAGATCAAAAAGGTCATTCTGAATGCGGGCCAGCGCGGCATCCATCTCATCCTTGGCCTCAAGCCGGGCCACCCCTACAAAGGCGTTCAGCTCATCCGAGGTGCCATAGGCGTTCACCCGCGCGGAATGTTTGGCGACACGGTCGCCATTGCCAAGCGCAGTGTCCCCTTTGTCGCCGGTGCGGGTGTAGATTTTGTTCAATACGACCATGGCTTACTGACCTCCCTGAGCGCGAAGATAGACGTAGCCAAGGATGAACACCACGGCGAGAAACTGAAACAGGATGCGCAGACGCATCATCTTATTGGCGTTTCTGGCATTGAAGGCACCACCGGCGCCGAACCCACCAATGCCGATCACCAGCACGATAACAGTTGCTGCGATGGCAGCAATTGCCAGGATGTAGAGCGGATCGCCCATCTTCTCATATTCCTTGTTTCTTGTCGCGCCAGCCGCTGCCCCCATGGCAGGTCTGGCCGCGCATCAGCTATCTAAGCCGCGCGAGGATGCGGTCAATCGCGCGTGTTGTCAGGATGCGTTTTAGCACACCGCCAATATGGGTCGGTACGGTGACATAGTAACGCGGATGCGGGCGTCGGCTCTCGCAGGCATGAACCAGCTTGGCCGTAACAGCGGAGGCGGGGAGCTCAAACCTGTCTGGCCCGGTGCTTTCATAGAGACGTGTCAGCAAACTCGCCTCATAGCGGTCACGCAGGGCGGAGTTTTCCCAGTCGACGTATTTCTCGAAATGCGGAATGGCTTTTTCGCGGATCTTCGATGTAACGGGGCCGGGTTCGATCAGGATGACATGGATCCCGCTGTCCCGCAGTTCCACCCGCATGGTGTCGGTCAGCCCCTCAATTGCGTGTTTGGTGGCGACATAGGCCCCGCGCCAAGGGAAGCTCACAAATCCGAGGATCGAGGAATTCTGCACGATGCGCCCGTGCCCCTGTGCGCGCATCACCGGGATGACGTTGCGGGTCAGCTCGTGCCAGCCAAAGACATTGCTTTCAAAGATGCTGCGCAGCCCGTCGGTGGAGACATCTTCGACCGCACCGGGCAGACCATGGGCGCCGTTGTTGAACAGAACATCCAATGTGCCGCCGGTGTGCTCCAGCACCTCGCCCAGGCCACTGCGGAGTGTCTCGGCATCTGTGTAGTCCATCAGTGGGCTGATGAACCCTTGGGCACGCAATCTGTCGCAATCGACGCGCTGACGGCAGGAGGCAAAAACAGTCCAGCCGCGCTCGCGCATCCCATGCGCTGCATCCAGGCCGATCCCGGAGGAGCAGCCTGTCATCAGGATCGTTTTTTGCATAAAGCCCCTCGCGCGGTCACCTGTACCGACGCTTTATGGGCGTTTCTGGCTCACCAGGGAAGCGGCAATCCAGCCAACTTTGCCGTCTTTTACGGTGCGCAGGTGCAACCAGCCGGTGCCGATATCTTCAAATACCGCAACTTCTTCACCGTTGCTCAGCCGGTCAACGATTGGATAGACCGTGCCCGGACCGGAGCGCATATTGACGCGCGTCGCCGTGATGGAGCGAATGTCAGCCTTCGGCTCCACGATGTCCTGCGGGTCGGTCTCAAGAGCGGCTTGGACCAGTGGTTGTGCCGATAGCCCGTCTGTGAGCGAGGCCAGCTGCACCGCTCCAGATGTTGCAGGGGACGTTTGGAAGCTCGCCTGAGACGCCGAGGTGGCCGAAAATGCGGTATCACTGTTGCTAAGGCCTGCGCCGACAGCGGCGATCTGCTCCATCGCGACCCGAGAACGCAGCGCGGGGTCGGCGGCTGGTCGGGCCGGTTTCGTGTTTGCCGCTTGTGTTGTGTCATTTTGCGGGACGCGCAGGGCCACCTTGCTGACCAGCGACTCAGCGGTCACCTGAGTGCTGCGCACGGATGTAGTCGATGGGCTGCTGTCGCTGCCAAAGGCTGCTTTGGCGATATCAATTGCTGCCGACGGACCCTGCGGCGGTTCAAAATCGGCGCCGCCACTGGCCTCGTAGAAGCCCCAGCCCAAGAATAGAAACGATGCAATAACAAAGCGTGACATATACAAATCCCCCCCAGGATTAGCCTGAAAATCTGTGCAAATTCACGAGTGGCGAGCGTCCGCCCGCATGCAGATAATACGCAGCTGCAGCACAGTTTGTTCCGGCGTCTTTCAATCCTACAGCAGTTTCGCGAGTCGCAATAGGGGAGAGGTGGCCGCTTTCTCCCCCGAGTGAGCGACGGTGCACACGAAGAGATGTCGGCGTTCGGCCCCCCCCTCTCATGTGGTTGTGGTCGGGCCGATATATGGGGGTAACTCCGCATTTTCTCACGGCCCCGCTTTACCAAGACTGGAGGGGGCAGTATCACCAATACATGACCGACCTGGTAGATGATCAAGACACCCCCGATTCCCCCGCATCCGGAGAAGTATTGGAACCGTTGCGCCGCGCGATTGGCGAGCGTTACCTGACCTATGCTCTCAGCACCATCATGCACAGGGCCTTGCCCGATGCGCGTGATGGTCTGAAACCGGTGCATCGCCGTATTCTCTACGCCATGAGCCGTCTGCGGCTCACCTCCACTGGCGGCTTTCTGAAATCGGCGAAGATTTCCGGTGACACCATGGGGGATTTCCACCCTCACGGCGATGCCGCGATTTATGATGCTATGGCGCGTCTGGCGCAGGACTTCAACGTCCGCTACCCGCTGGTCGACGGTCAGGGCAACTTTGGCAATATCGACGGCGATAACCCCGCGGCCTCGCGTTACACCGAGGCGCGGATGACCTTCGTTGCCGAGGCGATGCTGGAGGGTCTGAGTGAAAACGCCGTTGATTTCCGTGATAACTACGACGGACGTCTGACCGAACCGGCGGTGCTGCCTGCGACATTCCCGAATATCCTTGCCAATGGGGCGGCCGGTATCGCCGTGGGCATGGCAACCAATATCCCGCCGCACAACATTAGTGAGCTGATCGATGCCTGCCTGCATCTGATCAAGACCCCTGACGCGCGCGATGACACTCTGCTAAATTATGTGCCCGGGCCGGACTTCCCCACGGGCGGCATTATTGTTGAGCCCAAGGAGAACATCGCCAAGGCGTATACCACGGGGCGCGGGTCTTTCCGTCTGCGCTGCACCCATGAGGTCGAGGATCTGGGCCGCGGCCAATGGCAGATCGTGATCACCGAAATCCCCTATCAGGTGCAGAAATCGAAGCTGATCGAAAAGATCGCGGAACTGATCCAGACCAAGAAGATCCCCATTCTGGGTGATGTGCGCGACGAGTCGGCGGAGGATATCCGCATCATTCTTGAGCCGAAGTCCAAGAATGTGGACCCCGAAGTGCTGATGAACATGATGTTCCGCAACTCGGATCTGGAAATTCGCTTCAGCCTCAACATGAACGTCCTGATCGACGGGGTCACGCCCAAGGTCTGTTCGATGAAGGAGGTGCTGCGCGCCTTCCTTGATCACCGTCGCGATGTCTTGCAGCGCCGCTCGCAGCACCGGATGGATAAGATCGATCATCGTCTTGAGGTGCTCGAAGGCTTCATCATCGCCTTCCTCAATCTGGACCGCGTGATTGATATCATCCGCTATGACGATGATCCCAAAGCGGCGTTGATGCGGGAAAACTGGTCGCAGGATCACCCGCGCGCCTATACCGAAGCAGACTATGTTTCGCCTGCTACCGGTGCCGGGGAGTTGAGCGAGGTGCAGGCCGAGGCGATCCTCAACATGCGCCTGCGCAGCTTGCGCCGCTTGGAAGAGATCGAACTGGTGCGCGAACGTGACGCCCTGCGCGAAGAACGCGCCGGGCTGGTTGAATTGTTGGCGTCGGAAGACCTGCAATGGTCCCGCATCGCGGAACAGCTGAAGGACACCAAAAAGCAGTTCGGCAAAACCTATGAGGGCGGCCCGCGCCGCACCCGCTTTGCTGAGGCGGGAGAGGTCGAAGAGGTGCCGCTGGAAGCCATGATCGACCGCGAGCCGATCACTGTGGTTTGCTCGCAAATGGGCTGGATCCGGGCAATGACCGGCCATATCGATCTGGGGCGCGAATTGAAGTTCAAGGACGGCGACGGCCCGCGCTTCATCTTCCACGCCGAAACCACAGACCGGTTGCTGGTCTTCGCCTCCAACGGGCGGTTTTATACGATTTCCGCATCCAATCTGCCCGGCGGGCGTGGCATGGGAGAGCCATTGCGGCTGATGGTTGACCTGCCGAACGAGGTCGAAATCGTCGATATCCTGATCCACAATCCGGAAGGCCGCCTGCTGGTCGCTTCGGATGCGGGCAATGGTTTCATCTGCGCCGAGAAAGATATCGTGGCCCAGACCCGCAGCGGCAAACAGGTGCTGAACGTCAAAGACGACGACCGCGCCAAGATCTGTATCCCGGTGACGGGCGACCATGTTGCGGTGGTGTCCGAGAACGGCAAATTCCTTGTCTTCGCGGTTGAGGAAATGCCGGAACTGACCCGTGGCAAAGGCGTGCGTCTGCAGAAATACAACATGGCGCGTGGCAAGCAGGGCTCGTTGGAACTGGATGGCGGGCTGAGCGATGTCACCACCTTCAACTGGGATGATGGCCTCAGTTGGGAAATGGGTGGCGGCAAGACACGGCACGAAACTGACTTGGGGCAATGGCTGGGCAAACGCGCCGGTATCGGCAAGCGGCCGCCCTATGGTTTCCCGCGCAATTACAAATTCAAATAAGGCACCTCTTGCGGCCACGCACCTGTGGCCTCAGCGCCACCCGTCGGAACCACGGTGCCATCATGGCTTTACCGGTTCCGCACGGGGCGGCTATCTGAAGGCGCACGTTAATTGAAATGAGACTGCTATGATCCGGATCTTCGCTCTCCTGGCCGCCATGGTCGCCGTTGCCGCCTGTACCGCAGCCGCGCCTGACGAACCGCTGGAGGATCTCGGAACCTTCAAGCTGGGCCATAATATCGTCATCGCCTCCAAGGTGCAGATGGTGCCGGGATCGCGCGAGGTGTCCAAGCAAGAGTGGGTCGATATTCTCACCAATGAGGTCGATGCCCGGTTCAACCAGTATGACGGCGACAAGATCTATCACTTCGGCATCAGTGTTGAGGGCTATTTTGTTGCTCCCGGCGGTGTGCCGCTTGTGCTTAGCCCGAAATCTGTTCTGGCGATCAATGTGACTGTCTGGGATGACGCCGCAGGCACCAAACTGAACAAGGTCGTGAAGAAATTCACCGTCTTCGAGACGACAACCGCAGACAGCTTCTTGGTTGGATCGGGCCACGCCCGCACCCGGGAAGAGCAGATGCGGGGGCTTGCGCGCAATGCTGTTGGCCAGATCGAAGACTGGCTTGTTGAGCAGCGCAAGGACAACGGCTGGTTTGAGCCGGAGCAGAGTGATGCTGCAGACCTCAGCGAAGATGCCAGCGCCGCAAGCGCCGGGCCCGCAGCGGTGGGTGGCTAACGGTCCAAGATCGCAGTTTTTATCGCGTTCTAGGCGGCATAAATTCGCGCGCATAGCGCGCGAGTTGGAGACTTCGGCCTGACATCAGGCCAACTGCGATGAGCCGGGCACGCGGGCTGTGGGGTCTTCTCTACGATCTTGTGGGGATTTGCGCGCCGACGTGCCGGAACGGGTTGATTTTCACCCGCAAACCAAATAAGCCGCGCGCGCAGAGGAAATTCGGGTCGGGTTCCGACCCCCAATTCAAAAGGGCGCCTACAGAATGGCTAAGGAAAAGTTTGAACGTACAAAACCGCACGTCAACATCGGCACCATCGGCCACGTTGACCACGGCAAGACCACGCTGACCGCAGCGATCACCAAGTATTTTGGTGACTTCAAAGCCTACGACCAGATCGACGGCGCACCTGAAGAGAAAGCGCGCGGGATCACCATCTCCACCGCGCACGTGGAATATGAGACCGAAGGCCGTCACTACGCCCACGTCGACTGCCCCGGCCACGCTGACTATGTGAAGAACATGATCACCGGTGCGGCGCAGATGGACGGCGCGATCCTGGTTGTGAACGCTGCTGACGGCCCGATGCCGCAGACCCGCGAGCACATCCTGCTGGGCCGCCAGGTTGGCATCCCGAAGATGGTCGTGTTCATGAACAAAGTGGACCAGGTTGACGACGAAGAGCTCCTGGAGCTGGTCGAAATGGAAATCCGCGAGCTGCTGTCGTCCTACGACTACCCCGGCGACGATATCCCGATCATCGCAGGGTCCGCTCTGGCGGCGATGGAAGGCAACAAGCCTGAAATCGGCGAAGAGAAAATCAAGGAGCTGATGGCGGCTGTTGACGATTACATCGACACCCCTGAGCGTGCTGTTGACCAGCCGTTCCTGATGCCGATCGAAGACGTGTTCTCGATCTCCGGTCGTGGTACCGTTGTGACCGGTCGTGTTGAGCGCGGCGTGATCAACGTTGGCGACTCGATCGAAATCGTTGGTATCCGTGACACCTCCACCACCACCTGTACCGGTGTGGAAATGTTCCGCAAGCTGCTGGATCGTGGTGAAGCAGGCGACAACATCGGCGCGCTGCTGCGCGGTGTCGACCGTGACGGCGTTGAGCGTGGTCAGGTTCTGTGTAAGCCGGGTTCCGTGAAGCCGCACACCAAGTTCGAAGCTGAGGCCTATATCCTCACCAAAGAAGAAGGTGGTCGTCACACCCCGTTCTTCGCGAACTACCGTCCGCAGTTCTACTTCCGCACCACCGACGTGACCGGCACCGTGACCCTGCCTGAGGGCACCGAGATGGTTATGCCGGGCGACAACCTGAAGTTCGACGTCGAGCTGATCGCACCGATCGCGATGGAGCAGGGCCTGCGCTTCGCGATCCGCGAAGGCGGCCGCACCGTCGGCGCTGGCGTTGTGTCGAAAATCACTGAGTAAGGTCGAGTTTCCAACGGAAACTCTGGCCTGTGGCGGCAGGCGGTTTTCCTTCGGGAAAACTGCCGAGAGCCCGCACCGGTGAGATGATAGAAAGGCCGCTCCAACTGGGGCGGCCTTTTTTCTATGGGCTGAGGTCGGCGGAGCAGAGGCCGATTAGTTACCTGAGCGAGACGGTAAAGCGGTCGAGTTTTCTCTTATGGCTTTCATGAACACCTGCGTTACGGGGATTTCTGCCAAGGCATGGTTGGTGTCGTCAGAGGACGCCTTTTTCCGAACCTTGCTGGTAGTGCAGGAAAGCAGGTCCACAAACCGCGCGGTCTTCGGGGCGGTGGGCGGAGATCAAAGAATACTCTGCGTATCGGTGATCAATCCACGAATCGAAACTGCGGCGAAAAACGCATTAACTAACCTGCCGGGTTCTTCTGCCCCTCACCGTCGCGCCCGACCGCCGTATCGGCCGCATTGGTGATGGCATCCAGTGAGGCCTGCAGGCTCAGTCGCAACGTTTCCACTTGCTCATCGGTGGGCTTCTTCGGCACCTCGTCTGTCCATTCCTGACAGAGGAGAACACCATGTGAAAATGGCAGGGGCAGCATTTGCTGATCCCACGTCGGCAGCTTGATCACTTTCCGCTCTGCAAAAGCGACGGTGAACACACGGCATCCGGTCATCCGCGCCCACGTGATCGGCACGCCCGAAGATATACGGGCCGGGCCTCTCGGTCCGTCGGCGGCGATGCCGATGGAACAGCCTTCTTTGGTGCGGCGCAGCACTTCGCGGGATAGGGCGACGTGGCGTTTGTGACTGGACATCGGGATGGTCTCAAATCCCAGACGGACGAGAATCTGTCCGGCCAGCCGCCCGGCACGGGCGGCGGAGGTCAGCGCACAAATGCGGCCCAGAGAGGTGTCAAACAGATAGGGGGCCATGATCAGCCGCTGGTGCCAGAGCACGAAGATCACGGGTTCCCCTGAGGCGACGCAGGCATCCATCTCCTCAAATCCGCGACGCTCCCAGCGTGAGGTTCGATAGGCGAATCGCACATAGCCGGCCAATAGGGCCTCGACGGCGCGATTCACCTTCGGGCTGTCGGCGATTTTCTTACGCAGGCTCACTCTGGGCTCTTTCTTCTGGATCCTTTGCCCTGTCATACTGGAGCCTGGCAGCCGGGACCAGCCATCCCGGGCTGAGACGCGGAAATCAGGGGGATTTCGTCGATTTCCCTCTTGCCAGCGGCGCATCCCTGGCTTAGGAACTGCCGCATCGTAGGGGTATAGCTCAGTTGGTAGAGCGACGGTCTCCAAAACCGTAGGTCTCGGGTTCGAACCCTGATGCCCCTGCCATTTTCCAAACTTTCCAACCTCGCAGGCAGCTGCGTGATGATCTCAATCAGTTGTTGTCTGTGCTATCGCGGGCAGACGGCTGCGGTAGTGATCTGCATCCACGCGGGATGCCCCCGCCGCCTTGTTCGGGCAGCGAGGGCAAATGCGTTGGTTTGCCTATACAGTGATCAAGCCGCGTGAATGGGCGGCGCGGCCACTTTCCCGTGGGAGAATCTGTCGACGGGCGGTTTGGGCAGGGGATCCTCGGCCGGGACCGCCACGTGTTGAGGCGGTAGGGCGTCGCAATGCCGTGCAAACACAATGTCCAACCCGCGCTCCAGATCCTGCATATAGCGCGCCGTATCGAATAGAGGGGCCTTAGATTGCATCAGACGCAGTTTGCTGCGCAGCGCCATCAGCTGGTCGCGATCTCCGGCCAGCGTCTGCGCCCGCGCCTCATAGGCCTGGGGGGTGGTTGTAACCAGCTCCTCCATATGGGCAGCAGCCAGCAGACTGGCGGTGGTGCGGGCAGCGAACTGGCGGCCAGCCATTGTCAGCACGGGCAGCCCGGCAACCAACGCATCGCGGGCGGCTGGGCCGGCATTAAGGGTAAAGCTATCGAGGAAGAGATCTGCAACCATGCTGCGGGCCATCCGCTCTTCACCGGTGCAGGGGGCGGCAAAGATTAGGCGGCTCGGGTCGACGGAGCGATCGCCTGCCGCCGTGCGTAGCGCTGCCTGTGCCTCCTCAGCGTAGTCCGCCAGCCAGAGCACGCTGCCATCGATCTTGGTCAGCAGGCGCATCCAGATATCGAACTCACGCGGGGTTACCGCGTGGCTGGCGGTGAAACTACAGAACACAAATGCCTCATCGGGCAGACCGCAGTCGCGACGGCTGAACTGATGCCCAGACAGATCCTGCGGACCTGAAACACTCAGGTAGCTGTGCGGCATGCGGATCAGATGTTCCTCGAAATACCGCTCACTGCCGGGCGGGCAGGTGACCGCATCCCCGAGGATATAATCATAGGCTGGGGTGCCCATGGTGCCGGGGAAGCCTGGCATGGCAACTTGCACCGGCGCAATCCGGGCCGAGAATACGGTCGCGTCAGCCTCATGGGTGTAGCTGGTCAGATCAATCGCAATATCCAGCTGGTCTGCCACGGCCTGCGTCTTGATCGTGGTGGGCGATAGTCCGCGAATGTCGCGGTGCAGGACGCCGACCAGATCAGCGCGTGGCGCGCTGGCGGTGTAGACATATAGGGAGAATCGGCTCTGATCATGGCGGGCCAGCAGGCTGTCGAGCAGGCGCAGTGCGTCCAAATCCTGAGCTGAGCTGACAAAATAGCCGACACGAAGCTGCTGGGGCCGGGTTTCTGCCCTTGGGCGTTGCGGCGCCGGGTCCGCCTGCAACCCGGCGCTGGCATGGGCCTGCATCCGGATGCGCAGGAGGTCGGGATTGTCCTCGAGGCCAATCTGAGCCTGCGGCGCACAGGCGGAGCCGCGCAGTCCCAGATGGCGGCGGTGATCCTGATATTCATCCAGCCAGCGCCAGTCACAGAGATCTGCCATCAGGCGCAGCTTCTGGGCGCGGGCACGATCATCGTTTGGGCGGGCCAGCAGGATCTGTTCCAGATTGCGTATCGCCTCAACCCGGTCGCCAGCCATGCCGGTAAGCTGGGCGAGATTATAGCGGGCCTCCAAGAAACCCGGCGCAAATCGTGCAGCCTGTCCATAAAGATCGCGCGCGATACCCAGATTGCCAAGCTGACGCTGGATATTGGCGCGGTTGTAGAGCAACTGCGCATTATCTGGCGCCTGATCAATCGCATTAGCAAAGCACTGGTCTGCTTCGATGATGCGATCCTGATCCAGCAGAGTGTTGCCTAGATTATTAAGCGCAGGCAAACAGGTCGAATCGAGCGCCAGTGCCTTTCTATAAAGGGCGACTGCGTCTTCGGATCGATTCTGTAGGCGATAGACATCGCCCATCGCTGCGAAAGTCGTGGCAGAGGTTGGATTCAGCTCACAGGCCTTGTTCAAACATGTCGCAGCTTCATCTAGCGCCGTCTGGGCTAGGTGGCAGCGCCCCAGAAGCTCCCAGAGGAATGCAGATTTGCGATGGCTGTTGAGCAACTCGGCACATTGGGTGGCAGCTTGCTGATATTGCCCGTGCTGAAACAGCGCGGTCAGTTGCTCCTGCAGTTCTGGGTCCAGCTTGATGTCTTTTTGCTGTGGCAGTCGGGTGCCGCGGCCGGAAAGTTTGCCGGAAATCTGCATGGTCAGCGGTGGGGTCGCCTGCGCTTCGCGCTGGGTGGCGGCCCCTACTGGGGTGGTGTGGCTCAGGCCGGTTGCCTGTGGGTCATTCTTTGCGAGGGTCATGGAATCCTATCTCATAATCGCGCTCGGTAACGGGCAGGGCGTAATGTGGTGGCATCCGCGCTTCCCAGTGTCGATGTTTATGCCTCTCGAAAATTAAGATAGAATTGACTGCACTGACGCCGGTTGGAGCGCCGATTTCCTAGAGGCGTGGTAAGGCGGCCGGTCGGCGGGTCAAGAGCAGCGGTATCCTGACGGGCAACGGTCTGGTGCTTGTCAAACAGACATTGGACCCCAGCTGCCGGTGCGCGATCTCCAGCGGGGCTTGAAATTGCCATGGTCTGCGGTTAAATCGCTGCTTGATTGCTAGCAGAGAGAATCCCGCCTCATGGCCACCACCAACCCCGTCCAGTTCATCCAGCAGGTTCGCGCCGAAGTTTCCAAGGTCGTATGGCCGACCCGCCGTGAGGTGCTGCTGACCACCGTGATGGTGTTCGTCATGGCGGCGCTTACGGCCGTGTTCTTTGCCATTGTGGACATTCTGATCCGCTTTGGGCTTGAGGGCATCTTGGGCATGTTCGGCTAACTCAGCCTGACGACCCTCCGTTGCGCAGTGTTGCGACACAGGCGGTTGGGTCATTGCAATTGACGGCTCTCCTCTTGATCTTGGACTCCCGGGGCGATAGGTGAGCGCGTAACTCTGACGTAGGCGTGTGGCGATTCGTGTCGCGCGCCGCTTTTTGTTAGAGGGCAGCCCTGAGAGGCTGTATCTTATTTCAGCAGCGGCACGACAGTCTTGTCGGCCAAGAGACACAAGGACGATCAGGTTCATGGCGAAACGGTGGTATTCGGTCAGCGTTCTTTCGAACTTCGAAAAGAAAATCGCAGAGCAGATCCGCACGTCGGTCGCAGAACAGGGCCTTGAAGACGAGATCGACGAAGTTCTGGTCCCCACCGAAGAGGTGATTGAAATTCGCCGTGGCAAGAAAGTCTCGACCGAGCGTCGCTTCATGCCCGGTTACGTGCTGGTGCATATGGAAATGTCCGACCGCGGCTACCACCTGATCTCTTCGATCAATCGTGTGACCGGTTTCCTCGGGCCGCAAGGCCGCCCGATGCCGATGCGCGACGCTGAGGTGCAGGGAATCCTCGGCCGCGTCCAAGAAGGCGAAGAAGCGCCACGCACGCTGATCTCTTACGAGGTCGGTGAGCGCGTCAAGGTCAACGACGGCCCGTTCGAGGATTTCGATGGTATGGTCGAAGGCGTCGACGACGACAATCAAAAGCTCAAGGTCACCGTGTCTATCTTCGGCCGCGAGACCCCGGTGGAGCTGGACTTCACCCAGGTGACCAAGCAGGGGTGATTGGCTCATTCTAACCGAATTCAAATAGAACGCCGCGAAGCCTCAAGCTCGCGGCGTTTTGTTTTGAACGGCGGCTGTGTCGACATAACGGTCCGATAAACGCCGGATTGATGGTGAACGACCCACGACCAGTCTATTCGTCGAGTTTTCGGAAACGTTCTTCAGGTATGACGGCTGTCGCAACTACTTCGACAAGTAGGTCATCATTCCAGATTTTTGCGACCTGAATGCCGGTTGTCGCAGGTCCGAATTCTCTATTCAGAATGGAGCGGCGCGCCTCGGTGATTAACTCCTTATCCTGCTCGCGAACGTAGTACGTTGTAAGCGTAACGATATCGTCCAACTTTCCGCCAGCGGCCGCCAAGACCTTGTTAATATTTTCGAAAGCCGCCTTTGTTTGCGACGCAGCATCCCCCAAGTGCAGAGCGTTGAAGTCCGCGTCCCACGCAACTTGTCCGGAGAGATGGATGCGACGCCCATCTGGTTCAACGACCGCTTGATTCATGGGATAATCAACACTTCGCCAAACGTTATCGCTGTTTATATTTACCCTTTTTTTCATCTGGTAGTCCTCAACTTTTTGGTATTCTCCACGAGGCTATCAGCCAACTCCTTTGCGGTCATTCGGATTAGATTTGGTGTGATTTTGAGATTTGCTATCGGCTCAAAGCTGACATGGTTTTGTCCCGCTCCCCCACTTGCCAACCCCCGCATTCCCCTATACACGCCGCCTCTATCGCCTCCGGGCGAGATTCTCTCGTGGGAGATGGATGGATCGCGATCCTGACATCGGACCACGCAACATACACCGGATGGGACGCGTCCCATCTTCGTTGAAAGGACTACCAAATGGCTAAGAAGCTTGTTGGCACAATGAAGCTGCAAGTGCCCGCCGGTAAGGCAAACCCGTCCCCGCCGGTTGGTCCGGCGCTGGGTCAGCGTGGCATCAACATCATGGAATTCTGCAAGGCGTTCAACGCCAAGACCGCAGACATGGAGCCCGGCGCGCCGTGCCCGACCGTGATCACCTACTATCAGGACAAGTCCTTCACCATGGACATCAAGACGCCGCCCGCGTCTTACTACCTGAAGAAGGCCGCCAAGGTAAAATCCGGCGCGAACAACCCGTCGCGTGAAACCGTTGGCACCGTCAGCGTCGCTCAGGTGAAAGAGATCGCCGAAGCGAAAATGAAAGATCTGAACGCGAACGACATCGACGCCGCAATGCAGATCATCCTGGGCTCTGCCCGCTCCATGGGCATCGAGGTGAAGTAAGATGGCTAAGCTCGGTAAACGGACCCGCGCTGCGCGCGAAGCTTTCGCTGGCAAGGACAACCTGTCGGTGGAAGAAGCGGTCGCTCTGATCAAGGCGAACGCAAACGCAAAATTCGATGAAACCATCGAAATCGCCCTGAACCTCGGCGTTGACACCCGTCACGCAGACCAGATGGTTCGCGGCGTTATCGGTCTGCCCAACGGCACCGGCAAAGACATGCGTGTTGCTGTTTTCGCCCGTGGCGCGAAAGCTGACGAAGCCAAAGAAGCTGGCGCGGACATCGTCGGTGCAGAAGACCTGATGGAAACCATCCAGGGCGGCACCATCGATTTTGATCGCTGCATTGCAACCCCGGACATGATGCCGATCGTCGGCCGTCTGGGCAAAGTGCTTGGCCCTCGCAACCTGATGCCGAACCCCAAGGTTGGCACCGTGACCATGGACGTGAAAGCAGCCGTGGAAGCAGCCAAAGGTGGCGAAGTTCAGTTCAAGGCTGAAAAAGGCGGCGTTGTCCACGCAGGCGTCGGCAAAGCGTCCTTCGACGAGGCCAAGCTGATCGAGAACGTCAAGGCGTTCATCTCGGCAGTGGCCAAGGCCAAGCCGGCTGGTGCCAAAGGCGCCTATATGAAGAAAATCGCTCTGTCCTCCACCATGGGTCCGGGCGTCACTGTTGACGTGGAAACCGCCGTTACCGAGTAATCTCGGCAGGCGGGACGATAGTTTGGTGGTGCGCTATGTCGCTCTGCCGTAGATCGTATCCATCAGCGATAGACCGGGGGTCCCTTGCAGGGGTCCCCGGTTTTGCATTTCGGGGCTGTCCTTGCCAGGATTTCGGCTGATCCCGCCCCTGTTGGGCCCTGAGGCAATTTTGCCCTTGGAAAACCCCTAAAATGGGACTAACTACGACCGCGAGATAAAGCGTGCGATTCGTCGTGCGCTTTATTTCATTTCGTCCAAGATGGTGGGTGGCCTGTCGATCGGGTCTTAATTTCCCTCCTGAGACGGGAACGACCAAAGGATCGAGGGAATTCCTACCCTCGGGTGATTTTGGCTCACCCCGTTAAAACGGACTTGAACGCCGAACAGCAATGTTCGGCACATCAATGAGCCGGGATGCGAAAGTGTCCCTAAACTTGGAGAGAACTGTGGATAGAGCCCAGAAAGAGAGAGTGGTCGAGGAACTCGGCCAGATCTTCGAAAGCTCTGGCGTGGTGGTCGTAGCCCACTACACCGGTCTGACAGTTGCAGAGATGCAGGATCTGCGGGCGCGCGCAAGCGACGCCGGGAGCTCCGTGCGTGTTGCCAAGAACAGGCTCGCCAAAATCGCCCTCGAGGGTAAGCCGTGTGAAAGCATGTCTGACCTGCTGACAGGGATGACCGTTCTGACCTATTCCGAGGACCCCGTGGCAGCAGCCAAGGTGGCCGAGGGCTTCGCCAAGGAGAACAAAAAGTTCGAAATCCTTGGCGGTGCAATGGGCGAGAACGCTCTTGACCGTGCCGGCGTTGAAGCCGTGTCGAAAATGCCTTCGCGCGACGAGCTTATTGCTCAGATCGCAGGCATGCTCGGCGCACCTGCTTCCAACATCGCCGGTGCGATTGGCGCACCTGCAAGCAACATCGCAAGCATCCTTTCGACCATCGAAGAGAAGGCGGAAGCTGCGTAAGCGGTTGGCACTGAATGACTGGCGTCGGGCATCAGCCCGCACGTTGGAACACACACACTGTAAACGGAAAGAGCTGATAAAATGGCTGATCTGAAGAAACTGGCAGAAGACATCGTTGGTCTGACCCTGCTTGAAGCACAAGAACTGAAAACCATCCTGAAGGATGAGTATGGCATCGAGCCCGCAGCTGGCGGCGCAGTTGTCATGGCAGCTGGCGGCGACGCCGGTGGCGCAGCGGAAGAAGAAAAGACCGAATTTGACGTCGTTCTGAAAAACGCTGGTTCGTCCAAAATCAACGTGATCAAAGAAGTTCGCGGCATCACCGGTCTTGGCCTGAAAGAAGCCAAAGAGCTGGTTGAAGCTGGCGGCAAGATCAAAGAAGGCGTGGACAAAGCCGAAGCAGAAGACATCAAAGGCAAGCTGGAAGCAGCTGGCGCCGAAGTCGAGCTGGCCTAAGCTACGCGATACGGGACAACACTGGGGGTCGGTTTCGGCACCCTCTGAACATCCCGGAAATTTGGCTGGGCCCGGTGAAAACCGGGTCCAGCCGAACCTGTCTTAGAAAGGGCCCAAATTTACGGGCGTTTTTTCAGGCGAGGTTCAAAGGATCGGGAGGCCACCATTCGGGAAGGTGGTCATGAATTGATCCGAACACGCTGTCTCGTATGAGTAAGGTGCCGGGGCCCGGCGGCATCCTTGCTCAGTGAGAATTGGAAAGGTGACATCTGACATGGCTCAATCGTTCCTTGGCCAGAAACGTCTTCGCAAATACTACGGTAAAATCCGCGAAGTCCTGGACATGCCGAACCTCATCGAGGTCCAGAAATCTTCTTACGACCTCTTCCTGCGCTCTGGTGATGCAGAACAGCCGCTCGACGGCGAAGGCATCATGGGCGTGTTCCAGTCGGTATTCCCGATCAAGGACTTTAATGAGACGTCGGTTCTGGAATTCGTGAAATATTCCTTCGAGCGTCCGAAGTACGACGTCGAGGAATGCATGCAGCGCGACATGACCTACTCGGCTCCGCTGAAGGTCACATTGCGTCTGATCGTCTTTGATGTGGACGAAGATACCGGCGCCAAGTCGGTGAAGGACATCAAAGAACAGGACGTCTACATGGGCGACATGCCCCTGATGACGCCAAACGGCACCTTTGTGGTCAACGGCACCGAGCGTGTGATCGTATCCCAGATGCACCGTTCGCCGGGCGTGTTCTTTGATCACGACAAGGGCAAGACGCATTCTTCGGGTAAGCTGCTGTTTGCCTGCCGCATCATCCCGTATCGCGGCTCCTGGCTGGACTTCGAATTTGACGCCAAGGACATCGTCTTTGCGCGTATCGACCGTCGCCGCAAACTGCCTGTGACAACCCTGCTGTATGCTCTGGGTCTCGATCAGGAAGGCATCATGGATGCCTATTACAACACCGTGAACTTCAAGCTTGAGAAGAGCCGTGGCTGGGTCACGCCGTTCTTCCCCGAGCGCGTGCGCGGCACCCGTCCGACCTATGATCTGGTTGACGCAGCCACTGGTGAGATCTTTGCCGAAGCAGGCAAGAAGGTCACGCCGCGCGCCGTCAAGAAGATGATCGACGAAGGCAACATCACCGACCTTCTGGTGCCGTTTGAGCATATCGTTGGCAAATTTGTCGCCAAGGATATCATCAACGAAGAAAACGGCGCCATCTATGTCGAGGCCGGCGATGAGCTGACTCTTGAGTACGACAAAGGCGGCGAGTTGATTGGTGGGACTGTCAAGGAACTGATCGATGCCGGTATCACCGACATCCCGGTTCTGGACATCGACAACATCAACGTCGGCCCCTACATGCGCAACACCATGGCGCAGGATAAGAACATGGGTCGCGACACCGCGCTCATGGATATCTACCGCGTCATGCGCCCGGGTGAGCCGCCGACCGTCGAAGCAGCCTCCGCGCTGTTTGACACGCTGTTCTTCGATTCCGAGCGCTATGACCTCTCCGCCGTTGGCCGTGTGAAGATGAACATGCGCCTTGCTCTGGATGCTGAGGACACTCAGCGGACCCTTCGCAAAGAAGACATCATCTCCTGCATCAAGGCGCTGGTTGAGCTGCGCGACGGCAAGGGCGACATCGACGACATCGACCACCTTGGTAACCGTCGTGTGCGCTCCGTTGGCGAGCTGATGGAAAACCAGTACCGCGTCGGCCTTCTGCGCATGGAGCGTGCGATCAAGGAACGGATGTCCTCCGTTGAGATCGACACCGTCATGCCGCAGGATCTGATCAACGCAAAACCGGCTGCCGCGGCTGTCCGTGAATTCTTCGGCTCCTCGCAGCTGTCTCAGTTCATGGACCAAACCAACCCGCTCTCCGAAGTGACGCACAAGCGTCGCCTCTCGGCGCTTGGGCCTGGCGGTTTGACCCGTGAGCGTGCTGGCTTTGAGGTGCGCGACGTTCACCCGACCCACTATGGTCGGATGTGCCCGATTGAGACACCGGAAGGCCCGAACATTGGTCTGATCAACTCGCTGGCGACCTTTGCCCGCGTGAACAAGTACGGTTTCATCGAAACACCTTACCGTGTCGTCAACGAGGCGAAGGTGACCGACGAAGTCCACTACATGTCCGCGACAGAAGAAATGCGTCACACTGTGGCGCAGGCGAACGCGACACTGGACGAAGATGGCAAGTTCATCAACGATCTGGTTTCGACCCGTCAGTCGGGCGATTATACTCTGGCTCCGCGTGAAAGCGTGGACTTGATCGACGTCTCGCCCAAGCAGTTGGTCTCCGTTGCGGCCTCACTGATCCCGTTCCTGGAGAATGACGATGCGAACCGGGCTCTGATGGGCTCGAACATGCAACGTCAGGCGGTCCCGCTGCTGCGCGCAGAGGCACCGCTGGTCGGCACCGGCATCGAAGAGATCGTGGCACGGGATTCCGGCGCGGCCATCATGGCCAAGCGCGGCGGTATCATCGACCAGATCGACGCACAGCGTATCGTGATCCGGGCGACCTCTGACCTCGAAATGGGTGATGCGGGTGTGGACATCTACCGCATGCGCAAGTTCCAGCGTTCGAACCAGAACACCTGCATCAACCAGCGTCCGCTGGTGAAAGTAGGCCAGGAAGTCCGCAAGGGCGAAGTGATTGCCGACGGTCCGTCCACCGATATGGGTGAACTGGCTCTGGGTAAAAACGTCGTCGTGGCCTTCATGCCCTGGAATGGCTACAACTACGAAGACTCCATCCTGATCTCCGAGCGTATCGCGCGTGACGACGTCTTCACCTCGATCCACATCGAGGAATTCGAAGTCGCCGCCCGTGATACCAAGCTTGGGCCGGAAGAGATCACCCGCGACATTCCGAACGTCGGTGAAGAAGCGCTGCGCAACCTCGATGAGGCGGGCATTGTTTACATCGGTGCGGATGTGGAACCGGGCGATATCCTCGTCGGTAAGATCACACCCAAGGGCGAAAGCCCGATGACCCCGGAAGAAAAGCTGCTGCGCGCCATCTTTGGTGAAAAAGCATCTGACGTGCGCGACACTTCGCTGCGCGTGAAGCCGGGTGACTACGGGACTGTGGTTGAGGTGCGTGTCTTCAACCGTCACGGCGTCGAAAAAGACGAGCGTGCGCTGCAGATCGAGCGTGAAGAAGTCGAGCGTCTGGCCCGTGACCGGGACGACGAGATGGGCATTCTGGACCGCAACATCTATGCGCGTCTGCGCGGCATGCTGCTGGGTAAAACCGCTGTCAAAGGCCCCAAGGGCATCAAGGCCGGTTCTGAAATCACCGAGGAGCTGCTGGACACACTCAGCCGCGGTCAGTGGTGGATGCTGGCGCTTGAAGACGAGCAGAGCGCACAGGTTGTCGAGGCCCTGAACGAGCAGTACGAAGCACAGAAACGTGCTTTGGATGCCCGTTTTGAAGACAAGGTCGAGAAAGTGCGTCGCGGCGATGATCTGCCGCCGGGCGTGATGAAGATGGTCAAAGTCTTCATCGCGGTGAAGCGCAAGCTTCAGCCGGGCGACAAGATGGCCGGTCGTCACGGGAACAAAGGTGTGATCTCGAAAGTGGTGCCGATGGAGGACATGCCGTTCCTCGCTGATGGTACCCCGGTCGATTTCTGTCTGAACCCGCTGGGTGTTCCGTCGCGGATGAACGTTGGTCAGATTCTGGAGACCCACATGGGTTGGGCCGCACGCGGTCTAGGCATCAAAGTTGACGATGCGCTGCAGGAGTACCGTCGTTCGGGCGATCTGACCCCGGTTCGCGAAGCGATGCATCATGCCTATGGTGACGATGTCTACGGTGAAGGTATTGCCGACATGACCGAGACCGATCTGGTTGAGGCCGCAGGCAATGTGACCCGTGGTGTGCCGATCGCAACACCAGTCTTTGACGGCGCCAAAGAGGCCGACGTCAACGACGCTCTGGTGCGCGCTGGCTTTGACACCTCCGGTCAATCCATCCTGTTTGATGGCCGCACCGGCGAGCAGTTTGCCCGTCCTGTGACCGTTGGCATCAAATACCTGCTGAAACTGCACCACCTGGTCGACGACAAGATCCACGCGCGCTCGACCGGCCCGTACTCCCTCGTTACTCAGCAGCCGCTGGGTGGTAAGGCGCAGTTCGGTGGTCAGCGCTTTGGTGAGATGGAAGTCTGGGCTCTGGAAGCCTATGGCGCCGCCTACACCCTGCAGGAGATGCTCACCGTGAAATCGGATGACGTTGCAGGCCGGACCAAGGTCTATGAATCGATCGTCAAGGGCGAGGACAACTTTGAAGCGGGCGTACCGGAATCGTTTAACGTTCTGGTGAAAGAAGTCCGTGGCCTCGGCCTGAATATGGAACTCCTGGATGCAGAGGGTGAGGAGTAAGGGCCTCGGCCCTTGCTTTCTCTCCTTTCTGCACGAATTTGAGGTATCAAAATGAACCAGGAACTGACGAATAATCCGTTCAACCCGCTCACGCCGCCGAAGGTCTTTGATGAGATCAAGGTGTCGCTGGCATCGCCCGAGCGGATCCTGTCGTGGTCCTACGGCGAGATCAAAAAGCCGGAAACCATCAACTACCGGACGTTCAAACCCGAACGCGACGGTCTGTTCTGCGCGCGCATCTTTGGCCCGATCAAAGACTACGAATGTCTGTGCGGCAAATATAAGCGCATGAAATATCGCGGCGTTGTCTGCGAAAAATGCGGTGTGGAAGTCACCCTGCAAAAGGTCCGCCGCGAGCGCATGGGCCACATCGAGCTGGCGTCGCCGGTTGCGCATATCTGGTTCCTCAAGTCGCTGCCGTCGCGCATCGGCCTGATGCTGGACATGACTCTGCGCGATCTGGAGCGGGTTCTGTATTTCGAAAACTACGTTGTCATCGAGCCGGGTCTGACCGACCTCACCTACGGCCAGATGATGACCGAAGAAGAATACATGGACGCTCAGGACCAGTTCGGCATGGACGCCTTCACCGCCAACATCGGCGCTGAAGCGATCCGTGAAATGCTGGCCGCGATCGATCTGGAAGCTGAAGCCGAGCATCTGCGCGCAGAGCTGGCCGAAGCCACAGGCGAACTGAAGCCCAAGAAGATCATCAAGCGCCTGAAGGTGGTTGAAAGCTTCCTGGAATCCGGCAACCGCCCGGAATGGATGGTCATGACCGTCATTCCCGTGATCCCGCCGGAACTGCGCCCGCTGGTGCCGCTGGACGGGGGCCGTTTTGCGACCTCCGACCTGAACGACCTGTACCGCCGTGTGATCAACCGGAACAACCGTCTGAAGCGTCTGATCGAACTGCGCGCACCCGACATCATCGTCCGCAACGAAAAGCGGATGTTGCAGGAATCCGTGGACGCTCTGTTCGACAACGGCCGTCGTGGCCGCGTGATCACGGGCGCCAACAAGCGTCCGCTGAAATCGCTGTCCGACATGCTGAAAGGTAAGCAGGGTCGCTTCCGTCAGAACCTTTTGGGTAAGCGGGTCGACTTCTCCGGTCGTTCGGTCATTGTGACCGGCCCCGAGCTGAAGCTGCACCAGTGCGGTCTACCGAAAAAGATGGCGCTCGAACTGTTCAAGCCCTTCATCTATTCGCGTCTGGAGGCCAAAGGTCTGTCCTCCACCGTGAAACAGGCGAAGAAGCTGGTCGAAAAAGAGCGCCCCGAAGTGTGGGATATCCTCGATGAGGTTATTCGCGAACATCCGGTGATGTTGAACCGTGCGCCGACGCTGCACCGTCTTGGCATTCAGGCGTTTGAACCCACGCTGATCGAAGGTAAAGCTATTCAGCTGCACCCGCTGGTCTGCTCGGCGTTCAACGCGGACTTCGACGGTGACCAGATGGCGGTTCACGTTCCGCTGAGCCTTGAGGCCCAGCTGGAAGCGCGTGTTCTGATGATGTCTACGAACAACGTTCTGTCGCCCGCCAACGGCGCGCCGATCATCGTTCCTTCGCAGGATATGATCCTGGGTCTCTACTATGTGACCCTGGAACGTGAAGGCATGCCCGGTGAAGGCAAGATCTTTGGGACCATCGACGAGGTTCAGCACGCGCTGGACGCCGGCGAAGTGCACCTGCACACCAAGATCACAGCGCGGATCACCCAGATCGACGAAGAAGGCAACGAGGTTCTCAAGCGTTTTGAGACCACCCCGGGCCGGGTCCGTCTGGGCGCGTTGCTGCCGAAAAACGTCAAGGCACCGTTTGAGCTGGTCAACCGTCTTCTGCGGAAGAAAGAGGTTCAGCAGGTCATTGACACCGTCTACCGTTACTGCGGTCAGAAAGAGTCCGTGATCTTCTGTGATCAGATCATGACCATGGGCTTCCGTGAAGCGTTCAAGGCGGGCATTTCGTTCGGCAAGGACGACATGGTGATCCCCGACACCAAATGGACGCTGGTCGATGAGACCCGCGATCAGGTGAAGGACTTCGAACAGCAGTACATGGACGGCCTGATCACTCAGGGTGAAAAGTACAACAAAGTTGTCGATGCCTGGTCGAAGTGTAACGACAAGGTCACCGATGCGATGATGGGCACCATCTCCGCAGACAAGCGCAACGAGGCTGGCGCCGTGATGGAACCGAACTCGGTTTACATGATGGCTCACTCCGGTGCGCGTGGCTCGGTCACCCAGATGAAACAGCTGGGCGGGATGCGCGGCCTGATGGCGAAGCCGAATGGCGACATCATCGAGACCCCGATCATCTCGAACTTTAAAGAAGGTCTGACCGTTCTCGAGTACTTCAACTCGACCCACGGTGCCCGTAAGGGTCTGTCGGACACCGCTCTGAAGACTGCGAACTCGGGTTACCTGACCCGTCGTCTGGTTGACGTGGCACAGGACTGCATCGTGCGCGATCGTGACTGTGGCACCGAGGCCGCGATCACTGCTGAGGCAGCGGTCAACGACGGTGAGGTTGTGGCGTCGCTTGGCGAGCGTATTCTGGGTCGTGTTGCGGCTGAGGATATCAAGAAGCCGGGCACCGAGGAGATCATCGTGGCCGTTGGCCAGCTGATCGACGAGCGCATGGCAGATGCAGTGGAAGAGGCCGGCGTTCAGTCGACCCGTATCCGCTCGCCGCTGACCTGTGAGGCCGAAGAAGGCGTTTGTGCCCAGTGCTATGGCCGTGACCTGGCCCGTGGTACGCAGGTGAACACCGGTGAAGCTGTCGGCATCATCGCCGCGCAGTCGATCGGTGAACCCGGTACACAGCTGACGATGCGGACCTTCCACATCGGCGGCGTTGCTCAGGGTGGCCAGCAGTCTTTCCTCGAAGCCTCGCAAGAGGGCAAGATCGTCTTCGAGATGCCGCAGACCCTGGAAAACGCCAACGGCGAGACCCTGGTTGTTGGGCGGAACATGAAGCTGATCATTCAGGACGAGCACGGGGAAGAGCGCGCCAGCCACAAGCTGGGTTACGGCTCCAAACTGTTCGTCAAGGAAGGCCAGACCGTGGCCCGTGGCGACAAGCTGTTCGAATGGGATCCCTACACCCTGCCGATCATCGCCGAGAAACCCGGTACCGCAAAATATGTGGACCTGGTCTCCGGTATCGCTGTGCGGGATGAGACCGACGAAGCCACCGGCATGACCCAGAAGATCGTGATCGACTGGCGTGCGGCTCCCAAGGGCTCTGACCTCAAGCCTGAAATCATCCTGGTGGATGGCGATGGCGAGCCGGTGCGCAGCGATGCGGGCAACCCGCTGACCTATCCGATGTCCGTGGACGCCATCCTGTCGGTCGAAGAAGGCCAGCAGATCATGGCAGGTGACGTTGTCGCGCGTATCCCGCGCGAAGGCGCCAAGACCAAGGACATCACCGGTGGTCTGCCACGGGTTGCGGAACTGTTCGAAGCCCGTCGTCCCAAGGATCACGCGATCATCGCTGAAATCGATGGTTACGTGCGCTTTGGCCGCGACTATAAGAACAAGCGCCGCATCTCGATCGAGCCTGCTGATGAGTCGATGGAGCCCGTCGAATACATGGTGCCCAAGGGCAAGCACATTCCGGTTCAGGAAGGTGACTTCGTCCAGAAGGGCGACTACATCATGGACGGCAACCCGGCGCCGCATGACATCCTGTCCATTATGGGTGTCGAGGCTCTGGCGAACTACATGATCGACGAGGTTCAGGACGTCTATCGCCTGCAGGGTGTGAAGATCAACGACAAGCACATCGAGGTGATCGTTCGCCAGATGCTGCAGAAGTGGGAGATCTCCGACTCCGGTGACACAACGCTGCTGAAAGGTGAGCATGTGGACAAGCAGGAGTTCGACACCGCCAACGAGAAGGCGCTGGCCCGTGGCAAGCGTCCTGCTCAAGGTGAGCCGATCCTCTTGGGTATCACCAAGGCGTCGCTGCAGACCCGCTCCTTCATCTCGGCGGCCTCCTTCCAGGAGACCACCCGTGTCCTCACCGAAGCATCGGTACAGGGCAAGAAGGACAAGCTGGTTGGCCTGAAAGAGAACGTCATCGTGGGTCGCCTGATCCCGGCCGGTACCGGTGGTGCCACCCAGCGGGTGCGCAACATCGCTCAGTCGCGTGACAATGTCGTCCTTGACGCACGCCGCGAGGAGGCAGAAGCCGCCGCCGCACTGGCTGCCCCGTCGATGGATGACGTCGCCACCGAGGATAGCCTCGACAATCTGGTGGAAACCCCAGAGAGCCGCGACTGATCCACGCTGATCTGAAATGAAAACAGCCCCTCGCAACCGATGTTGCGGGGGGCTTTTGTTTGGAGGTGTCCGCAAACCATGATGGCCCGCTCCCGGGACCTTGCCGACTTTCGCTGCAGCTGCGCCAAGGGCTGCTTCCGCGCTCAAGTATCGTCAGTCACTACCTTTGCTTTCAGATGCCGCTAGACTTTGCATTACGATTTCTGCGGCCTGTTCATGCACTTGGTTACGATCAACGCTGTCATGATCGGAAAAGATATGTGCTTTTCCAACGAGGGACTTGTCCGAGGGGAAATCTAGGAAAGTGTAATGGCCCACTTGTTTGCCTAGGTCATGACGTTGAAACCGGGCATTTTGCGAAACTAGCCAGTCGCCACAATGCTCTGACGGTGCTTCGTTGTCCGCTCCTCCAGTCAGGATTACGACGGGTAGCTCAATTTCGGCGACTGATTGTGGAGTGAAGGATCGGATCGGTAGTGCCGGAGCAATCGCAACCACCGACTTTATCCGATTGTCGGAACGGTCACGTCCGTGCTCGGCCCAAGACCGGCGAAAGGCATCTGACGTTTCCGTCAGTGTGGAAATGCTGTCCGCCGCATTTGGAAACTCTTTCGGGCCGCCTTCAGAAATCCCGTTCGCGCTGCGCCAGCCCTCAAACTCTTCCAGACTGGTTTGGGCACCTGCAAGTGCCATAACCGTATAGCCCCCAAGAGAAAAACCAACCGCTGAAACCTGATCGAAGTCTAACCTGTCAGCAAAGAAACCGCTCGTCCCAAGTGACGATAGCATCACGGACAAGTCTGTCGCTCGTTCCCACCAGCACAGAAAGCCCTCGGCGAGATATGGTTCCAAACCGGTGTTGCCGTGGTGATTTGCCCCCAAGACCACATAGCCTTCACCTGCAAGTGCTCGCGCCAGCCATCCGAGGCTCTCGGCTGTGCCGCCAGTGCCATGGGATAGAAGTACGACCGGCAGTCTTTTTCTGGTTGTCAGTGCGGCATCTAATTTAACATCGCCAAGCTCAAAAAACTGTCCTGAAGTCTGCTCACCGCTCTCTAAATCCTCAATTGGGTACCATGCTGACCATGCGATTGGGCGTTCAGAATTGTTATGCCAGTTGGATCGTGACGCGTCCTTAATTACACCGGATCTGTAGCCGCAAACTGCCATTCTGAGTCTCCTTCAACGCCAAGGCTCTAGAAATTTTTGACAATTTTCAACGCTCTCGTCGCTCGGTTTGGCTCTTTCCAAAAAAGTGGACATTCGAGCGATCCGCAGCATCGGTAAAATGGGCTCGAAGCGGACCAACGCGATTTGCGGACATCACGGTTTTCGGTGCAGCGGCTTCGGTTGCGGGCCGACCGCGCTGTCTCGGGGCGGGGCGATTTATGATCTTTCCAACGAGCCTTGGGAATGATCTTTTGCGCTCAACACCGCCCGGTCCGTCCGGGCTGCGATTGGGGGCGCTTGGATATGGATATCAAACTCAGCATTGTCGGCCTTGTGCGCTTTTCCGTGCTGACCCCGACCTATTATTCCGAACGGTTCGCGACCCTTGAGGACACTGCTGCCCATCTCTTTGCACCAGAGCGGATGGAGCTGCGGTTTCGGGTGTTCGAACGCCTGTGTCTGCGGTCCCTGTTGCGGCAGAGCGATCAGGGGTTTCATCTGATCGTCCTCACCGCTGAGGATATGCCGGAGATCTATCTGGAGCGCCTTGCGCGTCTGCTGGAACCTGCTTCCAATATCACCCTGATGCCCGTCGGCCCCGGTGCCCATTATCGAATGCTGAAGCAGGGTTATAACGCGGTTCCGCTTGATGGTGCGACGCATCGGCTGATGTTCCGGCTGGATGATGACGATGCGGTGGATCTGGACTATGTCGCCCGCAATCGCCGCCTTGCGATGGGATTGATCCCTCTGCAGAGCGGCGATACGCCTTTTATCCTAGCCAACAACCGCGGCCTTTACCTGCGGCGCACGCAGGGGCCGGATGGTGCGACGGATGACATTTTTGACGCCTGTGAGAAGGCGCCTTTGTCGGTGGGGGCGGCGCTTGTGGCGCCAGTTGAGTATCGCGACAATCCATATCGGTATAATCACCGCCGCTACGCGCAGCATTGGAACACGTATTCTGACATCTCGACGCCTGGCTTCCTGCGCACCATTCATGGCGACAACAAATCCCGCCCGGCGCAAATGGGGATCACACATAAGATGTCCGAAGCAGAAATTACCACAGCGCTGGATCGCCATTTCGCCCTGACCCCCGATCAACTCCGGGACGTGTTGCCGTGATCTCTCGGCTGACAGGCAATCAGCTGGGCGCGCTGTTGATGGTGGGCAGTATGGCTGGCTTCACCCTTAATGACGGGATGGTCAAACTTGCCGGGCAAAGCCTGCCGCTTTCGCAGATCCTTGTGGTGCGCGGTGTTGCGGTCAGCCTGCTGATTTATGCGCTGGCGCGGAGTTATGGCGGCCTGCGTCTGTCTCTGACGCGGCGCGACTGGGCCCTGGTTGCCGGGCGCAGCCTTGCTGAGATTGCCACCACCTATTTCTTTCTCAGCGCACTGCTAACCCTGCCGATCGCAAATGTGACAGCCATTTTGCAGATGCTGCCGCTGACGGTGACGCTGGCGGCCGTGCTGCTGTTCGGAGAGCAGGTCGGCTGGCGACGGGCCACAGCCATCGGTGCGGGGTTCCTCGGCATGTTGCTGATCGTGCGCCCCGGCACTGAGGGATTTGATACCGGCACCGGCTATGCGCTTGCGGCTGTTCTCTGCGTAACGGCCCGTGATCTCTTTACCCGGCGCATGTCGGCGGCGGTGCCGTCGCTGACGGTTACATTGATGGCGGCTGTGTCGGTGTTGGTGTTTGGCCTCGGGCTTGGCCTACAGGAGACATGGCAGCCGCTGACCCTGCCGACCACGCTGATCCTGCTATTGGCAGCGGGCTGCATCTTTGTCGGCTATCTGTTTTCAGTGATGGTGATGCGGGTGGGGGACGTGGCGGCGGTCTCGCCGTTTCGCTACACGGGCCTGCTTTGGGCGCTGCTCTTGGGGTGGCTGATGTTTGACAGCTGGCCTGATACGCTCACCCTTATCGGGGCGGCCATTGTCGTCGCTGCGGGCGTTTTCAGCCTGTTGCGTGAGCGCCCGCGCCGTGCCGCCGTGCCTGACCTGTCGCCACCGGAATAACGCGGCTTACCTCGTGATCGCAAAGCGCGCCTCGAATTCGCCCTCTTGCTCCGGGGTAAGACGGGTCAACTCAGGCTCCTTGGCGCCCTTCTGTCGGGAATCATTGGAGGCATTGAGTGTACGCACGAACATTGGCGCATCCGGGATCGTGATGCTGGGCATGAAACGGGCAATCTTGTGGTGGGCGAAGTTCATGATGCTCTGTCCGCAGCCCCCCGCCACATACATCCCCATTGCGGCAACAAAATAGGGGCGGTGAACCTCAGCTGCATAAATCCCATCCGGCTGGAACCGGGCGGTGAACCCCTTGCAGAAATCAATTGCGAGGGTTTGGTTACGGGCGATCAGCAGCTGGCAGTCCTGAGCGGTCTGTCGCAGCCGTTCAACAAAATCGACTGACACCGCATCATCGTCATCATGGCGAAACTGCAAACAGGGGGCACGGGAATCATGGCGGGCGTCATTCAGCACCTGTTTCATCACCTTCCGGTGCGGGCCAGGGGGCAGGGCGCGGATCTGCACCTGCGGCATATCCGCTGTCAACGCGCGCAGTCGCGCGACATGTACCGCGGGCAGGCTGTCGCCGATGACAATCACCAGCGTGAAATCCGGATCGGTCTGGGCGCGCAGGCAGGGCAGGGCGACCCGCTCCATCAGCTGAAACCGCTCCTCCAGGCGCGCCTCTGCATAGAGATAGGCGATCCGCGCCTCCAGACTGTCATGTTCCACCTGAAAGCCGCCGATGGCCGGGTAGGAAAACCGGCATAGACCTATGACCTGCATCGCGGTACACCCTCACATCCACGGCCTCTGATTTGGGCCGACTGGTTGCATGGGACTATGCACCGCGCTGGTTGCACAAACAAGCAAGGCGCTCGCACCGGTCTCGACCCGGCGTTGGTCATGTCTGTCGGTGTCGTGCGCGCCGGGGCCGCTGTTGACATCCCCCGCGACTCCCCATATACGCCCGCCTATCCGGCACCCGGGGGTCGCCCCAAAAGCCGATATCAAAATCTAAGTGGCCCAAGATCTCGCGCGCCTATTTGTGCGGATCCTCTGTAAACCCACCGCGTCGTTTACCTCGGAATGGAAACGATTGCGGTTTTTGCGCTTGCGGACGCGTAAGTGCGACGAATTTAGCCGTACGTTCAAGGACGTGCATGACACATGTGTTGTTGAGACGGGGAAAGAACCGGAATGCCAACGATCCAACAGCTGATCCGCAAGCCGCGGCAGCCGAAAGTAAAACGCTCTAAGTCCATGCACCTGGAACAGTGCCCGCAAAAGCGCGGCGTCTGCACCCGTGTGTATACCACCACACCAAAGAAACCGAACTCCGCTATGCGGAAAGTTGCGAAGGTTCGCCTGACCAACGGTTTCGAAGTGATCTCCTACATCCCGGGTGAAAGCCACAACCTTCAGGAGCACTCCGTGGTTCTGATCCGTGGCGGCCGTGTAAAAGACCTTCCCGGTGTCCGTTACCACATCCTGCGTGGTGTTCTGGATACCCAGGGCGTCAAAGACCGTAAGCAACGCCGCTCCAAGTACGGCGCGAAGCGTCCTAAGTAAGAAGGATATTGATAAATGTCTCGCCGTCACGCTGCTGAGAAACGCGAAGTTCTGCCCGACGCCAAGTTTGGCGACCGCGTTCTGACCAAATTCATGAACAACCTGATGATCGATGGTAAAAAGTCGGTCGCAGAAAGCATCGTTTACAACGCATTCGACCGCGTTGAATCGAAAATCAAACGTGCCCCCGTGGAAGTGTTCCACGAAGCCCTGGACAACGTGAAGCCTTCCGTCGAAGTGCGCTCGCGTCGTGTGGGTGGTGCAACCTACCAGGTGCCCGTTGAAGTGCGCCCCGAGCGCCGCGAAGCCCTGGCGATCCGCTGGCTGATCAAAGCGGCCCGCGCGCGCAACGAAAACACCATGGAAGAACGCCTCGCCGGTGAGCTGCTGGACGCTGTTCAGTCCCGCGGTACCGCCGTGAAGAAGCGCGAAGACACCCACAAGATGGCAGAGGCCAACAAAGCCTTCTCCCATTATCGCTGGTAAGCTAGGGGACCCAAACCTATGGCACGCGAATATCCGCTCGAACTATACCGTAACTTCGGTATCATGGCGCACATCGATGCAGGTAAAACCACCTGCTCCGAGCGCATCCTGTATTACACCGGCAAATCCCACAATATTGGTGAGGTGCACGATGGTGCAGCCACCATGGACTGGATGGAGCAGGAGCAGGAACGCGGCATCACCATCACCTCGGCTGCGACCACCACGTTCTGGGAACGCACCGAAGACGGTGAAACTGCTGACTCGCCCAAGCACCGCCTGAACATCATCGACACCCCCGGCCACGTTGACTTCACCATTGAAGTTGAGCGTTCGCTGGCGGTTCTCGACGGTGCTGTCTGCGTTCTGGACGCCAACGCTGGTGTTGAACCCCAGACCGAAACCGTGTGGCGTCAGGCTGACCGCTACAAGGTTCCGCGTATGGTGTTCGTCAACAAGATGGACAAAATCGGCGCTGACTTCTTCAACTGCGTCAACATGATCGAAGACCGTACTGGCGCCCGCGCGGTTCCGGTTGGTATCCCGATCGGCGCAGAGACCGAGCTGGAAGGCCTGGTTGATCTGGTCAACATGGAAGAATGGCTGTGGCAGGGTGAAGACCTTGGCGCGTCGTGGATCAAAGCACCGATCCGTGACAGCCTGAAAGACATGGCCGACGAATGGCGCGGTAAGATGATCGAAGCGGCCGTCGAAATGGACGACGCTGCGATGGAAAACTACCTGATGGACGGTGCTGAGCCGGACGTCGCTACCCTGCGCGCGCTGCTGCGCAAAGGGACTCTGGAGCTGGCTTTTGTTCCGGTTCTGGGTGGTTCCGCGTTCAAGAACAAGGGTGTTCAGCCGCTGCTCAACGCTGTCATCGACTATCTGCCCAGCCCGCTGGATGTTGTCGATTACATGGGCTTTAAGCCCGGTGATGAAACCGAAACCCGTGATATTGCCCGCCGTGCGGACGACGACATGGCGTTCTCGGGGCTGGCGTTCAAAATCATGAACGACCCCTTTGTTGGCTCGCTGACCTTCACCCGGATCTACTCCGGTGTGCTGAACAAGGGCGACACGTTGCTGAACTCGACCAAAGGTCGTAAAGAGCGCGTTGGCCGGATGATGATGATGCACTCCAATGACCGTGAGGAAATCACGGAAGCCTTTGCGGGCGACATCATCGCGCTGGCAGGTCTGAAAGACACCACAACCGGTGACACGCTTTGCGCCGTCAACGATCCTGTTGTTCTGGAAACCATGACCTTCCCCGATCCGGTGATCGAGATCGCGGTTGAGCCGAAAACCAAGGCCGACCAGGAGAAAATGTCCCAGGGTCTGCAGCGTCTTGCTGCCGAAGATCCGTCCTTCCGCGTGGAGACCGACATCGAGTCTGGTCAGACCATCATGAAGGGCATGGGCGAACTTCACCTGGACATCCTGGTTGACCGTCTGAAGCGTGAATTCAAGGTCGAAGCCAACATCGGTGCGCCGCAGGTTGCTTACCGTGAGACCATCGGTCACGAAGTCGAACACACCTACACCCACAAGAAACAGTCGGGTGGTTCGGGTCAGTTCGCTGAAGTGAAGATGATCATCTCGCCGACAGAGCCTGGCGAAGGTTATTCCTTCGAATCCCGCATCGTTGGTGGTGCGGTTCCGAAGGAATACATCCCGGGTGTTGAAAAGGGCGTCCAGTCCGTCATGGATAGCGGCCCGCTGGCTGGCTTCCCCGTGATCGACTTCAAGGTTGCTCTGATCGACGGTAAGTTCCACGACGTTGACTCCAGCGTTCTGGCCTTCGAAATCGCAGCACGTATGTGTATGCGTGAAGGCATGCGCAAAGCTGGCGCCAAGATGCTGGAACCGATCATGAAGGTGGAAGTTATCACACCTGAGGATTACACCGGTGGCATCATCGGCGATTTGACCTCGCGTCGTGGTCAGGTGACCGGCCAGGAGCCCCGCGGCAACGCAATTGCGATCGACGCATTTGTGCCGCTGGCGAACATGTTCGGCTACATCAACACCCTGCGTTCGATGAGCTCGGGCCGCGCCCAGTTCACCATGCAGTTCGATCACTACGATCCGGTTCCGCAGAACATCTCTGACGAGATCCAGGCAAAATTCGCATAAGCGAACAGATATTGAGGGGTTCGCGCCACGGCGCGTGCCCTTCTCAACACGAAAAGGAGGCCTCTCATGGCTAAGGAAAAGTTTGAACGTACAAAACCGCACGTCAACATCGGCACCATCGGCCACGTTGACCACGGCAAGACCACGCTGACCGCAGCGATCACCAAGTATTTTGGTGACTTCAAAGCCTACGACCAGATCGACGGCGCACCTGAAGAGAAAGCGCGCGGGATCACCATCTCCACCGCGCACGTGGAATATGAGACCGAAGGCCGTCACTACGCCCACGTCGACTGCCCCGGCCACGCTGACTATGTGAAGAACATGATCACCGGTGCGGCGCAGATGGACGGCGCGATCCTGGTTGTGAACGCTGCTGACGGCCCGATGCCGCAGACCCGCGAGCACATCCTGCTGGGCCGCCAGGTTGGCATCCCGAAGATGGTCGTGTTCATGAACAAAGTGGACCAGGTTGACGACGAAGAGCTCCTGGAGCTGGTCGAAATGGAAATCCGCGAGCTGCTGTCGTCCTACGACTACCCCGGCGACGATATCCCGATCATCGCAGGGTCCGCTCTGGCGGCGATGGAAGGCAACAAGCCTGAAATCGGCGAAGAGAAAATCAAGGAGCTGATGGCGGCTGTTGACGATTACATCGACACCCCTGAGCGTGCTGTTGACCAGCCGTTCCTGATGCCGATCGAAGACGTGTTCTCGATCTCCGGTCGTGGTACCGTTGTGACCGGTCGTGTTGAGCGCGGCGTGATCAACGTTGGCGACTCGATCGAAATCGTTGGTATCCGTGACACCTCCACCACCACCTGTACCGGTGTGGAAATGTTCCGCAAGCTGCTGGATCGTGGTGAAGCCGGCGACAACATCGGCGCGCTGCTGCGTGGTGTCGACCGTGACGGCGTTGAGCGTGGTCAGGTTCTGTGTAAGCCGGGTTCCGTGAAGCCGCACACCAAGTTCGAAGCTGAGGCCTATATCCTCACCAAAGAAGAAGGTGGTCGTCACACCCCGTTCTTCGCGAACTACCGTCCGCAGTTCTACTTCCGCACCACCGACGTGACCGGCACCGTGACCCTGCCTGAGGGCACCGAGATGGTTATGCCGGGCGACAACCTGAAGTTCGACGTTGAACTGATCGCACCGATCGCGATGGAGCAGGGCCTGCGCTTCGCGATCCGCGAAGGCGGCCGCACCGTCGGCGCCGGCGTTGTGTCGAAAATCACTGAGTAAGGTCGAGTTTCCAACGGAAACTCTGGCCTGTGGCGGCAGGCGGTTTTCCTTCGGGAAAACTGCCGAGGGCCACTCAGGTGAGATGATAGAAAGGCCGCTCCAACTGGGGCGGCCTTTTTTCTATGCGAGGCTCTGCATCGCGTTCCGTAATATTTGGGAAAAGTGAATGGTGTGTTGCGCTTACACGATGGTTGTTAGGTTGCTTCGCTGTGGTCAGTTGAGCTGAAGTTGCCCACGCCGAAACTTCACATGTGAAAGTATTGACGGGTGTCAGAATGCGGATTTTCGCGGTTCTATTGCGCTGTTGAGTTCCCTCCGGAAATCGCAACACCCTACGGGTTAGCAGCCGTTGCGGCCTTTTTCCTGCCGCGCATGGCGCTAGGAAAGCCAAGCCCAGCAGCGCGCTTTTCGCATTTTGATCACCGCTTATCGTGGCGCCCTCAAACCCCCTTGCCACACTGGTCCAACAGGCGTATACGGCGCCATCTCGCATTGCGAGGATGAGGCGGGGTGATTCCCGCCTTTTGGGTTCGATGAGGGTGCGCGGTGGTCGCTTGCCCTCCTCTCAACCCCAACGCCTGAGAAAAAAGGCACGACTATGCAAAGCCAAAATATCCGTATCCGGCTGAAGGCATTCGACTTCCGCGTACTGGACGCCAGCACGCAGGAAATCGTGAACACTGCCAAGCGGACCGGCGCGCAGGTGCGCGGCCCGATCCCCCTGCCGAACAAGATTGAGAAATTCACCGTTCTGCGTGGCCCGCACGTTGACAAGAAATCTCGTGACCAGTTCGAGATCCGCACCCACAAGCGGCTCCTGGACATCGTTGATCCGACCCCCCAGACCGTGGACGCGCTGATGAAGCTCGACCTCGCCGCTGGTGTGGACGTCGAAATCAAGCTGCAATCCTAAGATCGGAGGGTAATGAATATGCGCTCTGGTATTATCGCAAAGAAAGTCGGCATGACCCGGCTGTTCCTCGAAGACGGCAAGCAGGTTCCTGTGACCGTTCTTCAGCTGGACGGCCTGCAAGTGACCGCACAGCGCACCGAGGAAAAAGACGGCTACACAGCTGTTCAGCTCGGCGCAGGTTCGGCCAAGGTCAAGCGCGTCTCCAAAGCCATGCGCGGCCACTTCGCAGCAGCGAAGGTTGAGCCCAAGCGCAAGCTGGTTGAATTCCGCGTGCCTGCAGATGGCCTGATCGAAGTGGGTGCGGAAATCTCCGCAGAGCACTTCCTGGAAGGTCAGAAGGTCGACGTGACCGGCACCTCCATCGGTAAAGGTTTTGCCGGTGCGATGAAGCGCTGGAACTTTGGTGGTCTGCGCGCCTCGCACGGTGTGTCGATCTCCCACCGTTCCCACGGTTCGACCGGTCAGTGTCAGGATCCCGGCAAGGTTTTCAAAGGCAAGAAAATGGCCGGCCACATGGGTGCTGCCCGCGTGACCACTCAGAACCTTGAAGTCGTCAAGACCGACGCCGATCGTGGCCTGATCATGATCAAAGGCGCCGTTCCCGGCTCCAAAGGTGGCTGGGTCACCGTTAAAGACGCCGTGAAAAAGAAAGCCCCCGAAGGTCTGCCCTATCCGGCAGCTCTGAAGTCGGCTGCAGCGGAAGAAGTCTCCGCGGAAGGTGGTGAAGCATGAAACTTGATGTGATCAAACTGGACGGCGCCAAAGCCGGCGACATCGAGCTGGATGCAGAGCTGTTCGGCCTCGAGCCGCGCACCGACATCCTGCACCGTGTGGTGCGCTGGCAGCGTAACAACGCGCAGCAGGGCACGCACAAGGTCAAGACCCGCTCCGAGACCTCCTACTCGACCAAGAAGATCTATCGCCAAAAAGGCACCGGTGGCGCGCGTCACGGTGACCGTAACGCGCCGATCTTCCGCAAGGGTGGTATCTACAAGGGTCCGACCCCGCGTTCGCACGGCCACGATCTGACCAAGAAATTCCGCAAGCTGGGTCTGCGCCACGCGCTGTCCGCCAAGGCAAAAGCGGGTGAACTGGTCGTTATTGAAAACGCCGATTCCGCAGGCAAGACAGCCGCTCTGGCCAAGCAGGTCAAAGACCTGGGTTGGAAGCGCGCACTGGTCATCGATGGCGCATCCGTGGACGAGGGCTTTGCCCGCGCCGCGCGCAACATCGACGGTCTGGATATCCTGCCGACAATGGGCGCAAACGTCTATGACATCCTGAAGCGTGACACCCTGGTGCTCACCAAAGCAGGTGTCGAAGCACTGGAGGCTCGCCTGAAATGAGCGCGAAGGCAGAACACTACGACGTGATCCGCAAGCCGATCATCACTGAAAAAGCAACCATGGCATCCGAAACCGGTGCAGTGGTGTTTGAAGTGTCGATCGACTCCAACAAGCCCCAGATCAAAGAAGCCGTCGAGGCGCTCTTTGGTGTGAAGGTCAAAGCGGTCAACACCACCATCACCAAGGGCAAGGTCAAGCGTTTCCGCGGCCAGCTGGGCAAGCGTAAAGACGTGAAGAAAGCCTATGTGACCCTGGAAGAAGGCAACACCATCGACGTGTCCACCGGACTCTGAGATCTGTTTGTCTGAGACTTAAGAAGGCCCCTGCGAAAGCGGGGGCCTTTTTCGTTGGTGAGTACTACGAAGGGCAGCGCCTGACTCTAAGTGGGCGTGACGCGCCCTCCCGTTTGGCCGAAGGCAAACCTGCGGTTTGACGGGGAGGGCCGGGCGCTGCTCGGTCTGCGGCCTGGAGGCTGAAAGAGCAGATACTACACCTGCATGAACGCCGCGCTTGCCCAACCTCAAGACTATTTCACAGCTTAAGCTATCCTCTCGCAAGGGTATATCTCTTTGTCCAATAGTAAAATCAGGACTCGCAACTCAGGGCGGTGACAGGCCGAAGAGCTGAAAATTTCACAAAGCTCGCAAAATGCGCTTAAGAATTCGAGCTGGTATTTCGGTGGATAACCTGGTGCAGAAATTCTCTCTGCAGGGTTTGCCGTGCGTCCGCATACGCAAAATCAGTTTCTTTACCCGTGGCTTCTTGGGCTATTTCAATCCCAGATCGTCCTTGGGGGTGGGTTTAAAATAGTTGGGTTTCATCGCGATCTCTGACTGTCCTTTCGATGGGACGTCACAAGGTTTCTACCTTGTGTCGTGAGGTTAAGGTCCTTCATCGATGCTATCCTAGTGATAACGAACGCATCGGGAGCCGCTTCCCCATTGCCACCCCTCCCAACCTCTGCTAAGTCGCAGCAATCCTGACGACCCCGGATTCGCTCCGGGGTTATTACGTTTGTCAGGATGTTCGAACCTGGGGACCTTCGGGGCCCTATAATCTGGCCACCCTAGTAGGGCGTCTCATCTTGGGACAACCGGGCGGGGGGCTTACACATAGCGGACCCAAAGACAAAAACCTAAGGGTCTGCACGCTAAACGGAAGACAGAAAGCATGGCACTCAAGTCGTATAAGCCGACGACGCCGGGCCAGCGTGGGCTGGTTCTGATCGACCGTTCGGAGCTTTGGAAAGGGCGTCCGGTCAAATCTCTCACTGAGGGTCTGACCAAATCGGGCGGCCGGAACAACACCGGACGGATCACTTCACGTCGTCGTGGCGGCGGCGCAAAGCGTCTCTACCGGATCGTTGACTTCAAACGGAACAAATTTGATGTCGCGGCAACCGTTGAACGGATCGAATATGACCCGAACCGGACCGCATTCATCGCGCTGATCAAATACGAAGACGGCGAGCAGGCCTATATCCTCGCTCCGCAGCGTCTGGCAGTTGGTGACCAAGTCGTTGCATCCGCAAAGGCCGACATCAAGCCGGGCAACGCAATGCCGTTCTCGGGCATGCCGATCGGTACCATCGTTCACAACATCGAAATGAAGCCCGGCAAAGGCGGCCAGATCGCCCGTGCAGCCGGTACTTACGCTCAGTTCGTTGGTCGTGATGGTGGCTACGCTCAGATCCGCCTGTCCTCGGGCGAACTGCGCCTGGTTCGTCAGGAATGCATGGCCACCGTTGGTGCGGTCAGCAACCCCGACAACTCGAACCAGAACTTTGGTAAAGCCGGCCGTATGCGCCACAAGGGCAAGCGTCCTTCTGTGCGTGGTGTGGTTATGAACCCGATCGATCACCCGCACGGTGGTGGTGAAGGTCGTACCTCCGGTGGCCGTCACCCCGTGACACCCTGGGGTAAGCCGACCAAAGGCAAGCGTACCCGCAACAAAAACAAAGCGTCGCAAAAGCTTATCATCCGCTCGCGCCACGCCAAGAAGAAGGGACGTTAATCTATGTCTCGCTCTGTATGGAAAGGCCCCTTTGTCGATGCTTACGTGCTTAAAAAAGCCGAAGCAGCGCGCGAGTCGGGCCGCAACGAAGTCATCAAGATCTGGTCGCGTCGTTCCACCATTCTGCCCCAGTTCGTGGGTCTGACATTTGGTGTGTACAACGGTCAGAAGCACATTCCCGTCAACGTCTCGGAAGACATGATCGGTCAGAAGTTCGGTGAATACTCCCCGACTCGGACCTATTACGGTCACGCTGCGGACAAAAAAGCGAAGCGGAAGTAAGTCATGGGCAAGGCAAAAAATCCCCGCCGCGTGGCAGACAACGAAGCAATGGCAAAACTGCGCATGCTCCGTACCTCCCCGCAGAAACTGAACCTCGTCGCCGGCATGATCCGTGGCAAGAAAGTTGAGAAGGCTCTGACCGATCTGACTTTCTCCAACAAGCGGGTCGCGCAGGACGTGAAGAAATGCCTTCAGTCCGCAATTGCGAACGCCGAGAACAACCATAACCTGGACGTCGATGAATTGATCGTGGCCGAGGCTTATGTGGGTAAAAACCTGACCATGAAACGCGGCCGTCCTCGTGCCCGTGGCCGGTTTGGCAAGATCCTCAAGCCGTTTTCGGAGATCACCATCAAGGTGCGTCAAGTTGAGGAGCAAGCCTAATGGGACATAAAGTCAATCCGGTCGGCATGCGCCTTCAGGTCAACCGCACCTGGGACAGCCGTTGGTACGCCGACACCAAAGATTATGGTGATCTGCTGCTGGAAGACCTGCGCATCCGTGATTTCATCAAGGAAGAGTGCAAGCAGGCAGGCATCGCCCGCGTGATCATCGAACGCCCCCACAAGAAGTGCCGTGTGACCATTCACACCGCGCGTCCGGGCGTGATCATCGGTAAAAAAGGTGCTGACATCGAAGTGCTGCGCAAGAAGCTCGCCTCGATGACAGACTCGGAACTGCACCTCAACATCGTTGAAGTCCGCAAGCCCGAGCTCGACGCACAGCTGGTCGGCGAGTCCATCGCTCAGCAGCTGGAACGTCGTGTGTCCTTCCGTCGCGCGATGAAACGTGCCGTACAGAACGCCATGCGCATGGGCGCCCTGGGTATCCGGGTGAACGTTGCTGGTCGTCTGGGCGGCGCTGAAATCGCACGGACCGAATGGTACCGTGAGGGCCGTGTGCCGCTGCACACGCTGCGCGCCGACATCGATTACGCTCACTCCGAAGCCATGACCCCTTACGGGATCATCGGGATCAAAGTCTGGATCTTCAAAGGCGAGATCATGGAACACGATCCTCAGGCGCGTGACCGTAAAGCACAGGAACTCCAGGACGGTCCGGCACCTCGCGGTGCAGGCGGTCGTCGCTAAGGAGGAGATGACATGCTTCAACCAAAGCGTACTAAATTCCGCAAAATGCACAAAGGCCGGATCTCCGGTCTGGCAAAAGGCGGTTCGGACCTGAACTTCGGCACCTATGGCCTGAAGGCAACCACTCCTGAGCGCGTCACCGCGCGTCAGATTGAGGCTGCTCGTCGTGCCATGACCCGCCACATGAAGCGTCAGGGTCGTGTCTGGATCCGCATCTTCCCGGATACCCCGGTGACCTCCAAGCCCGTCGAAGTTCGTATGGGTAAAGGTAAAGGTTCCGTGGATTACTGGGCTTGCAAAGTGAAGCCCGGCCGCGTGATGTTTGAGATCGACGGCGTCAATGACGACATCGCACGTGAGGCCCTGCGCCTGGCCGCGATGAAGCTGCCGGTCAAGACCCGCGTCGTGGTTCGCGAAGACTGGTAATCGCTTGCGCATCCGCGCATTCGATTAGAAAAAAAGACCCCCGCTGAGCAATCGGCGGGGGTTTTCTTATGAAATCAAAAAAGGCGGGCAGTTGTCCGCCCCGCTCGGCCCGGCCAGATCAGCGATACTGCGCTGCGGTGATGAACTCTGCGAAGGTTTCGCACCAGATCACCACTGTGGTGTACTCCTCGATATTGATACCCTCGGGGATAGCTAGGATCAGACCGTCGAACATCTTCACATCGCCGACGCGGGCTGAGGTGGCCTTGATTGCCTCAAAGCCCGCTTCGTCCTCGACAAACTCCGGCGCGAGGTAGAGCTTGTAATCCGGACCCGGTGCCAGCGCGCCCATATGGGTGATCTGCTGCGGCGACAGGCTAACACGGCCGGTGCCCCAATGCAGGAAATCGCTACCGGCCAGATCGCGGGTGAAGCTGCCCGTATATGTCGCGCCGTCCGCACTGGCGGTCAGAGTTGCGGTATCGGGGCTATCCGGAGCGGTCAGAATGGGCAGCATGTAAATCCCCAAGGCAAAGCCGATCGCCAGCGTGATACCGTGGCTCAGCAGTCTCAAAATCCAGCGCATATCATGTTCCTTTTTCGGATGGGATCAGACTAGCCAGTCCGCAGAGGAAATGGGAAGATGCGGGTGCATAGGAGCTGGCAAAGCATCTCGTACTTCACGCTGTGTTGCGCTAAAGGACGGGTATGGCACAGATAGATTCCCTCTTCGTAACCCGTCTCTACCGCGCAGCCCTGTCCGAACATGGACCCAAGGTCGACGCCGGTGAACTTGAAAACTCCTGCTTCGTGATCGCGCAAGACGACGATGCCGGCCAGGACTGGTGCGAGGAGAACGGCTATCCCGGCTACACCTCCTATGCCTCGTTGACGGATCTGCCCTGGCGCTTCCCGATCTTCGCTGACCTGGTGAAATCGCTGGACCTGCATGTCGCGGCCTTTGCCAAGGATCTGGAGCTCGATCTCGACGGTCGCGCCTTGGTGCTTGAGGATCTCTGGATCAACATCCTGCCCGAAGGCGGCACCCATGCCAGCCACATCCACCCCCATTCGGTGATTTCCGGCACCACCTATGTGTCGATGCCGGACGGGGCTTCCGCGCTGAAGCTGGAAGATCCGCGCCACGCCATGATGATGGCGCATCCGCCGCGCACTAAGGAGTGCCGGCAGGAGCTGAAGAGCTTTGTCTACCAGAAGCCTAATGTCGGCGATGTGCTGCTCTGGGAGAGCTTCATCCGCCATGAGGTGCCGATGAACATGTCCGAAGACGAGCGCGTCTCGGTGAGTTTTAATTACCGCTGGGAGTGAATCTTGGGTTGCGCCTGCAGCGATGGTAACTATGCAGGGTGCACAACCTAAAAGGATGGCTGACTAAATGAAATCAATTCTAATTCTTGCTTCTGTATCCCTGATGGCGCTGTCAGCCTGCGTTGATTCTGAGAAAGCAGCGATGCGACGTGGGTCTCTCATTGCGCAGGTTTTTCCTAATCCTGCTGATCGAACGGGGATCCATCTGGCTCTCCCTGTCGGCTCATTCTTGCAGATCATCTACTTCAAGAATGAAGTTAGCTCTAAAGCTATTGATCGTCGTGTAGCGGGCTACTGCGAACGTATCGGTGAGCCTGTCTTAACCGTGTATAAGGCCCCGAAGGCGAGCGTTGCGACTTTGGCAAATGGAACGCAGCGACCCGCGACGACTATCTGGTATGACTGCAAATAATCTGTGAGTTCCCTTTGCCCCGCCGTCATCCCCGGTGGGGTAAAATCCAAATGAAGACCGGCAAGTGATCCAGATGTACCATCACGCGGCAATTGAACTCAGTGATGGTGAGCAAGTTGTCTATGCCACTCACGCCCGCATAGCGCCAACACTGAGCGAGATAATCGTCATCGTGCTTTGCGCACCAGTGGCACTGGTGATCTGGCTGTTCATCCATCGCGCCTTTCGCTCGGTCACCTACATCATCACCACGCGGCGCGTGTTGATTGTTGAAAAGCAGGGCATTGCCGATCAGATCGGCATTCAGGATATTCAGCGTGTTAAGGCGAGACGGCGCGCGGTGATGATTTCTGGGATAAGCAAACGTCTGTGGCTTGCACGGCTGCAAAACGGGTGGCAATTTGATACGATCTTAACGCGGGTTCGGGCACTGCGCTAAACGCTGTGACCGGGTGCAAACGGTGTCGCAAACTTCGCCCTTGCTCCGACCGCCCACCTCCTGTAAGTGGACCCATCGCCTGACCCTTGATCTGTCTGGATCCGGGGCTGGTGATTCTTTTTGCCGCGTCTTTTGGCGCGGTGTGACATAACCCACCAGGTAACAAGGTGACCCATTCGGGGCCTTCTGGTGCTTAGGACAAGGAACAAAGGCGATGAACGCCAATGATCTGCGCGAGAAAACCGTGGATGAACTCCGCGATACCCTCGCATCCCTGAAAAAAGAGAGCTTCAACCTGCGTTTTCAGCAGGCAACCGGTCAGCTGGAATCGACCGCAGGCATCAAGGCGGCTCGCCGCAATGCTGCACGCGTCAAAACCATCCTGAACGAAAAAGCTGCAGCAGCAGCTGAATAAGGAGCTTCTCGAATGCCTAAACGTATCCTGTCCGGCGTTGTGACCTCCGACGCCAACGCACAGACCGTCACCGTTTCCGTAGAGCGCCGCTTTACGCATCCGGTTCTGAAGAAAACCATCCGTAAGTCCAAGAAATACCGGGCTCACGATGAACAGAACGCTTTCAAGGTCGGCGACTCCGTACGCATCATCGAATGCGCGCCGAAATCGAAAACGAAACGCTGGGAAGTTCTGGAAGCCTAAGAGTCTCATCCGAGACTCCTGGCGACTGGGCTGAACAGCAAAGTCGAAACCCTGGGGGATCACGCCACGCATCGGCGCCCCAAAGGTCGGGAGAAACCACATGATCCAGATGCAAACAAACCTGGATGTTGCTGACAACTCCGGCGCTCGCCGAGTTCAGTGCATCAAGGTTCTGGGTGGTTCCAAGCGTAAATACGCATCCGTAGGCGACATCATCGTCGTCTCGGTCAAGGAAGCCATCCCGCGCGGCCGCGTGAAAAAAGGGGACGTCCGCAAGGCCGTCGTCGTACGCACCGCCAAAGAGGTCCGTCGTGAAGACGGCACCGCAATCCGTTTTGACCGCAATGCAGCTGTCATCCTGAACAACAACAACGAGCCGGTAGGTACCCGTATCTTTGGCCCGGTTGTTCGTGAACTGCGCGCGAAAAACTTCATGAAGATCATCTCGCTCGCTCCGGAGGTGCTGTAATCATGGCTGCTAAACTCCGCAAAGGCGACAAGGTCGTCGTGCTGGCCGGCAAGGATAAGGGCAAAGAAGGCACCATTGCCTCCGTTGACCCCAAAGCTGGCAAAGCCATCGTTGACGGTGTGAACATGGCAATCCGCCACACCCGTCAGACCCAGTCCGACCAGGGTGGCCGTCTGCCTAAGGCACTGCCGATCCAGCTGTCGAACCTGGCTCTGCTGGACGCAAATGGCAAAGCAACCCGCGTTGGCTTCCGCATGGAAGGCGACAAGAAAGTGCGCTTCGCTAAAACCACGGGGGACGTGATCGATGCTTGATAACGCAACCTACACCCCGCGTCTGAAAACTCTCTACAAGGACTCCATCCGTGGCGCCCTGAAAGAAGAGTTCGGCTACAAGAACGAGATGATGATCCCCAAGCTGGAGAAAATCGTTCTGAACATCGGCTGCGGCCGTGCTGCCGTCAAAGACAGCAAGAAAGCCAAGTCTGCTCAGGCTGACCTGACCGCAATCGCGGGCCAGAAAGCTCTGACCACCGTGGCAAAGAACTCCATCGCTGGCTTCCGCGTTCGCGAAGGCATGCCGATGGGCGCAAAGGTGACTCTGCGCGGCGACCGGATGTATGAATTCCTCGACCGTCTGACCACCATCGCGATGCCCCGTATCCGCGACTTCCGCGGCGTTTCGGGCACGTCTTTTGACGGCCGTGGCAACTACGCCATGGGTCTGAAAGAGCACATGGTCTTCCCCGAGATCGACTTCGACAAGATCGACGAACCCTGGGGTATGGACATCGTGATTGCCACCACCGCGAACACCGACGCGGAAGCCAAGGCGCTGTTGAAAGCATTCAACATGCCCTTCAACAGCTAAGCGCGGGAAGGAAGAGACATGGCTAAGAAAAGCATGATCGAACGCGAGAAGAAGCGCGAGCGCCTGGTGGCAAAATACGCCGCAAAGCGTGCCGAGCTGAAAGAAATCGCAAACGACGAATCTCGCCCGATGGAAGAGCGTTTTAAAGCGCGCCTCGAACTGGCGAAACTGCCGCGTAACTCGTCGGCAACCCGTCTGCACAATCGCTGCCAGCTGACCGGCCGTCCTCACGCTTACTACCGTAAGCTGAAGATCAGCCGTATCGCTCTGCGGGAACTGGGCTCGAATGGCCAGATCCCCGGCATGGTGAAATCGAGCTGGTAAGGGAGAGACTGATATGAACGATCCTATCGGCGATATGCTCACCCGTATCCGTAACTCGCAAATGCGCGGCAAATCCACTGTCATGACACCGGCTTCCAAGCTGCGTGCATGGGTTCTGGATGTGCTCAAGCAAGAGGGTTACATCCGCGGTTATGAGTCTGCGACTGATGCAAAGGGCCACCCGGCTCTCGAAATCAGCCTGAAGTACTTCGACGGCGAACCTGTCATTCGTGAACTGAAGCGGGTCTCCAAACCCGGTCGTCGCGTTTACATGGGCGTCAATGACATCCCGTCGGTCCGTCAGGGCCTGGGTGTGTCGATTGTCTCCACCCCCAAGGGTGTGATGTCGGACGCAAGCGCACGCGCAGCCAACGTTGGCGGCGAAGTGCTCTGCACCGTCTTCTAAGGAGGCCCCACGATGTCCCGTATTGGTAAAAAACCGGTCGAACTTCCCAGCGGCGTAACTGCTTCTGTGTCCGGCCAGACCATCGAAGTTAAAGGCCCGAAAGGCGCCCGTACCTTCACCGCGACCGACGACGTCACCCTGACGGTTGACGATAATGTCGTCAAAGTGGACCCCCGCGGCAAATCCAAGCGCGCGCGCCAGCAGTGGGGCATGTCCCGCACCATGGTCGCAAACCTGGTTGCAGGCGTGACCTCCGGCTTCAAAAAAGAGCTGGAGATCCAGGGTGTGGGTTACCGGGCTCAGATGCAGGGCAACACCCTGAAGCTGAACCTGGGCTACAGCCACGACGTTGATTTCACTGCCCCGGAAGGTATCACCATTACCGCTCCGAAGCAGACTGAAATCGTTGTCGAAGGTAATGATCAACAACTCGTTGGCGAAGTTGCGGCCAAAATCCGCGACTGGCGTCGTCCCGAGCCCTACAAAGGCAAAGGCATTCGCTACAAAGGCGAGTTTATCTTCCGCAAGGAAGGCAAGAAGAAGTAAGGACCAGCAAAATGGCAAACAGCAAACGCACCCTGTTTCTGAAGCGCCGGCTGCGCGTCCGGAACAAGCTTCGCAAGGTCAACGCAGGCCGTCCGCGCCTGTCCGTGCACCGTTCGAACAAGAACATCTCTGTTCAACTGATCGACGACGTACGTGGTGTGACCCTCGCTTCGGCATCGACCCTGGAAAAAGACCTGGGTCTCGTTGGCAAGAACAACGTCGAAGCAGCCACCAAAGTGGGTTCGGTTATTGCCGAGCGCGCCAAGGCGGCAGGCGTCTCCGAGGCCTATTTCGATCGTGGCGGCTTCCTGTTTCACGGCAAGGTGAAGGCTCTGGCCGACGCTGCGCGTGAAGGCGGCCTGAAGATCTAAGGATCTGCGCCCTGTGTTTTCGGTTGTCCGGGAACGCGGGGCGCACCCTAAGTCAAGGTGGATGGCGTTCGCGCCATCCCGATGATCCGGGGGTGGGCCGGTTCGGCCCTTGCCCACCTGGATTGAGTATACGTCAGGCGCTTGTCGCCAGAAAAAAGGATTGCCTCATGGCAGAACGTGAAAATCGCCGTGGCCGTGGCCGCCGCGAAGAAGAAACACCGGAATTTGCTGACCGTCTGGTCGCGATCAACCGGGTGTCGAAAACCGTAAAAGGTGGTAAGCGCTTTGGCTTCGCCGCTCTTGTGGTTGTTGGCGATCAGAAAGGCCGCGTCGGCTTCGGTAAAGGTAAAGCGAAAGAGGTCCCCGAGGCCATTCGTAAAGCCACCGAGCAGGCCAAGCGTCAGATGATCCGTGTGCAGCTGAAAGAAGGCCGCACCCTGCATCACGACATGCACGGCCGTCACGGCGCAGGCAAAGTTGTCATGCGCACCGCCCCTGAAGGTACCGGTATCATCGCAGGTGGTCCGATGCGTGCTGTCTTCGAAATGCTCGGCGTCAAAGACGTTGTTTCGAAGTCGATCGGTTCGCAGAACCCCTACAACATGATCCGCGCCACTATGGACGGTCTGAAAAAAGAGCAGTCGCCTCGTTCGGTTGCTCAGCGTCGTGGCAAAAAAGTCGCCGACATCCTGCCCAAGCGGGATGAAGCACCTGCCGCTGAAGCAGAAGCGTAAGGAGACGGACACATGGCAAAAACCATCGTTGTTAAGCAGATCGGTTCCCCGATCCGCCGCCCCGCAGACCAGCGCGCTACCCTCGTTGGCCTGGGCCTGAACAAGATGCACAAGACTCGCGAACTGGAAGATACCCCTTCCGTACGCGGTATGGTCAACAAGATCTCGCATCTGGTTGAGATCATCGAAGAGCGCGACTAAGCCTCTCTCGCATGAGCCAAGAATACAGAAAGCGCCCCGATTTCGGGGCGCTTTTTTCTTTTTCTGGCCAACCTGGTGCTCATGTATGTCAGGCTCTCACGCCGATGTCTGTTGGGGCTGTGCGCCCCCGGGTCCACGGGTCCAGAGGGGTGCAGAAACCCCAGAACGCAGCCCGGACGGGCGGGTTGACGTTTGAGTCACCTCCTATGCTTGGCATGCATAGCGGGCAGTCCGAGCTGTCAGTTGTTTGCGCAAACATTTGCGCCTATCTCACGGGTGTCACTGAAACAGACACAATTGAGAACAGCCGGAAATTCGTCCGGCCAGAGAAAGGACCAATACCATGGCACATGTCATCAACACCACCGACACTGGCTTCAATCTGATCACCCGCCTGCGCGGCCTGGCAGAAGAGATCAAGGATAGCTGGGCGCGTCGCGCCGAGTACAAACGCACCTTCGCTGAGCTGGACAGCCTTTCCAACCGCGATCTGGCCGACATCGGCGTGCGTCGCTGCGATATTCCGCAGATCGCTCATGTTCAGGCCTACGGCCACTGAGCTTTGCCATCCGGGGCTGATCGCAGTATTGCTGCCGCCCCTGGGTTGCCCAAGTGTCAGACTGGCTCTCTCTCCTCCCTCAGGGGCCGGACTGGACGCGCCTCCGCTTTGCGGGGGCGTTTTTGGTTTCTGAGGCGGCGGGCCAATAAGAGGCCGGGTGTTGGCCAGTAGCTGGCCGTTGCGACCCCAGCGCCCGCCCGCTCCATGATCCGTTCATGCGCCTGTGGCATCCTGCACAGGATCGCGATCACCCGCCGGGCCTGACACCCCCGGCACCGATGACCAGGGCCCCGGCGTGGCAGTCGGGAAGCACGATAATATTATCCTCGCACGGGAGAGATCCCGTCCCACATACCCCGGCGGCGCCGCCACCCTTTATGGTCGGCCACAAACGCAACGGAACCATGAGGTAGCAGAATAACACGCAACCGGCAGGGCAGAGGCCCCGGCGCTGCGTCTGGCTGTGCGCCTTTGGGAGCCAGTTGCCAGCCATATTGCACCCTTGATCCCGCTCCGCATCGGGTCTATACGCCCCCGGTGGTCCTGCGGGACACAGAATCATAAAACCAAGAAACGCCGTGTCTGCCCTAATCCGCTTCGGGGGCACTTCCGGCAAAGGAGAAGCGATATGAAACTCAATGAACTGCGCGACAATCCAGGCGCCGCCAAAAAACGTATGCGCGTTGCCCGTGGTCCGGGTTCCGGTAAAGGTAAAATGGGTGGCCGTGGTATCAAAGGTCAGAAATCCCGTTCGGGTGTTTCGATCAATGGCTACGAAGGCGGCCAGATGCCCCTCTACCAACGCCTGCCGAAGCGTGGCTTCAACAAGCCGAACCGTAAGTCCTACGCCGTTGTGAACCTGGGCCTGATCCAGAAATTCATCGACGAAGGCAAGCTGGAAGCCGGTTCCATCACCGAAGATACCCTGATTTCTTCGGGTCTGGTACGCCGTAAACTGGACGGTATCCGCGTTCTGGCAAAGGGTGACTTCACTGCCAAGGCAACCATCGCTGTGACCGGCGCCTCCAAGGCCGCCGTTGACGCGGTCGCAAAGGCTGGTGGCGCCCTGACCGTGGCAAACACTGCCGCAGCTGAGTAACAGCTTGTGAGCGGCGCCGATGCCGCTTACATAGTCTTCAGTTTTCCATTAACGCCGCCCGAGCCGGAAAACGGCCCTGGGCGGCGTTTTCGCAAGAAGAGACCTTTTTTATGGTATCAGCAGCAGAACAAATGGCGGCGAACACCAGCTGGGCCGCTCTTGGCAAAGCCACGGATCTGCGCAACCGCATCCTGTTTACGCTCGGGCTTTTGATTGTCTATCGCCTGGGCACCTATATTCCCGTTCCGGGGATTGATGCGGATGCTCTGCGCCAGTTCATGACCTCGGCAGGGCAGGGCATCGGGGGCATGGTGTCCATGTTCACCGGCGGTGCGCTTGGCCGTATGGGCATCTTTGCACTTGGCATCATGCCCTATATTTCGGCGTCGATCATTGTGCAGCTGCTGACCTCGATGGTCCCGGCGCTCGAACAGCTCAAAAAAGAGGGCGAGCAGGGCCGCAAGAAAATCAACCAATACACCCGTTACGGCACCGTGCTTCTGGCCACGGCGCAGGCCTATGGCCTCGCTGTGTCGCTCGAATCGGGCGATCTGGCGACGGATCCGGGCCTGTATTTCCGTCTCGCCTGCATGATCACGCTGGTCGGCGGCACCATGTTCCTGATGTGGCTCGGCGAGCAGATCACCCAGCGCGGCATCGGCAATGGTATCTCCCTGATCATCTTCGTTGGCATCATCGCCGAGGTGCCCGCCGCAATTGCCCAGTTCCTGGCCTCCGGCCGCTCCGGTGCCATTAGCCCGGCAGTGATTATCGCGGTAATCCTGATGATGATCGCGATCATCATGTTCGTGGTGTTCATGGAACGCGCCCTGCGCAAGATCCACATCCAGTATCCGCGCCGTCAGGTCGGCATGAAGGTCTATGACGGTGGTTCCAGCCACCTGCCGGTCAAGGTGAACCCGGCAGGTGTGATTCCCGCAATCTTCGCTTCGTCCTTGCTGCTGCTGCCGGTGACCATCTCCACCTTCTCGTCGAATGCAACCAGCGGTCCGATTATGTCTTGGCTGCTGGCCAACTTCGGCCCCGGTCAGCCGCTCTACCTGTTGTTCTTCGTCGGCATGATCGTGTTCTTTGCCTATTTCTACACCTTCAACGTGTCCTTCAAACCTGACGAGGTGGCCAATAACCTGAAGAACCAGAACGGTTTTGTCCCCGGCATCCGCCCCGGCAAAAAGACCGCGGAATACCTCGAATATGTGGTCAACCGTGTGCTGGTCCTGGGCTCCGCCTATCTGGCTGCTGTCTGTCTACTACCGGAAATCCTGCGCGGTCAGCTTGCAATCCCGGTTTACTTTGGCGGTACCTCCGTGTTGATTGTGGTTTCTGTTGTGATGGACACCATTCAACAGGCACAAAGCCACCTGCTTGCGCATCAATACGAAGGTCTCATTGAAAAGAGCCAGCTGCGCGGTCGGAATAAGAAACGGACACGACGGGGACCTGCACGCCGATGAGCAATATTATCCTTCTGGGCCCGCCCGGCGCGGGCAAGGGAACACAAGCCCGTTACCTGGTTGAATCTCGCAATATGGTTCAGCTGAGCACCGGCGACATGCTGCGCGATGCGCAGGCGTCGGGCAGTGAAATGGGCCAGCGGGTTGCCGCAGTGATCGCCCGCGGTGAGCTGGTCACGGATCGCATCGTGATCGGTCTGATCCGTGAGAAGATCGAAGAGGGGGCCGAGGGCGGCTTTATCTTCGACGGCTTCCCCCGCACACTCGCTCAGGCGGATGCGCTGGCGGAACTGCTGCGCGAAACTGGTCAGAAACTGGATGCGGTGATTGAGATGCAGGTGGATGACACCGCATTGGTCGCCCGCATCACCGGTCGCTCCACCTGTGGCGATTGCGGTGAGGTCTATCACGACGAGACCAAGCCCTGGCCTGAGGATGGCAAATGCACCAATTGCGGTGGCACCAGCCAGAAACGCCGCCCGGATGACAACGAGGAAAGCCTCCGCACCCGTCTGATGGAATACTACAAGAAGACCTCGCCGCTGATCGGCTATTACTATGCCAAGGGCAACCTGCAGCGCCTCGACGGTCTGGCGTCCATCGAAGAGGTCCGCAAAAACCTCGGCTGGATCATGGGTGACTGATGGCCTGATCCGTTTGGATTTGAAAACGCCCCGCGCCACACCGGCCGGGGCGTTTTTGTACGTGGTCGCGTGCTGGCAGAAATACCTCACAAATTGCGCTGCGGGAGGTTGACCTTGGGGGAAACTTCGGCCCCAGTCTTGCCGACGGGTTGACCATAGTGCGATTTCCACATAGGGAACCCCATCCCTTCTGGGAATCATCACAGGTGCGTGCAATTTCTGCCGCCCTGACCACCTCGAAATGCTGGACCAACGGGCGACACTGCCAAGGTCAAGCGTTGTGAAAAAAGGTTCCGGCGCTACGGAACCGCAACGAAAAGGAAAGTGACACGTGGCACGTATTGCCGGCGTAAACATCCCGACTGCAAAGCGGGTACCGATCGCCCTCACCTATATCACTGGCATTGGCACGACCTCTGCTGAAGCCATCTGCGAAGCCGTAGGCATCGACGCAACCCGTCGTGTAAACGAGCTGTCCGACGCTGAAGTTCTGGCCGTGCGTGAGCACATCGACGCCAACTACACCGTCGAAGGCGACCTGCGCCGTGAAGTTCAGATGAACATCAAGCGTCTGATGGACCTCGGCTGCTACCGCGGTCTGCGCCATCGTCGTAACCTGCCCGTTCGCGGTCAGCGTACCCACACCAACGCTCGTACTCGCAAAGGCCCCGCAAAGGCCATTGCTGGTAAGAAGAAATAAGGGAGGGTTTGATCAATGGCACGCGATAAGACTCGTACCAAGCGCAAAGAGCGCAAGAACATCGCCTCCGGCGTTGCACATGTGAACTCCTCGTTCAACAACACCAAGATCCTGATCTCGGACGTGCAAGGCAATGCGATTTCCTGGTCCTCCGCAGGCACCATGGGCTTCAAAGGGTCGCGTAAATCGACTCCTTATGCGGCTCAGATGGCTGCTGAAGACGCAGGCAAAAAGGCGCAGGAACACGGCGTTAAAACTCTGGAAGTCGAAGTTCAGGGTCCCGGTTCGGGCCGTGAATCCGCACTGCGCGCTCTGGCCGCAGTGGGCTTCAACATCACCTCGATCCGTGATGTGACCCCGATCGCGCACAACGGCTGCCGTCCGCCGAAGCGCCGTCGCGTCTAAGCGACACTGATTTTTGCTGGGGCTTTGCGATTTCTGCAAGGCCCCAGTACGCCATTTGAAACCTCGGGCGTCTGTACCTTCGGACATGAGGTATAGACAGGAATGGAGGGACCGCATGATCCACAAGAATTGGGCTGAACTGATCAAGCCGACTCAGCTTGACGTGAAGCCGGGCAATGATCCCGCACGCCAGGCCACCGTTGTGGCTGAACCGCTGGAGCGCGGCTTTGGTCTGACACTGGGCAACGCGCTGCGCCGCGTCCTGATGAGCTCGCTGCAAGGCGCCGCCATCACCTCCGTGCAGATCGACAACGTCCTGCATGAATTCTCCAGCGTCGCCGGCGTTCGCGAAGATGTCACCGACATCATCCTGAACCTCAAAGGTGTGTCGCTGCGCATGGAAGTCGAAGGCCCCAAGCGTCTTTCGATCAATGCCAAAGGCCCCGCAGTTGTCACCGCCGGTGACATCTCCGAATCCGCTGGCATCGAAGTGCTGAACCGTGAACACGTGATCTGCCACCTTGATGATGGTGCGGATCTGTTCATGGAACTGACCGTCAACACCGGCAAGGGCTATGTCTCTGCTGACAAGAACAAGCCCGAAGATGCGCCCATCGGTCTGATCCCGATCGACGCCATCTATTCGCCGGTCAAGAAGGTCTCCTATGACGTTCAGCCGACCCGCGAAGGTCAGGTTCTGGACTATGACAAACTGACCATGAAGATCGAAACAGACGGCTCCATCACGCCCGATGACGCGGTCGCTTATGCGGCCCGTATCGTGCAGGATCAGCTGTCGATCTTCGTCAACTTCGACGAGCCGGAATCGGCAAACCGTCAGGACGATGACGACGGTCTCGAGTTCAACCCGCTTCTGTTGAAGAAAGTGGACGAGCTGGAACTGTCCGTACGTTCGGCAAACTGCCTGAAGAACGACAACATCGTCTACATCGGCGATCTCATCCAGAAGACCGAAGCAGAAATGCTGCGCACGCCGAACTTCGGCCGCAAGTCGCTGAACGAGATCAAAGAAGTGCTGTCGGGCATGGGTCTGCACCTTGGCATGGACGTCGAGGACTGGCCGCCGGACAACATCGAAGATCTGGCGAAGAAGTTCGAAGACAGCTTCTAAAAGATTGGGCGGCTTACGGGCCGCCCGAAATGCCCGGATGTGCCGGGGACAACAAGGGCACACGCCCCAAGGTGAGCCGCTGACACGCATCAGCAGCCTGACAAAGCAAAAACGCAGATCAAAGGACTATCAAAATGCGTCACGCACGTGGTTACCGCCGCCTGAACCGTACTCATGAGCACCGTAAGGCCCTGTTCTCCAACATGGCTGGCTCGCTGATCGAGCACGAGCAGATCAAGACAACCCTTCCCAAAGCAAAAGAACTGCGCCCGATCATCGAAAAGATGATCACCCTGGCAAAGCGCGGCGACCTGCACGCCCGTCGTCAGGCCGCGTCCAAGCTGAAGGAAGACAAGGACGTCGCAAAACTGTTCGAGGTTCTGGGCCCGCGCTACAAAGACCGTCAGGGCGGCTATGTCCGTATCCTGAAAGCCGGTTTCCGCTATGGCGACATGGCACCGATGGCGATCATCGAATTCGTTGATCGTGATCGCGATGCCAAAGGCGCCGCCGACAAGGCACGTCTGGCCGAAGCAGAAGCTGCTGCTGACGAATAATCAGATCGGTCATCTGACCGGACCTGACCCCCGCTCTGGCAACAGGGCGGGGGTTTTTCGTTTTCGCACTCCGCGCGGCGGGCTGAAAGCGGGTGGGTGAAAATGAAGCGTTTTTCCCCCGCAAATCCAACCTTGTAAAAGATGCCTCCGGTCCGCATATCCTGTTCACAAGAACAATCGGAGTCGTCATGTTTCGCGCAATCCTGACCGCAGCGGGCCTGTTTCTGGCCACTCAGATCCCCACCACACAGGCGCTCGCAGAGACCCGTGTGCCGCAGAATCAGGCGGAAATTTCCCTCGGCTTTGCACCCTTGGTGAAAGAGGCCGCTCCGGCCGTGGTCAATATCTACGCCAAGATTGTCCATGAACAGCGCCGCACGCCTTTTATGAACGACCCGTTCTTTGATGATTTCTTTCGCGGCCTCTCGAAGCCCCAACCCCGTGTGCAGAACTCCCTCGGATCTGGGGTGATCCTGTCTGCGGATGGCATTGTGGTGTCGAATTACCACGTTGTGGGCATGGCAACCGACATCCGTGTGGTGACCACAGACCGGCGCGAATATGCGGCACAGGTGGTGCTGGCGGATCAGGCCAGTGACCTGGCCATTCTGCAATTGGAAGAGGCCGAAGACCTGCCCTATCTGGAGCTGCGCGACAGTGACGGGGTTGAGGTGGGTGAGCTGGCGCTGGCCATCGGCAATCCCTTCGGCGTTGGTCAGACCGTCAGCAGCGGGATCGTCTCCGGTCTGGCGCGCAGCGGCGCGGCGACAGGGGAGGGTATTGGCTATTTCATCCAGACAGATGCGCCGATCAACCCCGGTAACTCTGGCGGGGCGCTGATTGATGTGAATGGTGACCTAATCGGCATCAACACCCGTATCGTGACCCGCTCCGGCGGCTCAAATGGTATCGGCTTTGCCATCCCCGCCAATTTGGTGCGCGCGTTTATGCGACAGGCCGATCAGGGCGCCGAGGAATTCCAGCGCCCCTGGGCTGGCATGATGGGGCAGCCGGTGGATGCGGATCTGGCGGCCTCGCTGGGGATGGACCTGCCGGAGGGGATGGTGATCTCCGAACTGCACCCCTCCAGCCCTTTCACCAAGGCGGGGTTTGAGGTGGGCGATGTGATCCTTGACGTGGCCGGGCAGGTGGTGAACTCCCCGTCGGAGATGGTGTTCCGCATGTCCGTTACCGGGCTCGGCGATACGGCCGAGATCACCCGTTTGCGGGCAGGCGAACGCGAGGTGTTGACGGTCGAGATGATGCTGGCCCCGGATGAGCCACCTGCCAACCCGCTCAGCCTTGATAAAAACACGCCGCTGCCGGGACTGACGGTCGCGCGGATCAATCCGCAATCGATCCTGCGGTTCCAGCTGCCTTTGTCCTCTGACGGGGTGGTGATCACCGACCCCGGCGCCTATGGCGGCCGCGTCGGTCTGCGCGCAGGAGATATCATTCTGGGCATCAACAATGAGGTGATTGCCTCGCCCTCCGATGTGTCTGACGTGCTGGCGACCGTCGGCCGTTGGATGAAGGTCGATCTCAACCGGCAGGGCCAGCGCGTCTCGCTGCGCTACCGGCTCTGATCATGGCGGATCTCTTTGACAGTGGCGATGCCGCCCCCCGCCCGGACCCGCAATCGGAGGTGAACCGCCCGCTGGCGGATCGCCTGCGTCCGCAGTCGCTGGCAGAGGTGATCGGTCAGGCGCAGGTCCTTGGTGAGGAGGCGCCGCTTGGGGTGATGCTGGCCTCCGGCTCGCTCTCGTCGCTGATCTTCTGGGGGCCGCCCGGTGTGGGCAAGACCACCATCGCGCGGCTTCTGGCGCGAGAGACGGATCTGCATTTTGTGCAGATCTCAGCCATTTTCACCGGCGTGCCGGATCTGAAGAAAGTGTTCGAGGCGGCCAAGATCCGCCGCCAGAACGGGCAGGGCACGCTGCTCTTCGTGGATGAGATCCATCGATTCAACAAGGCCCAGCAGGACGGGTTCCTGCCGCATATGGAGGATGGCACCATCCTCCTGGTCGGGGCCACGACCGAGAACCCGAGTTTTGAGCTGAACGCCGCTGTGCTGAGCCGCGCGCAGGTCTTGGTGTTGGAGCGCTTGTCGCTTACGGACTTGGAACGGCTGAACCAGAGGGCGGAGCAGGAACTGGATCGCGCCCTGCCGCTGACCCCGGATGCGCGGGACGCCTTGCAGGAGATGGCCGATGGCGACGGGCGCGCCCTGCTGAACCTGATCGAACAGGTTGCGGCCTGGAAGGTAGATCGCCCGTTGGGGCGTGAGGCGCTGGCTGCACGGCTGATGCGGCGGGCGGCGAAATACGACAAATCCGGTGATGAGCATTACAATCTGATTTCCGCGCTGCATAAATCCGTGCGCGGTTCGGACCCGGATGCAGCCCTTTATTGGTTCGCCCGTATGCTGGAGGGGGGAGAGGATCCCCGGTACCTGGCCCGCCGCCTGACCCGGATGGCGGTTGAGGATATCGCCCTTGCCGACCCGCAGGCGCAGGGCATCTGCATTCAGGCTTGGGAAACCTATGAGCGTCTGGGCAGTCCAGAGGGCGAGCTGGCGCTGGCGCAGGCGGTGATCTATCTGGCCCTCGCGCCGAAGACCAACGCCGGCTACATGGCCTATAAGGCGGCGCGCCGACTGGCGAAACAGACCGGCAGTGCCCCGCCGCCGAAACATATTCTGAATGCGCCGACCAAGCTGATGAAATCGCAAGGCTACGGTGACGGCTATGACTACGACCACAACGCGGCAGATGGGTTTTCTGGACAGAACTACTTTCCCGACGATGTGCCACGTCCGGTGCTATATCAGCCGGTTGAGCGCGGGTTCGAGCGCGAGTTAAAGCGCCGGACCGAGTATTTCGCCAATTTGCGCGCCAAACGGAACAGCTGATCCGGCTTTGCGGGAAAAAGCCGGTGCCTGCGGCGCGAGTATTTTGGGAAAGGTGACGGGCCTGCGCCGCTGCGCAATGCTGCCATGCTTGCGCAAAACTTGACATCCATGCGCCAGCCGGCGACAGACCGTTGATGGTTTTTTCGGTTCTATATGTGGCCTTGGGCGGCGCGATCGGTGCCGCCTGCCGCTATCTGGCCGGTTTGGGGATTTACCGCCTTTTTGGGGCGGGAGAATTTCCGGTGGCGATTCTGACGGTGAATGTGATCGGCTCCTTTCTTATGGGCGCCTTTATTGTCACGGCCGCCCATAAGGGGCTGACCCACCTGAGCCCGTTTGTGATGACTGGCCTTCTGGGCGGTTTCACAACGTTTTCGGCCTTCTCGCTTGAGACGGCCACCCTGATCGAGCGCGGCGCCTTCGGGCAGGCTGCGCTCTATGTGCTGTTGTCCGTGGGCCTGTCGGTCGGCGGGCTGTTTTTCGGCCTTATGGCCGCCAGAGGAGTGTTCGCATGAGCGGCGTACAGATGATTACCGTCAGTGAAGACGATGCAGACCAGCGTATTGACCGCTGGCTGCGGCGGCTGTTCCCGCATGTGAGCCAGGGGCGGATCGAGAAGATGTGCCGCAAGGGCGAATTGCGTCTGGATGGGGGCCGGGTGAAGGCCAACAGCCGCGTCGCCGCCGGGCAGGTGGTGCGTGTGCCGCCGCTTGGCGCAAGCGATCTGAAACCGGCAGAGGCGCCGAGCTACCGGATTTCCGAAGCGGACGCCAAGATGATCCGTGGCTGTGTGATCTACAAGGACGATGCCGTCATCGTGTTGAACAAACCCGCAGGTTTGGCGGTGCAGGGCGGCAGCGGCACCACCAAACATGTCGACGGGCTGAGTGCGGCCCTGCAGTTCGACGCCGAAGAAAAGCCGCGTCTGGTGCATCGTTTGGACAAGGACACCTCAGGTGTGCTGGTGCTGGCGCGCACCCGCCTCGCGGCGCAGTCGCTGACCGCAGCCTTCCGGCATCGCGCCACCCGCAAGATCTATTGGGCGCTGGTGGCCGGGGTGCCGACGCCCTATCTTGGTGAAATCAAATGCGGCCTGGTGAAGGCGCCGGGACACGGCAAATCGGGCGAGGGCGAGAAAATGATCGCCATCCATTCCAATGAGGTGGACAGCACACCCGGCGCCAAACGCTCGCACACCCATTACGCCACGCTCTACCGTGTGGCCAGCCGTGCGGCCTGGGTTGCGATGGAGCCGATCACAGGCCGTACCCATCAGCTGCGCGCGCATATGGCGGAAATCGGTCACCCGATTGCCGGTGACGGCAAATACGGTGGCTCCAGTCAGGAAAACCTCGGCGATGGCTGGGGCGCGCAGCTGGGGGGGATTATCTCCAAGAAGCTGCATTTGCACTGCCGCCGTATGGCGTTTGAGCATCCGACCACGAAAAAGCCGCTGTCGATCACAGCACCTTTGCCCGATCACATGAAGGACAGCTGGGACACCTTTGGCTGGTCCGAAGATCTGGCGGCAGAAGATCCGTTTGAGAGCCTGCAATAAGGGGCTGCACAGATGAGTGGTGAGTTGCGTCTGATCCTGTTTGATGTGGATGGTACCCTGGCGGACAGCCAGGGCGCGATCACCTCGGCGATGGCGGCCGCCTTTGACGGGGTCGGACTGGCGGCGCCCAACCGGACGGAGATTCTGTCGATCGTCGGCCTGTCGCTGCCCTTGGCAATTGCCGAACTGGCCCCGGCGCTGGATGCCAGTGTTCAGGCAGAGTTGGTTGAGGGCTATAAGTCTGCCTACAAATCCGCCCGCATGGCTGCGGGTGCCGGGCATTCACCGCTTTACCCGGGGGCGGCAGAGGTGCTGGCGGAGCTGAATGCCGTGCCGCACTACCTGCTGGGGGTAGCCACTGGCAAATCTCAACGTGGATTGGATGCGCTGATCGAGGCGCATGAGCTGCGGTGTTTCGTAACCCGCCAATGTGCGGACCACCACCCGTCAAAGCCGCATCCGTCCATGGTGCTGCGGGCGATGGCCGAGACCGGGGCACTGCCTGAGCATACTGTGATGATCGGCGACACCAGTTTTGACATCGATATGGGCCGGGCTGCCGGCGTGCGCACCATTGCCGTGAACTGGGGATTTCACCCGGCGGACCAGCTGGGGGCGGATCACATTATCGACAGCTTCGCCGACCTGGCGCCGCTGTTACAGCACATCTGGAAAGACTGACGATATGAGCGAGTGGAAACAAAAGCGATTCTGGAAAACCGTCTCAGTGGCCGAAACCGAGGATGGGTTTGCGGTGGAATTGGACGGGCGGCGCGTAAAAACTCCGTCAAAAGCTGCGCTTTCTGTTCCGGGTCGCGAAATGGCCGAGGCAATTGCGGCGGAATGGAACGCGCAGACCGAATCAGTTAACCCTAACACCATGCCGGTCACCCGTTCGGCCAATGCCGCAATCGACAAGGTGACACAACAGCGCGCCGCCGTTGCGGATATGCTGGCCGAATACGGCGATTCCGATCTTTTGTGCTATCGCGCGCAGATGCCAACCGAGTTGGTGCAGCGCCAGGCCGAAATCTGGGACCCGGCGCTGGAGTGGGCGGCAGATGTGCTCCGCGCCCGTTTGGAGCCGCGTTCCGGAATATTGCATGCACCGCAAAACCCCGAGGCGCTGGCGCGGTTGCGCGGCTTAGTCCATGAAATGACACCATTTCAGCTGGCTGCTTTCCATGATCTGGTAGCAATGTCGGGGTCTCTGATCCTTGGGTTCGCAGCGGCAAAAGGCTGGCGCCCAGCCGAACAGATCTGGGAAATGTCTCGGCTGGATGAACTGTGGCAGGAGCAGCAATGGGGCCAGGACGAAGAGGCCCAGGCCACTGCTGACCTGAAACGCCATGCGTTTTTACACGCTAAACGGTTCTACGATTTTTCCTGTTAGCGCAATATATTACCGAGATTGCCGCGCAGCCGCAAAAATCGTTCGCGCCCACGAAAATGTTCGGCATGCGCCCATCGAAATTCCTGATCCCGCACTTGACGTTTGTTGATGAATGCGACCACACTCGATCGCGAAATGGGCAAAACCCTGTTTCAACACCTATCTCCGGCATGGCTGGTGCCGGGCAAAAAGAGCCGCCAAATAGGCGGACAATCAGGAAGAGGTAAACATGAAGAATAAGGTAATTTTGGGTGCGCTGACTGTTGCTGGTCTGGCCGCCGGTGCCGCTGCGGCGGGAACGCTGGATGACGTCAAGGCCCGTGGCAAGCTGAACTGCGGCGTGACCACTGGTCTGGTCGGCTTTGCAGCGCCCAATGCCAATGGCGAATGGGAAGGTTTTGACGTTGCTGTCTGCCGCGCGGTTGCTGCGGCTGTACTGGGCGACTCGACCGCCGTTGAATTCGTGCCGACCACCGGCAAAACCCGCTTCACCGCTCTGGCCTCCGGCGAGATCGATATGCTGGCGCGGAACACCACCTGGACCTTCAGCCGCGATGTCGACCTGAAGTTCGAATTTGTTGGTGTGAACTACTACGACGGTCAGGGCTTCATGGTTCCCAAGGAATTGGGCGTGTCCTCCGCGAAGGAACTGGATGGCGCGACCGTCTGTATCCAGACCGGTACCACAACCGAGCTGAACCTGGCGGATTTCTTCCGCTCCAACAACATCAGCTATGAGCCGGTTCCGATCGAAACCAACGCTGAAGCGCAGCAGCAGTACCTGGCAGGCGCCTGTGACGTCTACACCACCGACGCGTCTGGTCTGGCGGCAACCCGCGCGACCTTTGATGATCCTTCGGCGCATGTTCTGCTGCCCGAAATCATCTCCAAAGAGCCGCTGGGCCCGCTGGTTCGTCACGGCGACCACGAGTGGGGCGACGTTGTCCGCTGGAGCCTGAACGCACTCGTCGCAGCTGAAGAGCTGGGCGTGACCTCCGCCAATATCGGCGAGATGGCTGCAGGTACCGAGAACCCGGAAATCAACCGTCTGCTGGGCACCGAAGGCACCCTGGGCGAAATGCTGGGTCTGTCGGCTGACTGGGCGAAAAACGCCATCGGCGCCGGCGGCAACTACGGCGAAGTCTTTGCGAAGAACATCGGCGAAGACACTCCGATTGGTCTGGCACGCGGTCTGAACGCACAGTGGACCGAAGGCGGCCTGCTCTACGCACCGCCCTTCCGCTAAGAACGACTGAGGAAAGGGCGCAGGACCAACCTGCGCCCTTTTTTCCTACCGACCTATCCTAACAAAAACGCTTGAGGTCTGACGCGAGCAGGGAACCAACCCCGCCGATCAGTTGACCTATAAGCCACGGGGATCACACATTCATGTCAACTCTCACTGACCCTCCAAAGGCACAGTTTCAGCTGTCCATGTTGGTCAACGATACCCGCTATCGTTCGTTGACCTTCCAGGCGATTGCTGCACTGGTTCTGGCCTTGGCCATCTGGTATCTGGGGAACAACCTTATTCAGAACCTGCGGGCCGCGGGTCTGAATATTTCATACGGGTTCCTTGGGGATCCATCCGGTTACGACATCAACCAGCGTCTGATCGAATACGACAGCCAGTCCAGCCACGCGCGTGCGGCGGTTGTTGGTGTTCTGAACACGCTGCTGGTGGCCGTTCTTGCCTGTATCACCGCCACCATCTTTGGTGTGATTGCGGGTGTTCTGCGCCTGTCGAACAACTGGCTCGTCTCCAAATTGATGGCCGTTTATGTGGAAATCTTCCGCAATATTCCGGTTCTGATCTGGATCATCATCATTTTCACCGTCATGACCGCCGTGATGCCGGGGCCTCGGGAATTCCGGGGTGACAACGCCACGTCGAGCATGCTGTTTGACCTCTTCGCCTTTACCAACCGTGGTGTCTACATCCCGATGCCCTGGTTCGAGAGCGGTTTCTTCGCCTCGGGTGCGTTGAACTGGCTGGTGATCATCGCAGTGTTGGTCGGGTCCTTCCTTGTGATGCGCAGGGTCGAGACCAACGCGACCAAAACGCAGGAAAAGACCGGCGTACGTCCCAACACCAAGCTGATTGCCTTGGGCGTCTGGCTGGTGCCACTGGCGCTGGTCCTGTTTGTCATGGGCCTGTCCTGGGAAGTGCCTGAGCTGAAAGGCTTCAACTTCAAGGGCGGTATCAAGATCGGTGGGCCGCTGATTGCCCTGTGGTTTGCCCTGTCGATCTACACCGGTGCCTTCATCGCGGAAAACGTGCGTGCGGGTATTCAGGCGATCAACAAGGGTCAGACTGAGGCTGCCGCAGCACTGGGTCTGCGTCCGGGCCGGATCATGAACCTCGTGGTGCTGCCGCAGGCGCTGCGCGTCATTATTCCGCCGCTGATCTCCAACTTCCTCAACATCACCAAGAACTCCTCGCTGGCGATTGCTGTGGGCTATGCCGACATCACCGCGACCCTGGGCGGCATTACGCTGAACCAGACCGGCCGCGCCATCGAATGCGTGCTGCTGCTGATGTTGTTCTATCTCACCGCGTCGCTGCTCATCTCCATGGTGATGAACGTCTACAACGCATCTGTGAAACTGAAGGAGCGCTGAGACATGAGCGATACACACGCACAAACTGTCGCCTTTGTCCGCGAAACCCAGATCCCACCGGCGCCGCCGCCGGGCCGCGAGACCGGGGTCTATAAATGGATGCGCGAGAACCTGTTCTCCAGCATCCCCAATTCGATCCTGACCCTGGCGGCGCTGGCGCTGATCTATGCTCTGCTGAGCAGCACCCTGCCGTGGTTGCTGAATGGCGTCTGGACCACCAACTCTCTCGCGGAATGTCGTGAGGTTCTGGATGGCAAGGTTGGCGCCTGCTTCTCAGTTCTCACTGAGCGTTGGAACCAGCTGCTCTATGGCTTCAAATATCCAGGCACGGAATATTGGCGCCCAAATCTTGCATTGGTGTTGTTGCTGGTCGCATTGGCACCCGTGCTGTTCTTTGATCTGCCGCGCAAGCTCCTGGCCTTCACCGCAATCTATCCTTTCCTGGCCTTCTGGTTGATCTGGGGTGGTTCCATCCTGGTGCCGATCGTTGCCCTGCTTGGCTTTGTTGCTGCCGGGTTCGTGTTTCAGAAATTCGGTAAGGGCAGCTTTGCTCTTGGGTTCTTCGGTGCGATTGTTGCGGCGATCGTGGTCTGGAATGTCGGCGGCTTTCTGATCCCGGAAGGGGCGTCTGACAACGCGATGCTGTCGGCTGTGCCCTCGCGAGATCTGGGCGGCTTCATGCTGAACATGATGCTGGGTGTCACCTGTGTGTCGCTGTCGGTGCCGCTTGGTATCGCGCTGGCACTGGGGCGTCAGTCCAACATGCCTCTGATCAAGTGGATCTGCGTCGTTTTCATCGAATTCGTGCGTGGCGTGCCGCTGATCACCCTGTTGTTCGTGGCATCTGTGATGCTGTCCTACTTCTTCCCGCCAGATGCCACCGTGGACCTGTTCCTGCGCGTGGTCATCATGATCACCCTGTTCTCTGCGGCCTATATCGCCGAAGTGATCCGGGGCGGTCTGGCCGCGCTGCCCAAGGGGCAGTATGAAGCAGCAGACAGTCTGGGGCTGGATTATCCGCAGGCGATGCGCCTGATCATTCTGCCGCAGGCCCTGAAGATCTCGATCCCCGGTATCGTGAACGTGGCCGTCGGCCTGTTCAAGGATACCACGCTGGTGTCGGTCATCTCGATGTTCGACCTGGTGGGCATGATCCGTGGCCCAATCCTCGCCTCCACTGAGTGGAACGGCGTTTATTGGGAACTCCTCGGCTTCGCCGCCTTCCTGTTCTTCATCGTCTGCTACGGCATCTCTCAATACTCACAGTGGCTCGAGCGTCGTCTCGCCACCGATCACCACTAAGGAGTTCAACATATGTCTGAACTTATGTCCGACCGCGCCATCGACCGCTCCAAAATGCAGGTGAGCGACGAGGTTGCTATCGAAATCAACAATATGAACAAGTGGTATGGCTCGTTCCATGTGTTGCGCGACATCAATTTGACCGTCAATCAGGGCGAGCGGATCGTGATCGCGGGACCGTCGGGGTCCGGCAAATCCACCCTGATCCGCTGCCTCAACGCGCTGGAAGAGCACCAGCAGGGCAAGATCATGGTGGATGGCACAGAACTGTCCAACGATCTCAAGAATATCGACAAGATCCGGTCCGAGGTTGGCATGGTGTTCCAGCACTTCAACCTGTTCCCGCATCTGACGATTCTTGAGAATTGCACGCTGGCGCCGATCTGGGTGCGCAAGACGCCCAAGAAAGAAGCCGAAGAGCGGGCGATGCACTTCCTGGAAAAGGTGAAGATCCCCGACCAGGCGCATAAATATCCGGGCATGCTCTCCGGTGGCCAGCAGCAGCGTGTGGCGATTGCCCGCTCGCTGTGCATGATGCCGCGGATCATGCTGTTTGATGAACCGACGTCGGCACTGGACCCGGAGATGATCAAAGAGGTGCTCGACACTATGATCGAGCTCGCAGAAGAGGGCATGACCATGCTCTGCGTGACGCATGAGATGGGCTTTGCCCGTCAGGTGGCGAACCGCGTGATCTTCATGGATGCGGGGCAGATCGTGGAGCAGAATGAGCCGGAAGAGTTCTTCAACAACCCGCAGAGCGAGCGTACCAAGCTGTTCCTGAGCCAGATCCTCGGCCACTGAGGTCTGTCTGCTATGATATTGAAAAGGCCGGGCGTCTGCCCGGCCTTTTTTGGTTTGCGGCCCTGGCCAGGGCAGTGTCAGGGAGCACCGGCAGGGGGCGCTGCCCCCTGACCCCCGGAGTATTTCTGGAAAGATGACAGGGCGCAGTTGCGCAGATGCTAGCTGTGGTGTGCGAAGATTTCGCTGGTGCCATCCTCGCGGATCAGCAGCGTCGCGAAGGGTTCGATGTCGTCGCTGATCTCCATGCCGGGAGAGCCGATCGGCATGCCGGGCACGCTGAGACCGCGGGCACCCGGGCGTTCGGCGAGAAGGCGGCTAATATCTTGTGCGGGCACATGGCCTTCGATCACATAGCCCGCGATTATTGCAGTGTGGCAGGAGGCCAGCGCATCGGTGATGCCAAGCCGGGATTTCATCTGCCAGAGCTGATCGTCGCTGACATTCCGGACATCTGTCTGGAAGCCTGAGGTGCGGAGGTGGTCCACCCAACCGGTGCAACAGCCGCAGCTTGGGGACTTCATCACCTCTATCATCGGGGTGGCGTCTGTGACGGCCCATGCGCCTGTAGCGAGGGGTAGCGTGGCGGTCGCGGTGAGCAGAAAGGATCGGCGGTTCATCTCAAAGGGGCTCCATATGCGGTGGTCTCAAGTCCCCCAGATGGTAGGGGATATCCGCAAAAGGGGGCGAAGGGGTTCCCGTGTGGGAGCGACAGGATGCCACAGATGCGGTGGCCGCAGCGCCGCGCTAGCGGCGCCACGCCCAACGGGAGCGGTTGCATGGTGATGCAGCTGTGACGGGCGGGAGGCCTGCGGGTGCGGCGCTGTCAGGTCTGGGGTCAGGCGCCCAGCAATTCACGCGGGACAGTGAACTCTGCCACCTTGCCGCTGCTCCACGTCAGATCGGCCCAGCTGTCGATGTCGAAACGGGCGATCAGCGTGGCGCCGGTAGGGAAGTCGTCAAACCGGGAATGATCCGGCGGGTGGCGGACGATGGAATGGGCAAAGGCGGCAAGTCCGGGGTTGTGGCCCAGAATCAGCACCCGCTTGTGTTCGGCCTCACGCAGCACCTGAAACAAGATCTCCGCGCTGGCATGATAGAGCCGTTCGATGAAAACCGCAGGCGCACCAAGCTCCATCAGATCACAGGTCTCGCGGGTGCGCTGCGCCGAGGAGGAGATCACTTGATCCGGGATCATCCCGATTTCGCGCAACCAGGTGCCGACGGCCGCGGCGGAATGGCGGCCACGGTTGTTCAGCGGGCGGGCGTGGTCGCTGGGGGCGGAGGTATCCCAGGCGGATTTGGCGTGGCGGGTCAGGATCAGCGTGCAGGTCATTTTATGTGAAAATACCTCATGTGATGGGCGGATTGCGCCGGGAGACGGTCAGCGCCTGCGCTCAATGGGCAGGCGCGGCGGGCGAGGCAGCCATCGGACAGGCAGGGCGCACCTGCGGGGCTGTCTAGATGGTCATGGCAGGCTGCCAGATCATAGGGGCCACCATCGTTCAGGGCGGCCACCGGGCAGGTGGTCAGGCAGGGGCGGGCATCGCAGCTGAGGCAGGGCGTCTGGGCCCGTGGTGCAGGTGGCAGGTCCAGAGGAGTGGTGAAATAAAGCGCACTGCGAAAGGAAATCATCATACCGTAGCGATCATGCACCAGCATTTGCGACGGGGATGTGAAACAGCGGCCCGTTGTCAGCGCCCAGTCCACAAACGGCGCATAGGGCGGGCCTGTGAAGGGGAAGGCCGGTGTGGCCTGCCATGTTTCTGCCAATGCGGTGATGACGCGGCGCGACCAGCGGTCAACCGGGTCGGCAGCGCCGTCCTGCGCCTCTGGGCTGCCGCGAAAGTGTGTCCAGAAGGACTGCGCCGTGCCCAGCAGGATCAGCGTGCCATGGGGGAGGCCGGGGGCGGCATCCACGGGCAAGGAAGCGCCGGGGAAGCGGGACATGTCTGCAGGTGAGGGATGAAAGCCGCCGTAGATATCCAACCCAAGCCTTTCGGCGGCGTTTTGCAGCCGGGCGTAACCTTGGGTGGTCTCAACAGGGTCAGCGACAGGTGCCGCTGCTAAATCCATGGCAACGGGCCTGTCCGTGTCGGGGGGGCTGGTCATGGCCCCAGTCTAGCGCAGTTTGGCCAGTTTCCCTAAGGGGATTTCACTGTCGTCAATTGGGCGTAAAGCGCGCCGAAGCAATCAAGTAAAGCTCAGGGGCGGATCATCGACCCGGCCCCGTGGTCGGTGAACAGCTCCAGCAGCACCGCGTTGGGCACCCGTCCGTCGACGATGGTACAGGCCCGCACACCGCTGCGGACGGCCGACAGTGCGGTTTCGGTTTTCGGGATCATGCCGCCGATGATCACACCGTCGCGGGTCATCGCCTCGACGTCGGCGGCTTTCAACTCTGTAACCACCTCACCTGCGCCGTTCTTGACGCCGGAGACATCAGTGAGCAGCAGCAGCCGGTCGGCCTTCAACGCGGAGGCAATGGCCCCAGCGGCGGTGTCGCCATTGATGTTGAAGGTCTCGCCATTGGGGCCTGCGCCAATGGGGGCAATGACCGGGATCATGTCCTGTTCAAACAGGTGGTGGAGCACGGAGGGGTCCATCTGCGACGGGGTCCCGACAAAGCCGAGATCCGGGTCCGCCTGGGTGCAGGTGATGAGATTTGCATCCTTGCCCGAAAGGCCAACACCGGCGCCGCCTTGACGGTTGATCGCCTGCACGATGCGTTTGTTCACCACGCCGGACAGCACCATTTCGACCACATCCATGGTGGCAGCATCGGTGACCCGCTTGCCGTTCACGAAATCGGATTTGATCTGCAGTTTTTCCAGCATGGCATTGATCATCGGGCCGCCGCCATGAACGATAACCGGATTCACCCCGACCTGCCGCAACAGCACGATGTCGCGGGCAAAGGTTTCCATCGCCTCGTCGCTGCCCATGGCGTGGCCACCCAGTTTGATCACGACGATGGCACCGTCATAGCGCTGCAGATAAGGCAGGGCGCTTGAGAGGGTCTCGGCTGTAGCAATCCAATCGCGGTTCATGTCTTGTTTCTTCATCGTTGCAATCCCTGGAACTGGCCGCAGCAAACGGCGCAGGCGTGGGCCATGTGTTACGCGGTTCTGCTCGCTGTGCCAAGCATCGGGCAGAGTATTCGCCCCATTGCAGTTGCCTGTTGGGGTGCTAGGTTCGCCTCAACGTGCCGATGATGTGGCGCCGATCGTCTGACTGTCAGACGGAACCTCGGGACTGGCTTTGGGCCAAGGATGGTAACATGCGCAAGAAGACCCTGTTGTTGACCGGTGCAAGCCGGGGCATCGGCCATGCGACGGTGCAGCGGTTCAATGCCGAAGGCTGGCGGGTGATCACCTGTTCGCGCCAGCCCTTTCCTGCCGAATGCCCCTGGGGGGGAGGGCAGGAAAACCATGTGCAGGTGGACCTCTCCGACCCGACGGACACCATCAACAAGGTGGGGGAAATACAGGAGCTACTGAACGGGCAGCTGGATGCGCTGGTCAACAATGCCGGCGTGTCGCCCAAGGGACCAAAGGGCGAGCGGCTGAGCACGCTGGACACCGACCTGATGACCTGGGGCAAGGTGTTCCACGTGAATTTCTTTGCCTCTGTGGTGCTGGCACGGGGACTGAAGGATGAGCTGGCCGCGGCCAAGGGATCTGTTGTCAATGTAACGTCGATTGCGGGCAGCCGGGTGCATCCCTTTGCCGGGGCGGCCTATGCCACATCCAAGGCGGCCCTGGCGGCGCTGACGCGCGAGATGGCCCATGATTTCGGCCCGCTGGGCGTGCGGGTCAATGCGATTGCGCCGGGAGAGGTGGAGACCGCGATTCTGTCGCCGGGCACCGACAAGATCGTGAAGAAACTGCCGCTGCAGCGTCTGGGCCAGCCGGAGGAGGTGGCCGCGGCGATCTACTATCTGTGTTCGGACCAAAGCTCTTATATCTCGGGTGCGGAGATTGAGGTGAACGGCGCCCAACACGTCTGATATCGGCTCTACCTTGCGGATTAGAGACAAAACGCCCCCGGATCAGCGGATCACGGGGGCGTTTGACATGTCACTGAAAGGGAGCTGGCGTCATTCCAGCCCGGCGATGATGGACCGCAGGGTGGCGATACCGTCGCCCTTCTCTGAGGAGGTCAGGACAATCTCGGGATAGGCGGCAGGGTGTTTGGACAGGGCGCTGCGCACCTGTTCCATCACCGCGGCGCGGTCCTTGTCCTTGACCTTATCCGCCTTGGTCATCACGCATTGGAAGGTTACGGCAGAGCTGTCCAACCGGGTCATGATCTCGTCATCGACCTTCTTGATCCCATGACGGCTGTCGATCAGCACAAAGGCGCGACGCAGGGTCTGACGGCCGGAGAGATATTGTTTCAGCAGGCGCTGCCATTTCTCCACCACGGGCAGGGGCGCATTGGCATAGCCATAGCCGGGCAGGTCGACCAGATAGAGCTCTGGCCCTTGGGTGAAATAGTTGATTTCCTGTGTGCGCCCCGGCGTGTTGGAGGCACGGGCCAGACCTTTGGTGCCGGTGAGGGCGTTGATCAGGCTGGATTTGCCCACATTGGAGCGGCCGGCAAAGCAGACCTCGATGCGGTCGGCAGGCGGCAGGCCTGACATCGCAACCACGCCTTTGACAAATTCCGATTGTCCGGCAAACAGCTTGCGACCCTTCTCGGTCATGATTTCATCTGGCGTCTCGGCCAGGGGGAACGGCATCTGCATCAGAGCACCTTTACAGTATCGCCGACGCGGATCGCGCCGTCTTGGATGACCTCTGCATAGACAGCAAAGTCCTGATGACCCCAGCTCTCGCGCAGGGTCTTCAGCGTATCGGCGTCGCGGACGCCGGTCTCGGGGTTGGTTGTGGTTGCAAGGCAGCGCACGGTGCGCTCGCGGACGGTCAGCACCGCCTCGCCAATCTGGACATTGCGGCCGATCCAGTCGTTTTCCTCCCAGGCGGTGTCTGTGTCGAACCAGATGTTGCCGCGCCAGCGCTGCGGGGACAGCGGATTGCCGATGGCGGTCTCCACCGCGCGGTGAGAGGCCCAGTTGCACAGGCTGATCGACGGGAAATCGCTGTCGGTCATGCCCCGTCCCGGCACCCGCAGAATACGGGCGGAGGCGGCGCGATCTTCGGGCATCAGGGGGCGTACCCAGTCAAGGAACCGGGGCAGGTCAGCCGCGCTATCAGGATTGAAGGTCAGCGCATCCTGCGTCGGGTGGGTCAGTGTCACCGCGCCCTTAGCCGCGTCGTAAACCGCCTCAATCGCCATCAGCTGTGGGGCCTTGGCCACACGGCTGAAGTTGGCGCAGGGCACCCAGGCGCTGCCGTCAGCCTTGGAGGCCTCATGGGCAACCGCCCAAACGCGATCGCCGGGCAGACACTGCCCGGCGACCAAAGAGGCGCTCTCCAGCGGCTCCCGACCATGTGATTTGATCGGATGCCGCCAGATATGAGTTATGCCTTCGCTCATTTCTTTTCAGCCTTCGGCGTCTTTTTGAAGCCAGATTTGATATTGCCGAACACATCGGGTTTGTAGCCGTGGCTGCGCATAATCAAATACTGCTGGGTAAAGGTGATGGTGTTGTTCGCAATCCAGTAAACCACCAGACCCGAGGCAAACCCGCCCAGCATGAACATGAAGACCCAAGGCATCCAGGCAAAGATCATCTGCTGAGTCGGATCGGTCGGCGCCGGGTTCAGTTTCTGCTGCAACCACATGGAGATACCCAGAAGGATCGGCAGAATCCCGATGAAGATCGTCGCCATCAGCGTGCCTTCGACCGGGGCGGCAAAGGGCAGCAGGCCGAAGAGGTTCATGATCGAGGTCGGATCTGGCGCGCTCAGATCCTGGAACGGACCAAAGAACGGCGCGTGGCGCAACTCCAGCGTAACGAAAATCACCTTGTAGAGCGAGAAGAAGATCGGGATCTGGATCAGGATCGGCAGACAGCCGGCGGCCGGGTTGACCTTTTCCTTCTTGTAGAGCGCCATCATCTCCTGCTGGAGCTTCTGACGGTCGTCGCCCGCTTTCTCCTTGATTTCCTCCATCCGCGGCTGCAGCTCTTTCATCTTCGCCATGGAGGCATAAGATTTATACGCCAACGGGAAGACCAGAAGCTTGATCAGCACGGTCAGGCCGATGATCGCCCAGCCCATGTTGCCGATCAGCGCGTTCAGCCAGTGCAGGACCGCAAAGATCGGTTTGGTCAGGAAGAAGAACCAACCCCAGTCGATGCTGTCGAGGAAGCCCTCGATGCCGTCTTTCTGGTAGCCGCGAATGGTGGCCCATTCCTTGGCGCCGGCAAACAGCATGGTGGTGGCTTCAGAGGTGTCGCCATCCGCCACTGTGACGGTCGGCAGCACGATATCGGTCTGATAGATCTCGCGACGCTCGTCGAATTTGGCGATGGAACGAAAGGCCTGACCCGGCTCTGGCACGAGGGTCGACATCCAGTAGTGGTCGGTGAAACCGATCCAGCCATTGGTTTCAACCTGGGTCACCTCGGCGCGGGCACCGCTGCGGGCGTCCACCTCGAAATCGGTCATGTCGTCATAGTCGATTTCGGCGAGGGTGCCGTCCGCCATGCCAATCACGCCCTCATGCAGGATGAAGAAGTTCTTCAGATCCTGCGGCTCGCCATGGCGGGCCAGCGTGCCGTAAGGCGCCAGCGCGACGGTGTTGCCGGAGGCGTTGGTGACCGATTGCGTGATGGTGAAGAGATAATCCTGATCAACCGCGATGGTGCGGTTGAAGGTCAGCCCCTTGCCATTGTCCCAGGTCAGGGTGACCGGGCTGTCCGGCGTCAGGGTTGCGTCACCTTCGGCCTGCCACAGGGTGTTGGCACCGGGCACATCATCAGGGCCAAGACCAGCACCCGGCGCCCAGCCATAGAGCGCGTAATAGGCGTTCGGATCACCGGCGGGGGACAGCATCTTGACGATGGCGGCATCCTCTTCCAGCGAGACGCGGTAGTCCTTGAGGGACAGGTCGTCAAGACGCCCGCCCAGCAGGGAGATGGTGCCGGAGACGCGGGGCGTGTCGATGGTGAGACGCGGCGCATCGGCGACCGCGTCTGCCTCAGCGGTGACAGCGGCGCCTTCGCTGCCAGCTGCGGGGCTGGCGGCGGCTGGCGCGGTCACGACGTCGCCCGCAGGCGCAGTCTCGGCCACAACAGCGTCCGGCTGCGGTTCCGGCGGTGGGAAAAAGACATACCACCCCAGAATCACCAGGAAGCTAAGCGCGGTTGCGAGAAGAAGGTTTTTGTTCTGATCGTCCATTGGGGACCGCCACCTCGTGTATGGAATGACAGGGTGTGGTTCAACAGAGATGCCCCCCAAAGGTCAAGCGGAATCGCCCCCATGGCGGCCTCGCGACGCGGATGACGGGGTATTTCCTTGTATCACCGCTGTAAAAGGTCGAATTGCCGCCTCACGACGAGTGGAAGGGCGGGCGGCAGGGGAGCGGGTCGGGCTGAGGTCACCACGCAGGGTCACATCAGATCCGCATCAAGCCCAACCTCAGAATAGGCAGGCTCTGGAAGGCGGGGCGTTGGCTGGAACGGAAGGCTAGAGGCGCAGGGTCCGGCGACGGGATTGGCAGGCAAGACGGGCGGCCCGCTGAGGTAGCCAACCTGCGACCGGTCAGATTGGTCATGGTCAGGGGGGGGCGCTGTGTGCTCGGGGCTGGATGCCTTGCGCAATGACTGTATGGATTAGTTGCCCTGACGCCCTATCGTGGGCGCCTCTTGCAACTTGGCCTCATGCGCGGCGATCCAGTCGAGTGTTTGGTCAAACGGCATGGGGCGGCCAATGCCAAAGCCCTGCACATGATCACAACCCAGCTGCGACAGGAGCGCGTGTTCACCGACGGTCTCCACCCCCTCGGCGAGGGTGGCCAGATCCAGCCGTTCGGCCATGGTCAGGATAGCAGCGATCAGTTTTTGCTGTTCGGGATCGCGGTCCGCCTTCATCACGAAAGAGCGGTCAATCTTGATCCGCGAGACGCGGAACCGCTGAACCGCCGCAATGGAGGCATGGCCGGTGCCAAAATCATCCAGATCAATACCGCAGCCCAATTCGCCAAGGGCGGCGATATTGCGCACGATCATATCATCCGGACGATCCGTCATCACGGTTTCGAGGATCTCTATGCTGAGCCGATCCGGCGTGAGGCCAAACCGCTCCAGCTCCCAGCTGATCCGCTCGACCAGATTGGCGTTGCGCAACTCATCCGTGGCGAAGTTCACGCCGACAGAGGGTACGTTGAGGCCAGCCGCATCCCAGGCCTTCAGCGCGGTCAGTGCGTTGTAGAGCATGATTTCGCTCAGACGCTCCATCAGGCCGGCGCTTTCCAAGGTCGGGAGGAAGGACATCGGCGCGATCATGCCGCGCACCGGATGGGCCCAGCGGGCCAAGGCCTCGAACCCGGAGACACGGCCGGTGTCGGTGCAGATCTGTGGCTGGAACCAAGCCTGGATCTGGCCATTTTCCAGCGCCTCAGTCACCTCATCCAACATATCGCCGCGGGCCTTGCTGCGCTGATCCATCTCGGGAGAGAAGGCGCGAATGCCGGAGGGGCCGTTGTTCTGAGCATCCAGCAAGGCGGTGCAGGCCGCGCCCATCCAGTCGTTGCCGGTTGGTCTGGGGCTGCGGCTATGAAGGCAGAAGCCGACCGAACAGGAGATGTAAAGCGACGCGCCATCCACTGCGATCGGCTCTTCAATGGAGGATTGTAGGCGCCCGGCCATCTGGATCGCCAGTTCGAGATCCATCTGCAAAACCGGCGTGAGGCAGATGGCGAAACGCGAATCACCTATGCGGGCGACGTAATCCTGCGGGCGCAAGATAGACATAATGCGGTCACCACAGCGGTTGACCAGCTGATCGGCGGTTTCCTGTCCGTGGCGCTGTGCCAGCTCCTTGAATTCATCAAGTTCGACGATGAAGACCGCAGACCGCAGGCCAGTATCGGCGGCGCTATCATAGATCTCGGAGACGATTTCATCGAATCCCTCGCGCAGCATCATCCCGGTAAGGCTGTCGCGGGGCATGGTCGGGCGACGGAAATAGGCAAATCCGCCTGAAGCGGCAAAGATCAGCGGCAGACCGAGGGCCACGGCCAGCAATGCCGCCTCGCCGCCCAGCCAGAAGGTTGCCAGTGTAAGGGCCGGCAAAAACGCAAGCAGCGGCGGCCCGAGCAGCACCGGGGCAATCCGTTTCCTGACCTGTGTCAGCGTCTGCGACAGCGTTTTTGTCATCTGTAGACCTTTCACCTACGGCATATGGCGCCTGCTGTAGACTAAGGTCGCGGTCTGACCGGCAAGTTAACGCAAATCGGGAATCTCATCGGAATCTGCCCTCAAATCGGGATTTTTCAGCATAAGCGCAGAAAAATCGAACAGTTTGGGGTCCAGAAGATGCGACGGGCGGGCATTCATCAGGGCGCGGAACATCACTTGACGGCGTCCCGGGCTGTTTGATTCCCACTGATCGAGAATCTGTTTGACCTGCTGGCGCTGCAATCCGTCCTGACTGCCGCAGAGATCGCAGGGAATGATCGGGTAATTCAATGCTTTGGCGAATTTCTCGCAATCCGCTTCGGCAACATGCGCGAGGGGGCGGAACACGAACAGATCCCCTTCCTCATTGACCAGCTTTGGCGGCATGGTTGCCAGACGGCCGCCGTGGAAGAGGTTCATAAAGAAGGTCTCAAGAATATCGTCGCGGTGATGGCCAAGAACCACGGCAGAGCAGCCTTCCTCACGGGCGATCCGGTACAGGTTGCCGCGCCGCAGACGCGAGCAGAGGGCGCAAAATGTGCGCCCCTGCGGGACCTTATCCATCACGATGCTGTAGGTGTCCTGATATTCGATGCGGTGCGGGACCCCCATCTTCTCCAGAAACTCGGGCAGCACGGTGGCTGGAAATCCGGGCTGACCCTGATCCAGATTGCAGGCGAGCAGATCCACCGGCAAAAGCCCGCGCCACTTCAGTTCATAGAGAACCGCAAGCAGGGTATAGCTGTCCTTGCCACCGGAGAGGCAGACCAACCATTTCGGCGTGCTGCCGTCCTCGCGCCGTTCCACCATGCCGTATTGGTCGATCGCCTCGCGCGCGTAGCGCACGATCCGTTTGCGGAGCTTCTTGAACTCCGTCGTCGAGGGGGCGCCGGCGAACAGCGGGTGGATATCGTCCAGATCATCATCAAGCATGGGCGCGCCCTAGCCGAGGATCGGCGTTTTGCCAAGAAGAAATGGCTCCGCAGGCGCGTCGCAATGCCAGGATCGGAGGGCAGGCCGGGTGGCAGAGTCATCCAAAACCGGGGCCGCTGCGTAGCCAACAGCGAGAGACACAAGACAAAGATGAGGTGTGCGACATGGCATTTGTGACGGAAACACCACGGCGGTTTCGGTTTGGGCGCTGGGCGGCTCTTGGCGCGGGGGCAGCAGCTGTAGCGGCATTGGCGTCTTGCGGGCGGCCCAGTCTGACGGATGAAAAGCTAAGTGATAAGACCTTCAATCTGGAGGAGTATTTTGAAGGTAAGACGGTAGCTTATGGGCAGTTCGCGGATCGGTTCGGCACTGTGCGGCGCCGGTTCAAGGTGGATATCACCGGTGAGTGGGACGGCCGTGTACTGACGCTGGCGGAGAATTTCCGCTACGCCGATGGCAGTACCGAGCAGCGGATCTGGTCGCTGACCAAGACCGGGGAGAACACCTGGGAGGGCAGCGCCGATGGGGTTCAGGGCATCGCCAAGGGTGAAGAGCGCGGGGACACCTTCAACTGGGGCTACACAATTGATCTGCCGGTGCCCGGGGCCGACACCATGCGGGTGACATTTGATGACTGGATGTGGCTTCTGGAGGACGGCAGGTTGCTGAACAAAGCATATATGAGCCGCTATGGCGTCACGCTGGGCGAAGTCACGATTTTCTTTGAGAAGCTCTGAACGGGTTATCTGGGGCCAGCAGCCGGGTCCTGTTTGGCCCGGTCATGGTCGGGGTCACAGCCGGGCACCGGATCGTAGCCATCCCCGCCGAGGGGGTGGCAGCGCCCGATTCTGCGCGCGGTGAGCCAGGCGCCCCTGATGGCGCCGTGTTTCTCCAGTGCCTCCAGCGCATAGGCTGAGCAAGTGGGCTGGTAGCGGCAGTTGAAGCCGACCCATGGGCTGAACAGCAGCCGGTAGGCGCGCACAGGCAGAGCGAAGAGATGGGCGAGCAGGGTCATGGCGCATAGATAGGCGCGATCGAGCCCCATAGCAATCTGCGGGGGTGTCGCGGCTGCCGGGGGAGGGCGCACCAGCAGGCGCGGCCTGATGGGACTACTTGCCGTGAATTTTCTTCAACGCGTAGATCAGATCGTTTTTCAGATCGTCGAACGGGCGGTCAGCGGTCCCACCGGCACGGCCAATCAGCACATAATCCCAGCCAGTGCGGCCGTGGATTGGCAGAATCATCCGCGCCACCTCGCGCAAGCGGCGTTTGGCGCGGTTGCGGGCTACCGCATTGCCGACCTTTTTGGAGCAGGTAAAGCCCATGCGAATGCCATCGCCGACGGGATCATCAGCGTGGCGTTTGCGGCCCTGAACCATCATCCCCTTGGTGCCCTGACGCCGTGCCCGCGCCGCCGCGAGAAAATCACGGCGCTTGGCGATCACAACGGGTTGCGGCTGGGGGAGGCTGCGTGCGGGTGTTTCAGACGCAGAAACGGACACCGCCGGAGACCTGGTCCCTTGGGCAGCTGAGCCATCCTTGGGGGTCTCCGGCGGTGTCATGTCCGTCTGAACAGTGCTGGGCGCGATTACGCGCTCAGCGACTTACGACCGCGTGCGCGGCGTGCGTTCAGGATCTTGCGGCCTGCCTTGGTGGCCATGCGCGCACGGAAGCCGTGGCGGCGTTTGCGAACCAGGTTCGAAGGCTGATAGGTGCGTTTCATCGCTCCGGTCTCCAACTGTTTACATCGGGACGGCGCGGAATCGGCCACCCGGGGGTCTATCTCGAAGCCCGGTCTCTAGAAGGGAATGACCTGCGAGTCAAACCCCAACGCTGTTGTTTTCTGCACGAAATGCAACATTTCCATGAAAACCGGACGCTGGAGGCTCTCTAACAGAAGAGAATTGTAACAGACAGGGGGCAGATTGGTGTTTGGCTCACTTTTTCGCAGGGGATGATCAAGCGGACGTGAAGAGGTGGCGCATGGTCTCGTGCAGGGCCTATTTACCGGATAGCCAGAGACAAAGCCCATAGGGCCTATGTCGACCAATCCGAATAACCGCAGCTGCGGGACGATGAACGACCGGTCAGCCATGGCCCCAGACAGCAGGATTTACATAAGATGCCCGATCAGTCCGACCAGCCAGATATCGGAGATAATTCACAGACCCAGACCCCCGCAGACGAATCGGGGGGGAGGGGCGAGAAAAAACCAGCGCTGACCCGGTTTCTGCCGCTGGTGCTGGTGCTGGTGGTTGCGGTGATCGGCGCGATGACCTTGGGCGACTATCTGACGTTTGAGACGCTGCGCGACAACCGGGTGGCGCTGTTGGCGTTTCGTGATGACAATTATCTGGGTCTCGTTGGTCTGTTTGTGCTGGCCTATGTGGTGATTGTCGTTTTCTCGCTGCCCGGTGCGGCTGTGGCCTCTGTCACGGGTGGCTTCCTGTTCGGGTTGGTTGCGGGCACGGTGTTCAATGTGCTGGCGGCCACGGTCGGGGCTGTTGGCATCTTTCTGGCGGCACGTTGGGGGCTTGGGGCGATGCTGACCCACCGGTTGGAAACGGCAGAGGGGCGGGTGCGAATCCTGAAGCAGGCGCTGCGGGAAAATGAGATCGAGGTGCTGCTGCTGTTGCGTTTGGTGCCGGCGGTGCCGTTCTTTGTGGCCAATCTCCTGCCCGCGCTGGTCGGGGTCAAGCTGATCAATTTTCTGTGGACGACGGCAGTGGGCATCATTCCCGGTGCTGTGGTCTTCACCTGGATTGGTGTGGGCCTTGGCGCGGTGTTTGACCGGGGCGAGACGCCGGATCTGTCGATCCTGTGGGAGCCGTTTGTGATCGGGCCGATCCTTGGTCTGTGTGTGTTCGCGGCCCTGCCCATCCTGCTGAAGAAACGCCGCCCTGCAACCCCCGGAAAGGACCAGTGACCATGCATGAGATAACTTGCGATCTTCTGGTGATCGGGGCCGGGTCTGGCGGATTGTCCGTCGCGGCAGGGGCGAGCCAGATGGGCGCCGACGTGGTGCTGCTGGAAGGTCATAAGATGGGCGGCGATTGCCTGAACTACGGCTGTGTGCCGTCCAAATCGCTGCTGGCCAGTGCCAAGGTTGCTTATGGTCAGGCCCATGCCAGCGCCTATGGTGTCGCGGATCAGGCGCCGGTGGTGGATTATGCTGCCGCGAAGGATCATGTGCAGGACGTGATCGCCACCATCGCGCCCGTGGACAGTCAGGAGCGCTTCGAAGGCTTTGGTGTGCGGGTCCTTCGCGACTACGGGCGGTTTGTCGATGATCGCGTGGTCGTGGCGGGTGAGCACCGGATCACAGCCCGCCGGATTGTGATCGCTACGGGGTCCTCTCCGCTCGTGCCGCCCATCGATGGGCTGGCGGATGTGCCCTATTATACCAATGAAACGCTGTTTGAGCTGCGCGAGCGGCCAGAGCATCTGCTGATCATCGGCGGCGGTCCTATCGGTATGGAAATGGCGCAGGCCCATATCCGGCTGGGCAGCAAGGTGACCGTGATCGAGGGCGACCGGGCGCTGGGCAAGGATGACCCGGAGCTGGCAGCCATCGTATTGGACCAGCTGCGCGGCGAAGGTGTCGAGACCGCCGAGGGCGCGCAGGCCGAAACGATCACCTCTACGGAAGCCGGGGGCATTCGCGTGCGCACCAAGGATGGGCGTCAGTTCGACGGCAGCCATCTTTTGATGGCGGTCGGGCGGAAGGCCAATATCGACAAGCTGAATCTGGAAGCCGCTGGGATTGAGACCAATCGCGCGGGAGTGGTGGTTGATGACAGCCTGCGCAGCAGCAATCGCCGGGTTTATGCCATTGGCGATGTGGCAGGCGGGATGCAGTTCACCCATGTGGCGGGGTATCACGCCGGTGTGATCATCCGCTCGATCCTGTTTGGCCTGCCGTCCAAGGCCAAAACCAATCATATCCCCTGGGCGACTTATACCGCGCCGGAACTGGCGCAGGTCGGCCTAACGGAGGCGCAAGCACGCGAGACACATGGCGACCGGCTGGAGGTGGCGCGGTTTGATTATCACCACAACGACCGCGCCCTGGCTGAACGCAAAAGCAAGGGGCTGATCAAGGTGATGGTGGTCAAGGGGCGCCCCGTCGGGGCCTCCGTCGTGGGGTATCAGGCGGGGGAGCTGGTGGCGCTGTGGTCCATGGCCATCGCCAATAACCTGAAGATGAGCCAGGTTGCTGGCATGGTGGCGCCCTATCCCACCATATCGGAGGTGAATAAACGCGTCGCAGGGGCCTATTTCTCGCCACGGCTTTTTGATAGTCCAATGGTGAAACGAGTGGTGCAATTTGTGCAGCGCTGGCTCCCGTAACGCCGGAAGGGGCTGAATGCTCAACACGCTTTCAGGCAGATTCCTGATCCTGACCACGGTCTTCGTGATGTTGGCCGAGATCCTGATCTTTGTGCCCTCCATCTCCCGGTTTCGGCTCGATTATCTGGCAGACCGGCTGGAGCGGGCGCAGATTGCCTCGCTGGCGCTGCTGGCCGATGACATGCTGGAGACCGAGCTGGAGGCTGAGCTGCTGGAAAACGCAGGCGTCTTTAACGTGGTGCTGCGACGGGATGAGGTGCGCCAGCTGGTGCTGTCCTCACCGATCCCGGCCCCGATTTCGGGCACCTATGATTTGCGGATGAGCAGCCCGTTTGCGCTGATTGGCCATGCGATGCAGCGGCTGGTGACGCCGGAAAATCAGATCATCCGGGTAATCGGCGCGCCGGTGCGTGACGCCGGGCTGCTGATCGAGATCACGATTGAGACCGACGGGCTGCGGGCTGCGATGATCGACTATGGCGTGCGCATTCTGCTGTTGTCTGCGGTGATCTCCATCTTTACCGCAGTGCTGTTGTTTGCGGCGGTGCGCCGGTTCATGGTGAAACCGATCAAGGGTGTCATCGGCTATATGCAGCGCTATGCCGCCGCACCGGAGGACGCCCGCGGCATCATTCATCCCACCGCCGGGGTCCGCGAATTGCGTGAGGCGGAAGAGGCGCTGATGCAGTTGCAGACCGAGCTGACACAGGCGCTGAAGCAGCGTGAGCGGCTGGCGCAGCTGGGCGGTGCGGTGGCCAAGGTGAGCCATGATCTGCGCAATATCCTGACCTCGGCGCAGCTGTTCACCGACCGTATCGAGATGAGTGAAGATCCGCTGGTGCGCCGCCTTGCGCCCAAGCTGGTGAATTCGATCACCCGCGCGGTGTCGCTTTGCGAGGGGACGCTGGCGTTTGGCCGGGCGGAGGAACCGGCGCCGACCTTTGGCCGCGTCGCCCTGCATGGGCAGGTGGAGGATATTCTGGAAAGCGAGAGCCTGGCCGGGGGCGCTGAGGGGCGGGTCCGTTTCCTGAATGAGGTGCCTGTGGATCTGAGCCTGCGGGCCGATCCCGAGCAGCTGTTTCGGATCGTGATGAACCTGGTGCGCAACGCGCGTCAGGCGATCGAGGCCACGGGGCAGGAGGGGCAGATCACCCTCTCTGCCCGCGAAGACACCGAAAGCTGGTGGATCTCGGTTGCGGATACCGGCCCCGGTCTACCGCCAAAGGCACGAGAAAACCTCTTTACCCCGTTTCAGGGTGGCATCCGCAAAGGCGGCACCGGCCTGGGCCTTGCCATCGCCGATGAGCTGGCGCGCGGTCATGGTGGCATGGTGGTTCTACGCGAAACCGGTCCGGAGGGCACGGTGTTTGACATCTGCCTGCCCAAGGGGGACGGGACGCTTTGAGGGTTGGTCGGCGGTAACCCATACCGGATGCGCAAAATTACGAAAACCTGCGCCAAGCTGACATTTTAGGCTTGCACCCGCGCGCCGCTGCGCATAAACCCCGCCGCAGTGGACCGATAGCTCAGCTGGATAGAGTACTTGACTACGAATCAAGGGGTCGGGGGTTCGAATCCTCCTCGGTCCGCCACTACCTCCCTTGTGGGACGACACATAGTTTTGCCATTTGGCACCCATAGTCGTTCCACTGGCGATAGACCCTTCATTTTCGTTGATTAGCTGTGTGGCAGTCGGTGATCGCTAATACCGGAATCCGATTAGACAGAGGTGGTTGGGTCTGGCCGCATTTTTCGTGACTGCGGGTCTGCTCACTCAAGGTGCGGACGCGTAAGCCGCAGCTTCCCAAGAACCGAAGTTGACCAATTCTGCAATTGGCTTTCATGAGGCGAAGGCTGCGGAGCATTCTCAACAACCTTCTGTCTATCTTGGCTATTCAGTAGATTTATCTGCTCGCTGGCTGGCGTAAGCTTTGAGCATCATTTCAGTGTACTCAACGGTACTGGAGGTGTGCTCGCCCAACCCCGGCCAAGCAAAAGGCAACTCCCGCAGGCATAGCTCTTGCTCAACATTGATTCCGAGAAGAGCCGCTACCTTCAGAGCAGAAACTGGTTCCTTGTACTCCGGCCAAAGGTCTTCATCAAAGGTGAACCGAGACCGTATTTTCGCTGCAGCCAGGTCGGACACAACAGACGCGCAACAAAGCGCTATTTCGCTGCGGTTGCGCCAATGGCTGCTTTCGGTCACAGCAAAAGAATCATTGAAGTGCCTGCGACTGCCAGAAAAGCTCCGGCAATAGCTTGGAAGCGAGGGATCAAGCCCTCTTTAAGCCAAAGGATAGGAAGTATCAGGACGGGCGAAAGAGAGCCCAAAACGGCGGCGATCCCCGCATCAAGCGATGAGAAGGCATAAAGCAGGAGAGTCGACGAAACGCCATATCCGATAAAACCCGGTAGAATGGTTCTGCCAAGAAGATAGGGCGTGACAAAAGCCTTCGGCTGGAAGGATTTCGCAGGCCAAAGAGCCACAACGGAAATCAGAAATGCCGCTCCCAGCAAGCGCAGTGCCGATACTGCCAGCGGATCGGTTCCGGCCTGCATCGCGGGTTTGACAACAAGAAACCCAAAACCTTGAAACGCAGTAGCGGTGATGCCCAGTACTATGATGATTGCAAGACTGCCAGTCGTCCTGTCGCTTTCTGAGCGTTCGTCGCTGCCGAAAAACACAGCAAGCCCCACGCCAAAAAGAGCTATGGCGGCTCCTATGATGTTATTCAAACCCGGCGTTTCATTAAGCCACACATATGCCATGACACCAACCAGAGGCGCTTTAAGCGACAAGATAAGCTCGGTGCGCCTTGGCCCCCCACGTCGCAAACATTCGATCATGGCGAGATTTCCCAGAACAATGCCGATAACCGTGCTTGCGATAAATGCAGGCCAATAGGCCCATTCGATGGTCGTCCAGTATCCGAGCAGGCTGACAAGGGCAGCTAGGATCGCAGAACATGCAAACAGTTGAATTCGGGTGAATTCGAATGCACCTAACTGACGTGCTGGCCACTGCGCCAGAACGATGCCTGTTGCCCATCCAGAAGACGCCCCAACCGCTGCAAGAACAGGAAGAATAAGCATGACAGTATTCCATAGATTCGCTACACTATCGGTATCAATATATCGCTACACAAAATGTAGCAACAGGAGGTTTCTATGACAGATGGGATACCCGTTCCGGGTCAGCCGGTCAGAGGTTCCAAATCGGGCAAGCCAATCATGGCGCTGTTTGATCTGCTTGGCCGGAGTTGGGCGCTCGGAATTGTGTGGCAACTTTCAGAAAGGCCGCTCACATTTCGTCAAATCCAAACGGCTTGCGAGAAAATGTCCCCGACTATTTTGAACCGACGCCTCAAAGAACTGGTGGCCAGCGATATCGTGGCGCGAAGCGACCATGGCTACCAGCTTACTGACAAAGGTTCGGAGCTATTCACCTTCCTCAAGCCGCTCGGCTCATGGTCTAAGGAATGGGCTGAGGGGCTAACTTCGGACAGTGACGATCGTTGCGGTTAGGACGCTGCCATTTATGCGGAGCGCAGCATTGCTCAATATGGGCTCTTCACCCTATTTCGCCGCTTCCGGCCCGGAGGTCGGCTCATTAAACACGAACGACCGCCCCGCGAAAGAGACCACTGAAGTTCAAGGGTTTAGCCCTTTTCGCTGATGGCCGGTTCCGTCCTGTCCCTATCGAGGTGCTTGCTGCGTTGGCATTCGGCGGCACTGAGCCCGTTTTACCGGATGCTGCGCCGAGATTGAATGTCAGCTTGGTATTGTCGGTTTGATTTCAGAAGTTGGCCGAACGTCAGCGTAACTGGCAGCCAACGGTGCCATGATTGCCGCATGAACCATCGCGGCGGGTACGCTGACATCGTCGTGCAAAACATTGGCGGCAGCGCAGGCATCTTGAGCGACCGTAACTTTAAAGCCCAGATCAACGCCCCCACGGACAGTTGCATCGATGCACATCTGGCTCATGGCGCCACAAATGACGAGGTGACCAATCTGGGCTTTGCGCAATAGCGGCTCTAAATTGGTGCCGACAAAACTGTTTGGCCTGCTTTTTTCGACAATACCTTCACCGGCCTTTGGCGAAACGCGGTGGTGAATTTCCGCTCCCTCGGATTCGGGATGGAAAAATGGGGCCGCATCTGATGCCATCAGATGTCTTACATGGATCACTTTCAAACCGGCATCGCGCGCTGTTGCGAGCAGGTCGGCAGCGTTTTCCACAGCGGCGTCCATGTTTGGCAAAGGCATCTTGCTGCCGTCAAAGCTGGGGAAATAGTCGTTCTGTATATCAATCAGGAGGAGAGCGGATTTGGTCATAGTGTTCTCATTTCAACATTGGTTTGAGTTCATATGCGTGTGTACAACGTGGTGCCATGTGGATACGATTGGCGGAAATGACAGATCATGTGCCAAATACGCCAAAAGTCGCAATTGTCGCTTACTCAGGGGCTCAGCAATCCGCTCTGCACGGGCTTCGAGAGATGTTCGATGTTGGCAATAGTCTTGTTGACGAAGACAATGGTCCGCAGATTGCCCACCAGATCTTGACACCACCCGAATTCGAACATCGACGGGATGTAGACGCTATCATTCTGCCACCGAACCTGACAGGGAAGAGAGGTGGAGATGATCAGGCGCTGCACCGTTGGATTGCACATCAGCATGGCGAGGGTACAATCATTTGCTCTGCCTGCGCAGGAAGCTTCTGGTTGGGACATGCGGGCATTCTAGAAGGGCGTCCCGCTACAACACATTGGGCGCTTGAGGCGGAGTTCAGGTCTCAGTTCCCCAAAGTTCGCTTGAGTCCCGAGCATATACTCGTCGATGACAATGACATCGTGACTGTCGGTGGCGTGATGGCATGGGTGGATTTAGGGATTCATCTGATTGGCCACTGGCTTGGCGCGGTTGTCGTTTCGCGCACCTGCCGCCAGATGTTGATTGATCCGGCGGGTCGGGAACAGCGCAACTATCGTTCTTTCCGCCCCCACATGGCGCATAAGGATCAAACCATCCGAACACTGCAAATCTGGATGGAAGGTAACGTGGAGGCCGATCTTTCAGTTGGGGGTCTGGCCCATAGAGCAGGTCTTTCTGAACGATCACTGCACCGGAAGTTTTTGCACAGCACGAACCTTTCCGTAAACCGATATGTGCAGGAGCTTCGTGTTGAAAAGGCCAGGGGGCTACTCGAACTCACAGCTCTGACGGTTAGCGAGATTTGCTGGCAGGTTGGGTACCAAGATGTTTCTGCATTTAACCGTCTTTTCAAGTCCATTTCTGGCCTCAGCCCTGGTGAGTATCGACAACGTTTCAGAATTCATCCCGAGTAAATGAAGTGAGCGGTTCTCTGTTTGCGGGATCGTCAAGTGCGGGTTCTATTTGTGGTGACCTGCAAACATAATCTGCTCGACCTGCAATCATCGCGATTTTCAGCCCGAATTATTTGCATCTATCGAAGGGGCCAAACCCGAATTATTTGCGAATGAACCCACATTATTTGCAACCAGCCTGCAATCATCCGGTTCAGCTCACAATAAATGCGAACGGAGCTTTCTCTGTGTTTTCAATCATCTGACTTCTCATCGAATTGCCCAGGTACTGAACGTAGATTGTTGGACGAGATTTCGAGACAATATTCTTCAGCGGTTGTGGCACCGTGGATGGCCGTGCTCTGCTGTCTGGAAATCCCCGTTTCCTGAACTGCCCAAGGTCGGCTTAGCCCAGTCCAGTCCCTGGCTGTCTGCGCGGCGAAGGCTCTAGCAGAGCCCAATTTACCGGATGCTGCGCTCTGCATGAATGGCGGTTTTGTTGACTGTCAGCTTGAAACAAGCTTGACGTGCAGCGCAATTCCTTTTTGTAACAGCGCCCGAATAAGCGTTAGGCTTCTTCAAGTTCCTATAGGACAAACCTGTCAACCCGGCTCCGATCAGGCGTTCAGCCAACGTATCCGAAAACAAATATGACATGGATAAAAATTTATCATGCCACATATGATGGCCAGACACTTTTTCCTTGTCGAAAGCAATACGATCCAGGCTCTTATCCCTGTCTTTGTAGTCTTCATTAAACTTATCAATGAACCCGCGATCATTCCTTGGCGGAACACACAGGGTGTCATGCAACGTATCTAATCGCTGGCAAATCACCATCCAATAGCCGTCGCCAATTTTCACTTTCCCTTTGCTGTCATAATATTCCATCGGGAAAAACTGGTGCATTCCAGGTTCAAACTCTTCAACAATATCCTTGAAGGTCTGGTTGACCAAATCAAGACTGCCGGTCTGGCGGTTGACGTCCAGCAACTTCGCGCGCTTGATGCCTGGGCCTGAGCGCTTCAATTTCGTCGGAAAATTCTCGTCAACTTTAACAGAGCGCCCCTTGTGCCAAGAGGACTTGCCAATGCGCACCCCCCCGTCCGGCGTCAAATCGGCGACTTCCGCAGCCCTCAACTTGCCATCCATGCCTTCAAAAAAATTTCCAGGCTCGACGTCCAGGGTCGGATCATAGTCTGTGTTGCCGCCCGCCATCGCATAAACCATGATATACCTCCTTAGTGCTGATGTGGTGTGTCTTCAGAAACGGCCGCGCCTTGTTGCAACGCGCCCATCTTCTCCAGCGCCTCCGCATCCACCAGCTTGGCGATCACCGGATGCAGGCGCAAGTCGCCATCCTTGATCACCTGCTTGAAGTTGCGCAACATTCCCGACAATGAGGCGGGTCGGCTGCACCGCTTCCCCATTTTGAGCTGCATTAAACAGATGAACGTAGAACAACGCACACCGGAACTTCGCAAGGCGCCTGCGAATGACAACTCCGTCCGCAACCTGTAGATTGCCGCTGACAACCTCGCTGCATCCCGAGCGAATGGCCGCGCTTCACGCCGCATGGCGGCGCTGAAGATGATGCAATCTCGGCGATTTTGGTGCTGCGAGCGCACGCAGCGAGAAATGGCAATGGCAGCCTTGGGCTCTTTTCTGCCACTCACCGCGGCCTTTGCAAACGGCTGCTTCGCTGGCTGGGTCAGATATGCTTGACGTTTGGGTCAGAATTGCACGGTGCAATTCACTCATTTATTGAGGTTTTGGCTGCCGATAGAGTCAAAGTTTCGTGACGTTCCACACTCCCTTATAAGAAGACGCGCTGATTTGCGGTATGGCGAAGGTAGCCATCACTGCCCCGTTCTTTCTCTTTCCACATGATCGCTGCTGGTTTGAAGGTAATAGGCTGAGGAAAGCTGTTCCTGTTGATCTGCGACGCGGTGAATAAGGCGGGGTTTGGGATTGCCGTTCGGTGGGCACTGCGGCCCCGCAAGCGCAGCCAGGAAGAGGGTCTGGTCTATTAGGTGGGAGGCGGAAGTCAGCGCGCGCTTTCTGGGCATCACAGGCATTTTGCGTGTCGATACCCCGCTTGCCAAAGGGGCTAAGGGACGGTTCGCCTGCCACCATTTCGACCGTTCTGAAATTTGAGATGCGGCGGCTGAATCGCGTCATCTTATGCGCAACTGTCAGAAAGTACTTTCAGAAACCTTCTAGTCGCGAACGTTTCATCCGACCACGGAGGTCTTTTTGCAATCTCTTACAGCGAGAGATTTGAAAAGGTAAACCGTAAGGCCGGGTCTGCTCTGAATTGATCACTTATTGTGGGCAGGACCAGTCGCAACTGCGCCAACATGTCGTCACCACGACGGGATGCATGCATCAGTGCTATTGGCTTGCCGATAGTCTCACCTCTCGACACCATCCAATCAATGGCATTCTTCAGGCCACCGGGGATCGCAGGGCATATTCAGGGCTTGAGATAATGAGCGCATCGCTTTGCCGCACCTAGTCTGTAAACCTCTGAGCGGCGGGAGGCACCGTGCCATGTTCGGCATCCGACGAGAACACGGGTAAATCGGCTAAGCCAGAAAAACGCCTATCTCGTGGCTGGCAGCAGTGATCTCGGCACCTGCATTTAGCATCGCAGTATTTATCGAACCAGCGCGGGCTCCCAGAAATGGCGAGAATTCTCATGTGCTCACGTCTAGGTCAGAGCGGCGGGGCCTCAATGGCTGCAAAGACCCGCATCGGGTCGGGTTCCTCTGACATTCGATATTCCCCTTAAGACCTTCCCGGTATTGAGCGGCAGCGGGGACGGTTTCAGAACGGTCATGGCGCGTTTGTCAGATGCAATGCGCCAGTTAATCTCGGCAGGTGGTATGTGTGGGGTAGATATTCGCGCTGATTTGCCGCCGGGGGATCCATTGAGGGCATACACAGGCTCTTGTAAGTTTTTTAAAAAAAACTGGGGGATACAAGCGATGATCCGTGGACACCGGATAAAAAATTGCGCTGCCGCTGAGGACAGGATCCTGCTGATCCCCGAGGGGCTTCACGATTTTGCCGGGGCGGAGGTGATCATGACCAGTGGTCGTGCCGGGATCTTTCATAAGCTGCTGTATCAAGATGCCTTTGGGACGGAGTTTCTTTCCAACGCGCCCTGTCTTGCATATGTGCTTCGAGGGCGCGAAACTTTTGTCGACGCGGATGGCGACGAGACAACTGTGGTAACGGGGGACACGCTGCTGGTGCCGCGGCATCATCACATGGTGTCTGAGTTCTCAAGTGAAACGGGGCCGCTTGAGGCGGTCTTGTTCTTTTTTAGCGATGCTGTGATCGCGGAGTTTCTGGCTGCGACCTCACATGGAGTCACAACGGCACCGCGCAGCCGGACTGCCCTGTTTGCGGGGTCGCCATCGCTGCACGAATATGTCAGTGCGCTTCCCCGGGTATATGGCGGCCTGCAAGCCTCTCCCGCACTTGTGAAATCGAAACTGTTGGAGCTGCTGTTGCTGCTGGATCTGCATGACCACCAGGGGCAGCTATGGCGATTTCTTGTCCATGAGAACTCCCAGCGCGCCCGTCGCAATATCAAGCAGGTCATGCGGGCACATGCGCTCGCGGATCTTTCGGTTGCGGATTACGCGACGCTTTCGGGGCGGTCAGTTTCGACCTTTCAGCGTGACTTCAAGCGTGCCTTTGGCGAGGCGCCGAGTGTCTGGCTGCGGCGCGCGCGGCTGGACCATGCTCGGGTCCGGGTGATCGACGGCAAAGATACCATTGCCGACATCGCGCTAGCAGCAGGGTACTCCGACACCTCACATTTCATCAAAGCCTATAAGGCCCATTTCGATCGGACGCCGAAGCAGCACCGTTTGCAACTGGCCTAATCTGGCGTGTGTAACTGACCTATAAACCCGATTTTTGAGGCTGGTTTTCTATCTCTAGATGCAGGTTGCGGTGACACTGCCCCTGTCACAAAGAAGGAGACTATTCATGACGATTTGGGTCACGCTTGAAATGCGCGTAAAGGACGGAGCGTTTGACGCATTGTCAGCGTTTCTGGAGGTAAGCCTGCCAAATGTGCGCGGCTTCGACGGGGCGTTGAGTGTTACGCTTTATTATGATGCGCAAACAATGGCGTTCCTCATCCACGAAGAATGGCTGAGCCGTGAGCACCATCAGGCCTATCTCGCCTTCATTGAAGAACGCGGAGTTATGGCGGCGCTGCTCGGGTTCATGGAGGGGCCACCTAAGGTTACCTACTACGACAGGCTGGTGGTGTGATGGCCGGGTTGTTGCGCCTTTCCCGGCGCAGTGTGGTTGCTGCAATGCCCGTCTGTCTGCTGGCGTGGCGCGCAGCGGCTTGGGGTGTGCCTGACACGCCGGCACCCGGTACTCAGCACGTTTTGCGAGTCGAAACGGGTATATCGGAGGCTGCGGCGGCTTCTCTGGCGACGGCGTTGCGGCGCGCAACAGGATGTCTGCGTGTTGATGTCTTCCGGGGTGAGGGGCAGGAAGTTGCGATGTTCCAACGCTGGCGCACGCAAGCCGATGGCGACGCATTCTGGTTGGGCCAGACCGACGCGCGGGCCTTGGCCTACCTGAGCAGGCTCGAGATCTAACCCGATTATCCGCCAGGGTGTGCGGCGGCGTGGTCATCGGCCTCTGTCGCTGGCGATAGCCTGCAGAGGATATCGATCTGGCGCGTCCTCAATCGGTCACGAAAGACCAATTGGTCTTTCGTGTTTCTCCGGGGCGGTGATGCTACAGGGACAGGGTCTGCAAGACTGCGGCAGCGTTGTCGCGTTGGTGGAACGCCCTGGGCGCCTGAGGGCAGCGTTCCAGATCTGCCAAGGTCACGACGTTCCCCTTGGCCTTATGCACCTAGGCCGCTTGAACTGCTCCGGGAGCGTAGGACCAACAGAGGGCCATGAGGCTTGCGCGGCAGGGATTTACGCGGCGTGGCGATTGGCGATGTCGCGACGTCTGAGGGAGCGGCGGGCGAGATCGCCGTAGGTTTTGCGGACCTGACGGCGGCCGGGCTCGCCTGACAACCCATGCACGGTTGCCAGCTCCGGGAATAGTGTCAGCAACTCGCGCAGGTCATCTACGGACAGGCCGCGGATCGCCTCCGGGCCGGGCCAGAAGGTTTCGGTCGCGATGCCTTCAGCAAAGATGACTTCATGCTGCTCCGTCATCAGGTGGACATAGGTGACAGGTGTCTGCTGCGTCACCTGTGCTGCAAAACCGCCATCCATTTCCGCAAGAAGTTTCGCGGAAACAAAGCTTTCGTCACGTGGTTGTTCCGGCATCAGGCAGCCGTCATTGACGATCAGGCGGTGTTGCGGGGACAGCAGCATCGGTCGGTCCGGTGACAGCAGGCCGCCCGGACGCAGGCAGTAGGGGCGCAATTGTGGGCGGTGCATAAGATCGGCCGCGCTGAGGTGGCGCCTGCCAACCCAGATCACCGGCTGAAACCCATTGTCTGCGGTTTGCAGCAAATCCCCGACCCGGATCTGACCCGCAGGGACAGCGCCCCGGCGCGTGGCCAATAGCACGTCAGGCGTAAAGCAGGGAATGCCCGCCGCGTAGAGCTGGTTGTGACTGCTCATTTGCGCAGGTGTGACCCCCTGAAGCACCAGTTGCTCCCCGCCGGGGAAGGTCAGGAGCGCATTGCCGAACCCATCGTCTGCCACGGCGACATCACCGGTGCGCACGGCTCCGTTGGTTCCGCTGCCACCCGCCAGGTCTGAGACGTCGAGTTGGTCATTGTAAAACCCGTTGCCATCGTCATCGTTCAGGTCGAAGTCGCTGACGGTATCGACGCCACCGCCCTCCGTCAGGATCAGCTCATCGTCGCCAGCTCCACCGGTGATGGAATCATCACCTTCACCAAAAGTGATGGTGTCGTCGCCAGCGCCTGCATCGATATCCACCCCGGCGTTGTCAGTCGAAGCATCAACAATATCCGCCTGGTCGGTCAGGGTCAGCTGTTCAATCTCGCTGAAGGAGATGGTGTCGGCGCCATCGGTAATCTGGCCGGCTTCATATCCGGAATAGGTGACGGTAACACTGCTGGTGACATTCGACAGGTCGATGTGGTCGGAATCATTCCCGGCCTCACCGCCAGAGATGGTGTCATTGCCAAAGCCATCCGACATCTGGAAGGTATCGGCATCCGCCTCGCCATACATCTTGTCATCGCCGGCGCCGCCGACCAAAAGGTCATTGTCATTGCCGCCGTACATGGTGTCGGCACCATCGCCGCCTTCCAGTGTGTCATTGCCGTCTGTAGCGACGATGCTGTCATCACCGGTGCCGCCGACCAGGCTGTCATCGCCTGCCGAATTGCGTAGCGTGTCATTGCCTGCGCCACCAATCAACGTGTCGTTGCCAAGGCCGGTTGTCAGACTGTCGTCGCCGTCGCCGCCGTCGATATAGTCGTCACCATCCCCGCCCGCGATGGTATCGGCGCCGAGGCCCCCCATCAGCGTATCGTTTCCGGTGCCGCCATCCATCACATCGTCGCCGGTGCCGCCATCCAGGCTGTCGTCGCCCGTCTCGCCATACATCAGATCGTTGTCGGCACCCCCAACCAAAAGGTCGTTGTCATTACCGCCGTACATGGTGTCGGCGCCATCGCCGCCTTCCAGCGTGTCATTGCCATCTGTGGCGACAATGCTGTCATCGCCGGTGCCGCCGACCAAACTGTCATCACCTGCCGAGTTGTTCAGCGTGTCGTTGCCCTCTCCGCCAAGGAGCGTATCGTTGCCGATGCCGGTTGACAGTCTGTCGTCGCCCTCACCGCCCTCGATGTAATCGTCCCCATCGCCGCCAGAGAGCGTATCGCCACCGGCGCCGCCAAGCAGGGTGTCGGCCCCTGTGCCTCCCTCCATGACATCGTCGCCTTCACCGCCGTCCAGCAGGTCATCACCTTCCTCGCCCAGCAGGGAATCATCGCCCCCCTGACCATGGACAATATCATCACCGACGCCAGCCATGACCGTATCTGCCCCCTGGTCGATGATGGTGGTGACCGGATCCTCCAGAATGTCGCCAGATAGGGTGAACCCAGCCAAGCCCGCACGGGTTTGCAGGGTGAATTCAATTGAAGAGCGGTCCTCAAACGAGGCGGAGAACCAAGAGTCCTGATCGGTGTAATCATTCAGCTCTGATCCGGTGGCTTTGACTACATCTCCATTGATGTCGGTGGTCAGAGAAGAGTCTGCCGAGACGCCAAAGGAGGTAAAGCTGCTGCCATCGATGATGACGGCTTCGGCGTCGCCGTAGTAGCTGTTGTCGTCGATATCATTGAAGGTCGCGGTGGAGTTGAGGTAGACCGTCTCACCGGTGGCCGGATCAAAAAATTCAAGTCGGAACTTGGCCTGATCGCCAGGCTGATCCCCATCCAGCAGGATTTCTGCGCCGCTAGTATACCCAAATTCCACCGACATATTGGCGTTGGATTTTTCGACCAGAACCAATTTGCCGGAGATGCTGGTGCCGTCCTCAAGCGTGGCGACATTGCTAAACACAGCGTAGTTGCCGGCCGAACCTGTGCCACCATCATGGGATACGCTGTGCATATTGTTGATATCAAGGGTCAGCGGAGAGGCCTGCATCCCTTGGTCAAACCCGTCCCCCATGTCGCCATAGATGATGTCGTCGCCGTCGCCGCCGTCAATCAGGTCGTTGCCTTCTTCACCGGCGACAGTGTCGTCCCCCTCGCCGGCATCCATGGTGTCATCACCCGTGGTGCCGCCAAGTTTATCCTTGCCCCTGCCACCGATCAGATTTGTGAGGAGATTTTCGAGCCAATTTGAAAGGGGCATGGCGGGTCTCAATCCTTAACCGATTTATACAATTGTTGTGCTGACCATAGTGCGCGCTGCATGGTCGATGGTGGGGACACACATGAGCAGAAGCTTAGGTGTTTCGCGATAACAAAGCGTAAATCGGCAAGGCGGTCTGCTGCGCAGCCGAGCAGCAAGCCTCGTAGGGTGGAATGCGACGTGCGGCGCGGGCGCTACGAGGTAACAGGAGTGGGCGCTGTGCTGTTTGACGGGTTCTGCAGTAAGGTCGCAACCGGTGCTGCAATCCGACGCCGCACCAATGGACACGCTGTGCCTAAACGGCGCCCGCAGCAATCACTGGTCTCTTCGGGAGAAGATGACGTTGTGCTGGAATTTTTAAGGAAGTTTGGTGGAGCCTAGCGGGATCGAACCGCTGACCTCCTGCATGCCATGCAGGCGCTCTCCCAGCTGAGCTAAGGCCCCGAACCGCCGCGTTTCGTTTCCGTCTCGCGGTGTGTGTCGGTGATTTAAGGGAGGCTGGCGCGTGCCGCAAGCGGAAAATGCACCATCGTCCGAGATTTTTTCAACACCGGTTTCCCGGCGGTCATTCGCGGTATCCGGGGGAGGTGGCAGCACCTCCCCCAAGGGCCTTGTGGCCTTAGGACTCGTCGTCTTCGGAGGCGACGTCGGCGATCTCGTCGAGCGAGACGTTGTCCTCGTCATCATCATCGTCCAAGACGTCGTCGCCCAGATCCAGATCGACATCATCTGCATCATCAAGCACCGCGTCATCACCGTCGGTGTTTTCCTTGGCCTTGCGGCTGGCCGCATCTTCGGCGTCGGCTTCGATCATGCGGCTTTTGCCGTTGTTCAGTTCGACAACCTCACCGGTGTAAGGGCTGACGATCGGGTTCTTATTCAGGTCGTAAAAACGTTTGCCGGTTGTCGGGCAGACGCGCTTTACACCCCATTCTTCATTGGGCATGTGGATCCCCTTGATTTTCTGCTGAGTCGGTTCGACGATTCAGGTGCCTTGCCATATGCGCCGGGTGCTGTCAAAGCCTTTGCCAAAAGGGGAGGCCGTCATGGCTGATCATCACCTGCCCGGAGATCCGCCGGTTCCGCTGACGCTGCGCCGCTCTGCGCGGGCACGGCGGATCAGTCTGCGCATCTCAGGGCTGGATGGTCGGGTGACGCTGACGTTGCCGTCACGGGTCCCGGATCGCGAAGCGCTGGAGTTTGCGCGAGAAAAGGAAGGTTGGATTCGCGGGCATTTGGCGAAGCATCCGGAATGTATCGACGTGGATTACGGCAGCGTGCTGCCGATTGATGGCCAGCCACGGCATGTGGTTGCTGGGCGGGGGCGCAGGGTGCTGTTGGCACCAGGTCAAGTGACGGTGCCGGGGGGCGCCAGCGGGGCGAAGCCGGGGCGCCGGATTCAGCGGTATCTACAGGAGCTTGCGCGTGACAGGCTGGCGGCGGCCTCTGATCACTACGCGGCGGCGCTGGGTCGTCCATATAGACGTATCAGCCTGCGGGATACCCGGTCGCGCTGGGGATCGTGTTCGTCCGACGGGGCGCTGATGTATTCTTGGCGGTTGATCCTGGCACCGCCGGAGGTGCTGCGCTATGTCGCCGCGCATGAGGTGGCCCATCTGGCGGAGATGAACCATTCGCCCGCATTCTGGGCGACCGTCCAGCAACTATATGGCAACTATGATGGCGCGAGAGAGTGGCTGCGCAGCGAGGGCAATCAGCTGCATCGCTACCGTTTCTGAGGGCATTGGGGCCATGGGCCTGTGTTCGGCCAGCTGTACCAGTTGACCTGATCGGGGTTTGTGATCACAACACCAATATGTCCGATCCTGTACCCAACCCCATTCGCCCGACTGTTGAGCCTCCCACCGGCTCTGCCCATGACCGTGTCTATCGCGCATTGCGCACTCGCATCATGCACGGTGAGATGGCACCGGGGGAGGCGCTGACGCTGCGCGGGATTGGCCGTGAGTTTGAAGTCTCAATGACGCCCGCCCGCGAATCGGTGCGGCGGTTGGTAGCAGAAGGGGCCTTGTTCCTGTCGTCTTCTGGTCGGGTATCGACACCGGAGCTGACAAATGAGCGGATCGAGGAACTGGCAGCCCTGCGGGCGCTGATCGAGGTCGAGCTGGCCAGTCGGGCCCTGCCGCGCGCGCATATCGCGCTGATCGACCGCTTGCAGAGCATTAACAGCAATGTGGCTGAGATGATCTCCAAACGGGATGCTGTTGGCTATCTCCGAACCAATCTGGAGTTTCACCGTACGCTATATCTGCGGGCGCAGGCACCGGCGATGTTGGCAATGGCGGAGACCGTCTGGCTGCAGCTGGGGCCGACGATGCGGGCGCTTTATGGCCGGTTGCGGCGCACCGAACCGCCGCAGAACCACAAGTTGATCATTGCCGCGCTGAAGGCGGGGGATGAGCCGGGCTTGCGACTGGCAGTGCGTTCCGACGTGACGCAGGGGCTGCGGATGCTGACGGGATAGGTCGCGTCGTCATTTGCCGCTGAGTGCATCACCGAGGGTCTTTGTGCCGCGGTCACTGGCCTTGGGCACGACGCGATACAGTGCATTGATGCAGCAAAACAAGGCAAAGCCCAAGAGGCCGAAACAGAGGGCGGTGACGAGAATCTGGCCAAAGACTTGTTCCCGTAGCCAGTCGAATACACTGCCGATACCACCTGGGTTGTCGGCAGACGCAAACATGGCGGCCTGAATGATCAATACACCGATAACACCGATGACCACGCCGTTTGCAGCGACACCAATCTTCAATAACGTATTGAGGCGTTGGGTGATCGAGTTGGCTTTGAGATGTGTCCGGTAGTTTTCACTCCAAGCCTTGTGAAGGTAATAGCCTGCTGCGCCCAGTGTCATCAGTCCAACCGCGCCTAGAAGGATTGAGCCAGCGGAAGAGGACACCAACCGTGTAAATTGCCCACCGCCGGACGCATTACCGGACCGATGGTCGATCAAAACTGTAATGGCTATGCCTGCCATGACGAGGTGCACAAGACCCGTCACTACCATCGCCGTACGGGCGATCAGCCCCTTGATACCAGCCCCGTATGCTTCGAGGTCCCAGACGCTGTCGACCACACGCCAGACTGCGTAGGCCATAAGTCCCAGAATGATTGCGAGTAGTACAATTGTCCCCCAGCCACCATCCAGCCATTCTAGTGCTTCCGTGGTGCCTTTTGCCCCGCCGCCCTGCCAGATCGACCAAAGCGATGTGCCAGCGATCGTCAGGTAGACCAGTGCCCGCCCGCCGTAGCCTGTTCGCATGATGGGTATTGCCCAAGAAAAGTCATCTGGGTTGATCTGATCAAGGATCTCGTTGCGGGTTTTCTGAGAGGGCAGGGCGCGATTTGCGAACCCCGATAGCAGGTGATCTGACATGTTGGCGCTCCTGACCATGGGAAAGGATATTTGCTAGTCAAATGCACAAACCCGCAGGATTGTTCCGAATCAGCTTGGCCCCATACGAACAAACATAAAAAAACCTCGGCGCAAAGGCCGAGGTTTCATACCGAAATCAGGGTGTTGCGCGTGGCCCTAGGCCGCCAACCCCTTGGAGCCGATGTCCAGGAATTTCTGGCGACGATCCTTGATGAGGGCAGCGGCGTCCATACCTTCTAGCTCTGCCAGCATCTCTGTCAGCGCGCCACTCACCGCCTCAAAGGTGGCTTCAGCATTGCGGTGGGCGCCGCCAAGCGGCTCGGGGATGATCTTGTCCACCACGGCCAGCTCCTTGAGGTTCTGAGCGGTGAGGCGCAGGGCTTCGGCGGCTTCGCGCATCTTTTCGGCATCCTTCCAGAGGATTGAGGCGCAGCCCTCGGGGCTGATCACTGAGTAGACCGAATGTTCCAGCATCGCCACGCGGTTGGCAGAGGCAAAGGCCACAGCCCCGCCAGAGCCGCCTTCACCAATGATGATGGAGATCAGCGGCACACCAATTTTCAGGCACATCTCGGTAGAGCGGGCGATGGCCTCGGACTGGCCGCGCTCTTCCGCGCCCTTGCCGGGGTAGGCACCAGCCGTATCCACGAGGGTCACCACCGGCAGACCAAAACGTCCGGCCATTTCCATCAGGCGGATTGCCTTGCGGTAGCCTTCGGGACGGGCCATGCCGAAATTATGGGCGATACGCGCCTTGGTGTCCGAGCCTTTTTCATGGCCGATCACCATGACCGGTTGGTCGTTGAACCGCGCCAATCCGCCCATCACCGCCAGATCATCGGCAAAGTTCCGGTCGCCGGCCAGCGGGGTATATTCGGTGAACAGCGCATCAATATAATCACGGCAATGCGGCCGTTCGGGGTGACGAGCGACCTGGCATTTGCGCCAGGGTGTCAGATCCTTATAGAGATCGATCAGCAATTGCGCCGCCTTGGCGTCAAGGGCGGCGGCCTCATCGGTCAGATCAGCTTCTTCATTTGCCCGTGCCAGGGCGCGCAGTTCTTCCGCTTTGCCTTCGATTTCGGCCAACGGTTTCTCAAAATCCATGTACTGGGTCATGTCGTCTCACTCGGGCGGTTTGCCCGATATATGGCCCCAAGGGCCGACGGATGCAACTCAGCAAGATTTGTGAAGTGCTACTATGGCATCCAAATCGGGTCAGAAGAGGGACGTTTTCCATGAGCAACGCCTATGAGGACCGCATTCTGCGGGTGCTGGGCTATATCTACGACAACCCGGAGGGGGATCTGTCGTTGGATGCGCTGGCGGATGTGGCGGCGATGTCGCGGTTTCACTGGCATAGGGTGTTTCGCGCCCTGACCGGGGAAACTTGCGCGCAGGCGGTGCGCCGGATCCGGCTGCATCTGGCCGCAACTGCGCTGGTGCAGGACGCAGCCCCGATCGAGAGCATCGGCCGCGCCGCAGGATATCCCAATAGCCGCTCTTTTGCGCGTGTCTTTGCCGAGGCTTATGGGGCGTCGCCCGCGGCCTTTCGCAGGAAGGGCCGTCTTCTGCCGCCCAATCCCAATCTGATGTCCCAAGGAGACCCCATGTATCCCACCACCATTCGCGATGAACCCGCCCGCACCCTGGCCGCATTGGCCCATAAGGGGGCCTATAGCGAGATTGGCCGCAGCTTTGAGGCGTTCTCAGCCCTGTGTACGGCGCGCAATCTTTGGCCGCAGATGCGCCAGATGATCGGTGTCTATCTCGACAGTCCAGATACAGTCCCGGATGCCGAGCTGCGCAGCTATGCCGGGGCCAGCACGGCCGAAGGTGTTGCCCTGCCTGAAGATATGGAAGAGGTAGCGTTGCCTGGTGGGAAGACTGCCGTGATGACCTACAAGGGGCCGTATTCCGGCATCCATGCCGCCTATGGTGATTTGTTCGGCGCGTGGTTGCCCCAGTCGGGCGAGGAGCCTGCTGATGCGCCCTGCTACGAGATCTATCTTAATGATCCGCACCAAGTCGCACCGGAGGAGTTGCTGACGGAGATCTGCCTGCCGCTGAAGTGACGCTCAGCGCTGCAGCAGGATCGCGGCCAGCGACGCAAGAAGCAGGGCTGCCATGGTCCAGTTGAAGGCCCGCAGCTGTGCGGGGCGGGTCAGCAGCCGACGCAGCTGCTGGCCCAGCAATGTCCAGGTCGAGGCCGAGAAACTGCCCACCAGCAAATAAGTGCCCGACACCCAGAGAATGGCAGTCACATCGCGGCTGGCCGCATAGAGGGTGATTGCGCCAAGGGCCATCGCCCAGGCCTTGGGGTTGACCCATTGGAAGGCGCAGGCCTGAAGGAAGCTCAGCGGTGTCCCCTGCGCCTCGCCATCGCGTGGCGGGGCCGCATTGGCAACTTTCCACGCCAGCCACAGCATATAGGCCACCGAAAGTGCCGTCATGATCCACGTGAGCGCGGGGAAGGCATCAAACAGCTGCATCACCCCAAGGCCAACCGGCAGAATCATCAATGGAAAACCAACCGCGACACCCGTGAGATGCGGAAGGGAGCGGCGAAAACCGAAGTTGGCGCCGGAGGCCATCAGCATCAGATTGTTGGGGCCGGGGGTGAAGACAGTGCCAAAGACAAAGCCAGCGAGGGCGAAGAAGAGTTCGTAGGTCATGGCGATGAAGATGAAGAGTATTTGAGCGAATGAAATTGCGTTCTCTATGCGTTGGCGTCATATTTTGCAATAAATGGCGAAACTGGATCAAATAAACGACAAGATATTGCAGGAGCTGAGCCGCGACGGGCGGATCAGCAATTTGGAATTGGCGGATCGTGTAGGGCTGTCGCCTTCTGCCTGTTTGCGCCGGGTGCAGGATCTGGAGCGCAGCGGGGTTATTACCGGTTATCGGGCGGTGTTGAACCGGCAGGCGCTGGGAGTTGGTTTTGTCACCTATATCGGGGTGGGGCTGGGCGAGCACACCAAAGAAGCACAAGAGGCCTTTGAAATCGCCATGCGGCGGGCGCCCGAGGTGGTGGAGTGCCACAATATCACCGGCACCATCGAGTACCTTCTGCGGGTCGAATGCGCGGATTTGCCCAGCTACAAGCAGTTTCATACCGATATTCTGGGGACGTCTCCCTATGTAACCTCGATCACCACCTATGTGGTGATGGGATCGCCCAAGGACATGCGGGCCTGAGAGCCGGGGCGTGGGATATTGAGTATTTGGAGAAAGGTGACGGGGTTGGCGTCAGCCCGCCCCTGTGAGGCTCCGCATGGCGATGGCAGGGGAGGCCAGCACCGGGATCTCTGTCTCAATCAGCGCGGCGGCTCCAGCCATGGAAGCCTGCGCCAGCACCACGCAGGAAGTATCGGCCACCAAGGCGAGGCTGGTGCCGACCCAGGTGGCGATCTGTTGGTGGAACAGATCGGTATCGCCTGCAGTGAAGTGCGGCCAGAGGCCGGTCAGAGGCAGAGTGCGAATTTCTGCTGATGTGTCGAGGTCGCTGAAGGCGCGCTCCAACAGGGCCGTAGAGGGCGCGCGTGTGCTTTCCAGACAATACGCAATCAGCACCGGCCCGCCGATCTGTGCTGCGGCCTGCATCATCGGCCAGTCGAGTCGGATGGCGCCGAGACTTTCGGCCAGCTCTCCGAATGTGGTGCACGTGCAGAGGATGGGGCTGGTCAGGCGCTGGATTTCGGTGGTGATTTCCCGGCGCAGGGCGTCGTCAATGCCATCTTGCGCCCGCTCCAGCCAGTCGGGACGGACGATATGGTGTAGCTTTGCAGCACCCGCCAGCGCATCGAAAGTGGCGACATGGGTCTTGGCCGTGTGAATCAGGGTGAGATCGACCATGTGCTTCGCCTGCCTTTGTCTCTGTCTTGACGGCCATTGTTTTACCGGGGGCATTGTCGCACCCCCGGTTTTACAAACCGTTAGCCGTTTTGGGCGATCAGCTCCGATTGCGCGACGATCACCTCGGCTTGTTTGATAGAGGCGATATCGACCAGACGGCCCTTGTAGACTGTTGCGCCTTCGCCTTTGGCCTTGGCTTGTTCCATGGCTGCGAGGATCTCACGCGCCTCAGAGACTGCTTCATCAGATGGGGTGAAAACCTGATTGGCCAACGCGATCTGTTTCGGGTGGATCGCCCATTTGCCCACCATGCCGAGGGTGGCGGAGCGTTTGGCCTGGGCGATATAGCCCTCATCATCGGAGAAATCCCCAAACGGGCCATCCACTGGCAGAATGCCATGGGTGCGACAGGCGGCGACAATGGCGGCCTGGGCCCAATGCCAGGGGTCCGACCAGTGTTTTTCGCCAGCGCGCAGCATATAGTAATCCTCCTGCGTGCCGCCGATGCCGGTGGTCTGCATGCCCATGGAGGCGGCGAAGTCTGCAGCCCCGAGGCTCATGGCCTGAAGGCGCGGGCTGGCGGCGGCGATGGCCTCAACATGGGCGATGCCGGCGGCCGATTCGATGATCACCTCAAAGGATATCGGTTTTGTTCGGCCCTTGGCGCGTTCAATCGCGGTGACTAAGGCGTCAACAGCATAGACATCTTCGGCGCAGCCCACTTTGGGGATCATGATCTGGTCCAGCCGGTCACCAGCCTGCTCCAGGAGATCGACAACATCGCGGTACCAATAGGGTGTATCCAGCCCATTGATCCGCACGGAGATATATTTGTTGCCCCAGTCGACCGTGTTCAGGGCCTCGATCACATTGGCACGGGCTGCATCCTTATCCGACGGGGCGACCGAATCCTCTAGGTCGAGGTTGATCACATCCGCTGCTGAGGCTGCCATTTTCGGAAAGAGTTTGGTGTTGGAGCCTGGGCCAAACAGCTGACAGCGGTTCGGGCGGGCCGGGGCGGCGGGTTGGATGCGAAAGCTCATGTCAGCGACCTCTGGGTAATGATGTGTCGTAGTTGCTTGCTGTTTTGGTATTAAATTGCATCGCGGCCCGCAAGCGTTTTGTGCAGTCGCAGCATTGCGAGCGCAGAAACAGTCACTGGGGGGCCGAGTTGCACGACAGCGTAAGCAAGGAACCGGCGTATATGATCATTGATTGGGAAGATCTTCGGGTTATTCCTTCTGTAATCGAAGATTCATGCGCCAATTTTCAGATGTTGCGCAGAATTCGGGATCCTCTCGCAGGCGCGCTCTCCTACACTTGCGCGGAACTCGACTTTTTCTGAGGAGGCCCCGCCATGATCGAGACCCCATATCTGCTGTTCCTGGGCGATGCGCCCGACATGCTGGCCGCCAAGGTGGCCATCGGTATTCGCGACTGGCGCCCGGATCACGCCGTGGGTCAGATCCGCCTGCCCGGCTGTGGAGCCGATCTTGGGTTGAGCGATATGACGCTGGCCGAGGCCAAGGCGGCGGGTGCCAAGACACTGGTGATTGGTGTGGCCAATCGTGGCGGTGTGATCTCCCCGGCGTGGAAAGAGGTGCTGATTGCAGCCTTGGAGATGGGGTATGACCTGGCGTCTGGTCTGCACAATCTGCTGCGGGACGAGGGTGATCTGGTTGCGGCGGCCCAGACCCATGGCGGCACCCTGCATGATGTCCGCGTGCCGACCGTCGGCTATCCGATCGCCAATGGCGTGAAGCGCAGCGGCAAGCGCTGCCTCGCTGTTGGCACCGATTGTTCCGCGGGAAAGATGTATACCGCCCTGGCCATGGACGCTGAGATGCAGAAGCGCGGCATGAAGTCGACCTTCCGCGCGACGGGCCAAACCGGCATTCTGATCACCGGCCACGGCGTGCCGCTCGACGCGGTAATCGCGGATTTCATGGCAGGGTCCATTGAGTATCTGACCCCGGATAATGACGATGACCACTGGGATCTGATCGAGGGGCAGGGTTCATTGTTTCACGTGTCCTATTCTGGTGTGACCATGGCGCTGGTGCATGGGGGCCAGCCAGATGCGCTGATCCTGTGCCATGAGCCGACCCGTGAGCATATGCGGGGCCTGCCGGGTTATAAGCTGCCGAGCCTTGAGCAGCTGCGTGACACCGCGCTGCCGCTGGCGCAGGTCTCCAATCCGGAGTGCAAGGTCGTGGGTATTTCGGTGAACACCCAGCATCTGAGCGAGGAGGAAGCGAAATCCTATCTCGCCGAGGTTGAGGCCCGCATGGGGCTGCCAGCGGTGGATCCCTATCGCCATGGTGCGGGCCGTCTGGTGGACGCGCTGGACGCTGTGTGATCTAACCCCTGCTGCCGCTGGGGGTGAGCCGAACGGTTCGAAGCCTCCGGCGGGAGTATTTTTGGAAAGATGACATTGGGGTGCCCGGCCGCGCGGGTGTCCTTTGGGCCTTTTCCGGTTCTTTAGACAAAGACAACTACCGCAGTTATGGAGAGACATATGCAGATCAGCGTGACACCCGATATTTTCAAGCTGGCGCAGGTCTTTACCATCTCCCGAGGATCACGCACCGAGGCCAAGGTGCTGACCGTGCGTATCGAACAGGATGGCGTGACGGGCTGTGGTGAATGTGTGCCCTATGCGCGCTATGGTGAGACGCTGGAGAGTGTGACGGCTGAAATTGAAGGTCTGCCAGAGCGTTTCAACCGCGAAGAGCTGCAATCGCTTTTGCCTGCAGGGGCCGCGCGCAATGCCGTTGATTGCGCGCTGTGGGATCTGGAAGCGAAACAGGCGGGCAAGCGCGTGTGGGAGCTGGCAGGTCTGCCGGAGCCAAAACCAGAAATCACCGCCTATACGCTGTCACTGGACAGTCCCGAAAACATGCAGGCGCAGGCCGCCAAGAATGCCCATCGCCCACTACTGAAAATCAAGCTGGGCACCGCCGACGATATGGCCCGCCTGGAAGCGGTGCGCGCTGGAGCCCCTGAGGCCCGCATCATTGTCGATGCCAACGAGGGCTGGAGCGCCGAGGTCTACGCTGACCTTGCCCCACATCTGGTACGACTGGGAGTGGCGCTGGTGGAACAGCCACTGCCTGCGGGGGAGGACGCTGCGCTGCTGGGGATGGAGCGTCCAGTGCCAGTCTGTGCCGATGAGAGTTGTCATGATCGCGAGAGCCTCGCAGCCCTTGAGGGGAAATACGACGTCATCAACATCAAGCTGGACAAGACCGGTGGGCTGACGGAGGCGCTGAAACTGCGCGACGCGGCACTTGCGCGGGGCTTTGAGGTGATGGTGGGTTGCATGGTCGGATCCTCGCTTGCCATGGCGCCTGCGACACTGGTCGCGCAGGGGGCGGTGGTCACCGATCTTGACGGGCCGCTTCTGTTGGCCGAAGACCGTGCGGAACCGTTGAAATTTGACGCAGACGGCGTGCACCCGCCGGAAGCGGCCTTGTGGGGCTAAGGAGAGCACAATGACCCGTACCGTATATGTGAATGGCGACTACCTGCCGGAGGATGAGGCCAAGGTCTCGATTTTTGACCGCGGTTTTCTGATGGCGGATGCTGTTTATGAGGTGACCTCGGTTCTGGGCGGCAAGCTGATTGATTTCGAAGGTCACGCCGTACGTCTGAAACGGTCGCTGGACGAGCTGGAGATGGCGGAGCCTTGCTCGAAGGAAGAGCTGCTGGAGATCCACCGCAAGCTGGTGGAGTTGAACGACATCGACGAAGGTCTGGTCTATCTGCAGGTCAGCCGTGGCTCTGATGGGGATCGTGATTTTGTGTTTCCCTCGGCTGAGACCACGCCGACCATCGTGCTGTTCACCCAAAACAAACCCGGTCTGGCGGACAGCCCGGCGTCGCGCAAAGGCGCTAAGATCATCTCGATCGAGGATATTCGCTGGGGCCGCCGCGACATTAAGACCGTGCAGCTGCTTTACCCCTCCATGGGCAAGATGATGGCGAAGAAGGCCGGGGCCGATGATGCCTGGATGATTGAGGATGGTCACGTGACCGAAGGGACCTCTAACAACGCATATTTCGTGAAGGATGGCGTGATTGTTACCCGCCCGCTGTCCAATGACATCCTGCACGGCATCACCCGCAAGGCGGTTTTGCGCATGGCAGAAGAGGCGCAGATGAAGATCGAAGAGCGCCTGTTCACCATTGAGGAAGCGAAAGAGGCAGATGAGGCGTTTACCACATCGGCCTCCGCCTTTGTGATGCCGGTTGTTGAGATCGACGGCGTAGCGCTGGGCGATGGCAAACCGGGCCCGATCGCCAAGCGCCTGCGCGAGATCTATCTGGAAGAAAGCATGAACGCGGCGATCTGATCACGCGCTCATCACGTGCGAGAATAAAAGGCCGCCCGCATCACTGCAGGGCGGCCTTTGTACTGAGCGCTGCGGTTTTCGCAGGCTTGCGGCCTCAGAGTAGGGCGAGCAGCTGTTTCGCGGCCTCTTCCGAGGAGGCGGGGTTCTGACCGGTGACCAGCTTGCCGTCGGTGATGGCAAAGGAGGCCCAGTCGTCGCCTTTCTCGTAGGTGGCGCCATTTTCAGCCAACATGTCTTCCACCAGGAAGGGCACCACGTCGGTGAGGCCGACGCCGTCTTCTTCGCTGTTGGAGAAGCCGGTCACGCGTTTGCCCTGTACCAGCGGCGCGCCATCGGCGTCTTTGGTATGGCGGAACACGGCTGGGGCGTGGCAGACAGCGCCGATGGGACGGTCGCTGTGTGCGAAGGCCTCGATCAGGCGGCGGCTGTCGGCGTCTTCGGCCAGATCCCAGAGAGGACCGTGACCGCCGGGATAGAACACCGCGTCAAAGCCATCATCTTTGACCTCTGCCAAGACCTTGGTGTTGGCCAAGGCGTCCTGCGCGGCGGTATCTTCCTTGAACCGGCGGGTGGCATCGGTCTGGGCGCTTTCATCATCGCTCTTGGGATCGAGCGGGGGTTGCCCCCCTTTGGGGGAGGCCAGTGTGATGTCGGCGCCTGCATCTTTCAGCGCATAGTAAGGCGCGGCGAATTCCTCCAGCCAGAAGCCGGTTTTTTCGCCTGTGTCGCCCAGTTTGTCATGGGAGGTGAGAACCATCAGGATTTTCATCTCGGGTCTCCTTATATTTTTTAAGTTCAGATCAGTCGGCGAGGTGGATGACACGTTTGCCAAACGCTTCGCCTCTCAAAAGACCAACGAATGCTGCGGGCGCTTGTTCCAGACCTTCGATCATTTCTTCGCGGTATTTCACTTTGCCATCCTGCACCCAGCCGGTCATCTGCTTGGCGAACTCCGGGTAGAGATGGCCGAAATCGTCAAAGACGATGAAGCCGCGCATGGTGATGCGTTTGCGCAGCAACTGGCCCATCAGGTAGTTCATCCGATCAGGGCCGTCGGGGAGGGCAGTGGCGTTGTACTGCGAAATCAGGCCGCAGAGCGGGATGCGGGCAGAGGGGTTGAGGAGCGGCATCACCGCGTCAAAGACAGCGCCGCCGACGTTTTCGAAATAGATGTCGATGCCATCTGGAACCGCCTTGGCAAGGTCGTCCGCAAAGCTGCCGGCCTTGTAATCGATGCAGGCGTCAAAGCCCAAAGTATCGACCACGTGCTGGCATTTCTCCGCACCACCCGCGATGCCAACCACGCGCAGGCCGAGGATTTTGCCGATCTGGCCAACCGTTGCGCCGACCGGGCCGCTGGCGCCTGCGACGACCAGTGTTTCGCCTTCTTTTGGCTGGCCGATCTGGGTGAGACCCGCCCAAGCGGTGAGGCCCGGCATGCCCAGAACACCAAGCGCCCAAGACGGGTTCTGCGGGGTCTTGCCCATATTGATCACACCGGTGCCATCCGACAGCGTGTAGTCCTGCCAGCCACCGAATGCGACGACCCAATCGCCTTTTTCATATCCCTTAACGTTGGATGTAACGACCTCGGCAACGGTGCCGCCCACCATGACCTCATCGATCTCGACCGGCGCGGCATAAGAGGGCGCGCTGCTCATTCGGCCACGCATATATGGGTCCAGCGACAGATACTCGTTGCGCAGCAGCATCTGGCCTTCGCCTGGGGTGGGCACTTCGGTGGTTTCCAGGCGCAGGGTGCTGTCGGTTGGCTCACCCTTGGGGCGCTCGGCGAGGACGTACTGGCGGTTGGTGGTGGAGGTCTGTGTCATATTGGGGTCCTTTCTGTAGGGATTAGACCGATCGTCTAGTGAACGGTAAATTTTTTACGGCACACAAGGGAGCCAGAATGTTTCTGACAGGTTAGGTGTGCCCGGGTGGGGGGAGCATGGCCCGGGTCTGGACCATGGCGGTGTTGAACGGGGTGCTGTCCTGCGACAGATGCGCCATCAGGCTGGCGCCAAGCCAGATCTGATAGAGTGTGATGGCGGTATGGATTGGGTCGACGCTCGGGCTGAGGGAGCCGTCCCGTTGACCTTTGCGCAGGCAGTCAGCCAGCCGCGCTGTAATGCCTTCGACAGCCTGTTGCAGAATGCCGCGCATCGCGGGGGAGAGGTCGGCAATTTCGGCGGCCAGTTTGACAATAAGGCATTTTTGACCGGCCATGTCCGAGCTCTGCCGCTCCTGCCAGGCGGTGACATAAGACAGCACCTGATCGCGCCCGGTCAGCTCTGGGTTGTTCAACGTGGGCGTCAACTCAATCCGGTACTGGTCGACGTAGTGACGCAGCAGGGCGCAGCCGTAGTCTTCTTTGGAGGAAAAGTAGTGATAGAAGGACCCCTTCGGCACCTGCGCCGTCGCAAGCAGCTCCGTCAGCCCGACGGAGGTATAGCCGCGCTGCGCCGTCAGTGCGCGTCCAGTGTCCAGAATATGCAGTCGGGTGTCACTCATGCGAGTAGACATAAGATCACTAGACCGATTGTCTAGTGGGGTTGGCAACTTTTTCTACCTGTCAAAACGAGACAAGGCCCCGCGTCTGCGAGGCCTTGCGCTGGCTGACATCAAGTGATCGGGAGGTGTTACTTGATCATCAGCTGAGGGGAGACAACATCAATGCCCAGAGCCTTGCCGACCGCGAAATAGGTCAGCTTACCAGCGTGGACGTTCAGGCCATTCAGCAGATGTGGATCGTCTGCGCAGGCTTGCTTCCAGCCTTTGTTTGCCAAATTCAGCAAGAATGGCAGAGTGGCGTTGCCCAAAGCCTGGGTCGAGGTGCGGGCAACAGCGCCGGGCATGTTGGCCACGCAGTAGTGCATTATGCCGTCGACCTCATAGATCGGGTCGGCGTGGGTAGTGGCCTTTGACGTCTCGAAGCAGCCGCCCTGGTCAATGGCGACATCCACCAGCACTGCGCCGGGTTTCATCTCGCTGAGCTGGGCCCGTGAGACCAGCTTTGGTGCTGCAGCACCGGGGATCAGAACCGCGCCGATCACCATGTCTGCATCACGCACCAGCTCGGCCGTGGCGCCTGCGGTGGAGTATTGGTTCTTGAAGTCGCGGCCGAAGACATCGTCGAGATATTTCAGGCGTGTGAGGGAACGGTCGAGGATGGTGACATCCGCACCCATGCCAGCAGCGATCTTGGCTGCGTGGGTGCCAACGACGCCGCCACCGATCACCACAACCTTGGCCGGGGCCACGCCAGGGACGCCGCCCATCAGCACGCCGCGACCACCGTTGGCCTTCTGCAGGGTGTAGGCGCCCACTTGTGGGGCCAGACGGCCGGCAACTTCGGACATCGGCGCCAGCAGCGGCAGGCCGCCACGGTCGTCGGTCACGGTTTCATAGGCAATCGCGGTGCAACCGGAATCCAGCAGATCACGGGTTTGATCGGGATCGGGGGCGAGGTGCAGATAGGTGAACAGCAACTGGCCTTCGCGCAGCATCTTGCGCTCAACGGCTTGGGGTTCTTTCACCTTCACGATCATGTCTGCGGTGGCAAAGATCTCCTCGGCGGTGTCGATGATTGCGGCACCTGCTGTGGTATAATCTTCGTCGGTGAAGCCAGCGCCCATCCCGGCACCGGCCTGAATTAGGACGGTATGGCCATGGTTTACGGCTTCGCGAGCGGCGTCCGGTGTCATCCCGACGCGGAATTCCTGCGGCTTGATCTCAGTGGGGCATCCGATTTTCATGCGATCTCTCCTCCAGCATGCTTGCGCTATGATGCCGCAGGAGCGATGAGATTTGCTGCTTTTTTAGGCGAAATAAAAAGGTGCATATAGAAGGTTCTTCTAATATGTTCATCCTTCATCGAAGGATCTTTCGCAATATGTCACTTGACCACACAGATCGTCGCATCTTGCAGGTGTTGCAGAAGCAGGGACGGATTTCCAACGCCGAGCTGAGTGAGCAGGTAAACCTGTCGGCATCGGCCTGCCACCGGCGTGTGCAACGGTTGGAGACAGACGGGTATATTCGTAATTACGTCGCTCTCCTGGACGCGCGCAAGATGAACCTGCCGGCAACCGTCTTTGTGGAGATCACGTTGCAGAGCCAGGCGGATGAGCTGCTGGATGCCTTTGAGAAGGCGGTGGGGCGCATTCCCGATGTGTTGGAGTGTCATCTGATGGCGGGGACGGCGGATTACATCCTGAAGGTTGTGGCTGAAAACACCGATGATTTTGCCCGCATCCATCGCCAACACCTGACCCGGCTGCCTGGTGTGGCGCAGATGCAGAGTTCCTTTGCGCTGCGCACGGTGTTTAAAACCACGGCGCTTCCGGTCTGATCTACGCGTCTGCGCGGGCCTTTGCGTGACTTGTCAGGCAGGGGGATCTGGGAAAGACTGCCCCGACAGAACAAGACGGCAGGATTGTCGCGGGCGGGGGCGTATGGACTGGGACTATATCATTATCGGCGCAGGCAGCGCGGGCTGCGTGCTGGCCAACCGATTGAGCGCGGCAGGCCAGCGGGTGCTGCTGCTGGAGGCGGGCGGCAAGGACAACTACCATTGGGTGCATATCCCGATGGGGTATCTCTATTGCATCAACAACCCGCGCACTGACTGGATGTATCGAACCGAGGCGGAGGCGGGGCTGAACGGGCGCGCGCTGATCTATCCGCGCGGCAAGGTGCTGGGCGGCTGTTCGTCCATCAACGGAATGCTCTATCTGCGTGGACAGGCGGCGGACTATGATGGCTGGCGCCAGCGCGGGCTCACCGGCTGGGGCTGGGATGATGTGCTGCCCTATTTCAAGAAATCAGAGGATTACGTCGACGGTCCGTCTGACATGCATGGGGTCGGTGGCGAATGGCGGGTGGAAAACCAGCGCCTGCACTGGGATGTACTGGACGACTGGATGCAGGCTGCTGCGGAATGGGGCCTGCCTAAAGTCACCGATTTTAATACCGGCACCAATGAGGGCGTCGGCTATTTTCGGGTGAACCAGCGGGGCGGCTGGCGGATGAACACCGCGAAGGCGTTTTTGCGCACGGCGACTGGTGAAAATCTGAAGGTAGAAACCGGCGCCCACACCCGGCGTATCCTGATCGAGAACGGCCGTGCCGTAGGGGTGGAATACAGTCAGGGCGGTGTCGTGAAAACAGCGCAGACGGGCGGTGAGGTGCTGCTGTCTGCGGGGGCCATCAACAGCCCACAGATCCTTCAGCTGTCTGGTCTGGGTCCGGCAGACCTGCTGCGCGACCACGGGATTGCGGTGCAGCGGGACATGCCTGAGGTTGGTCAGAACCTGCAGGATCATCTGCAATTGCGTTGCGCCTGGCGACTGCAAGGGGCAAAGACACTGAACACTCTGGCCAATTCGCTGCTGGGCAAGGCAAAGATTGCGGCCGAATATGCCCTGCGCCGGTCCGGTCCGATGTCGATGGCGCCGAGCCAGCTGGGGGCGTTTTCCCGTTCGCGCCCGGATCTGGCGACGCCGGATCTGGAGTATCACGTCCAACCGCTGACGCTCGACGCCTTTGGTCAGCCGCTGCATGATTTTCCGGGATTGACGGCAAGCGTGTGTAACCTGCGACCTGAAAGCCGGGGAGAGGTAGCTATCGCCAGCGCGGATCCCATGCAGGCGCCCCGGATCGCACCGAAGTATCTCTCGACCGAAGGCGACCGTCAGGTGGCCGTGGCGGCCATCCGGCAGGCGCGGGCGATTATGGGGCAGGGGGCCATGCAGCGTTATGTACCGCAGGAGCTGAAACCCGGCGGCGGTTCGGATGATGAGGCGGATCTGATGCAGGCGGCAGGCGCGATTGGGACAACCATCTTTCATCCGACCTGCACGGTACGGATGGGCGCGGAGGAGGCGGCCCCGGTGGACGGCGCGCTGCGTTTGCGCGGGGTTGGTGGGCTGCGGGTGGTTGATGCCAGCGTGATGCCGGTGATTCCCAGCGGCAATACCAATGCGCCGACGATCATGATCGCGGAAAAGGCAGCTGATATGATTTTGAGCGATCATCGCGGGTAATTGGCCGCGCGGGCAGCATGCCCCCTTGCGTCTCCCGCCAATATTCGATTCCCTGTTCCGATCCGGCTGGCGCGTGGCCTGCGGGACGCGCTGGTCTGTTTCAGCGACCAGAGGGGCTGACAGTGCTGATCGCTTGCCTGACTGTGACACGAAACGATCACATCCGCCTGCTACAGCCGCGTGACTGACCAAAGACCGACCAAGGAGCTTTAGTGTGACCAGCGACCATGACCCTGATTCCTTTGACTGGCTGGACGCCGAACTTCAGGACACGCTGGACGAGGATTTCGAGATCGAATTCGCCGAGCCGATGCTGTCAATGGAATTGCGCAAGATCTACCGGTCACAACACCCGGAGATGCTGGATCGCAAGGTCTATTTTCGCAACTTGCTGCGGTTGCAGGCTGAGCTGATCAAGGTTCAGGATTGGGTCCAACACACCGGGGCCAAAGTTTGCATCCTGTTTGAAGGACGCGACAGTGCCGGCAAGGGTGGGGTGATCAAGCGGATCACCCAGCGGCTCAATCCACGGGTGGCGCGGGTGGTGGCGCTGCCTGCGCCCAGTCGCCGTGAGCAGAGTCAGTGGTATTTTCAGCGTTATGTGCCCTACCTGCCGGCTGCCGGCGAAATCGTGCTCTTCGACCGGTCCTGGTACAACCGGGCCGGGGTCGAGCGGGTGATGGGCTTTGCCAGCGATGATCAAGTCGAGCAGTTTTTTCAGGACGTTCCGGAATTTGAACGGATGCTGGTGCGGTCGGGCATTATTCTGCTGAAATATTGGTTCTCCATTACCGATGAGGAGCAGCAGCTGCGGTTTCTCATGCGGATCCACGACCCGATGAAGCAGTGGAAACTGTCGCCAATGGATCTGGAGAGCCGCATCCGCTGGGAGCAGTATACCAAGGCCAAGGAGGACATGTTCGAGCGCACCAACATTCCCGAAGCGCCCTGGTATATCGTGGAAGGGAACGACAAGAAGCGCGAGCGGCTGAACTGTATTGAGCATCTCCTGACCAAGATCCCCTATTGCGATGTCCCGAGTGAACGCGTGTCGCTGCCGGATCGCGAATATAAGCCCGATTACGAGCGCAGGGTGCTGCCGGACGACCTCTATGTGCCCAAGATTTACTGACCATAGCTGACGTGGCGGCCGCACTGGAAACGGGCGCAGATGTGCCATGCTGGCGTTTCTGCGCGGGTATGAGGCGGGGAAGAAGGAACCCGGAGCGGCAAATGCCTTGGTTGTAAGGGGGTAAGACAAGCGCCTGATGGGGGGGAGACGCTGCCTGCTCCGGGTTAGACCATCGGGTGTTCCAAATCCGATGGAGCGGGCAGCTGCTGGGGAAACGCGTCAGCCTGCCCGTGCATTAACCACAGTAGCGCAGTTTGTTCAAAACGAACACACGTATTGCGTGTATTTTTTGATAAAATATTAAGTTTATAAGTGACGGATTGTCGCACTCGCTATTTATGGGGAGGCCAAAAACGACAAACCCCCGCGGCTGAGCCTCGGGGGTCGTCATTTTGCGTCCAGAACTGCGGACAAAGGGCTCAGAGGAGGCCTTCGCGCTGTGCTTTCTTACGTGCCAGTTTACGGGCACGGCGAATCGCTTCAGCTTTCTCGCGCGCTTTTTTCTCGGACGGCTTCTCGAAATGTTGCTTGAGCTTCATTTCACGGAAGACGCCTTCACGCTGCAGCTTTTTCTTCAGGGCACGAAGCGCCTGATCGACGTTGTTGTCGCGAACACTAACCTGCATGTGGTTTTCACCACCTTTCTAAGTTGAGTTGCAAGGATTTGCAGGAAGTGGCCGTATAGCAAGGTCGCCCTAGCTTGTCCAGTACCGGGCCAGTTACTGGGCAGGGCCACTGCGGCGATAGATCGCGGCGCGCCAGTGAGACGATTGGCCGGGTGGATATTGCCCCTGCGGCATCAGATATCTTGTGTCAAACAGATGCGATTGCAATTAGTAAGACGTGAAATTTCGGAAGGCGAGACCATGACGATTGAGGATCACACCGACCCGCGCACTGAGCCTGAGGCAGGAGATATCATTGGGCAGCTGCTGGATGCAGCTCTGTTGCATGTGCCCTTTGATGGCTGGAGCGCGCAAACGTTTGCGGCGGCTGTCGAGGAGGCAGGGATCACGCCAGCGCTGGCCGAGGCGCTGTGCCCGCGTGGGGCGGTGGATCTGGCGATTGCCTTTCACAAACGCGGCGATCAGCTGATGCTTGACCGTCTGGCCGAAGAGGACATGACCGGCCTGCGGTTTCGCGACAAGATCGCACGTGCCGTGCGGCTGAGGTTGGAAGTGGTCGATGACAAGGAAGCCGTGCGCCGCGGCACCACGCTGTTTTCCCTGCCGCAATACGCGGGCGACGGAGTTCGCCTGATCTGGGGCACTGTCGATGCGATCTGGACTGCACTGGGCGACGCATCCGAGGATATCAACTGGTACACCAAACGCGGCTCGCTTGCCGGGGTCTATTCGGCAACGGTGCTCTATTGGTTGGGGGACGACAGTCTGGAGCATCAGGCCAGCTGGGAGTTTCTGGATCGTCGGATCGACAATGTCATGCAGTTCGAAAAGCTGAAGGCTCAGGTACAGTCCAACCCCCTGCTGAAACCATTGCTGGTGGGGCCGAACTGGCTGGCGCAGCAGATCAAGGCGCCTGGCACCCGTGATGATCTGCCGGGCAGCTGGTCCGCGCCGCGGCGCTGAGCCGCGCAACGTTACAGCGATCCGCAGCGGTGCGGGACCTATGACAGTCGGGCGTCCTTTGCTAGTCAGTGACAACAGCGGAGGAATGCGAATGACCGAAATGATGCGCGCGATTGAGATCCAGGAGCCCGGTGGCCCGGATGTTCTGCAGGCCTGTCAACGCCCGGTGCCGACACCCGGCCATGGGCAGGTGGTGGTGAAAGTCGCCTATGCGGGCGTCAATCGCCCCGATGCGCTACAGCGTGCTGGCAAATATGCTCCGCCCCCGACCGCAAGCGACCTGCCGGGGCTGGAAGCCTCAGGAGAGGTTGTTGCCCTTGGGGCGGGGGTCAGCGAGCTGGAGATTGGCGACCGCGTCTGCGCCTTGCTGCCCGGTGGAGGCTACGCCGAATATGTGGCGACCCCGGCGGCGCATTGCTTGCCAATTCCTGAGGGGCTTTCACTGAAGCAGGCGGCCTGCCTCCCGGAAACCTGTTTCACGGTTTGGTCCAATGTCTTCACCCGTGGTGGCCTACAGGCGGGGGAGCGGTTCCTGGTGCATGGTGGCTCGTCCGGGATTGGGACGACAGCCATTCAACTGGCATCGCAGCTGGGCGCACGGGTGTTCACCACCGCCGGGTCGGATGAGAAATGTGCGGCCTGCCTGAAGCTGGGGGCCGAGCGGGCAATCAATTACCGGGACGAGGATTTCGTCGAGGTATTGAAGGCTGAAGGTGGCGCCAATCTGATTTTGGATATGGTGGGCGGTGACTATATTCCCCGCAATGTGCGCGCATTGGCGGATGATGGACGTTTGGTGCACATTGCATTTCTGTCCGGGCCGAAGGTTGAGCTGAACTTTGCCCAGATCATGGCGCGGCGGCTGACGCTGACGGGCTCAACCCTGCGCCCGCAAAGCGATCTGGCCAAGGCGCAGATCGCCCAGGATCTGCGCGAGGTGGTCTGGCCTCTGATTGAGGCGGAGAAGTTTGCCCCGGTGATGGATCAGACATTTGCGCTAGAGGATGCGGCCGCCGCCCATACCCGGATGGAGGCATCGAGCCACATCGGAAAAATCGTACTGGAGGTCGGTGGCGAGGTGTAGACCGCACTGGGTGGGTGGCTCAGCAGGTGTCACCCGCCGCTTCCCTTGCTTGCCGTCACGCAATGGCACGACGATAGAGATGCCAGGTGGCGTGCCCCAGTACAGGGACGACCACGATCATGCCGACAAACATCGGAATCGCACCAAGAATGAGTAAGGCGGTGACGATGACGCCCCAAAGCAGCGAGACGAGAAGGTTCTGACGCACCACCCGCAGAGATGTGGCCACTGCGATCGGAAGGCCGACATGGCGGTCCAACAGCAGCGGAAAGGATACAAGGCTGACCGCGAGTGCGGCAAATGCAAAGACCGCGCCCACCGCGCTGCCAATCACCAGCATTGCCCATCCGGGTGCGGTGGTGAAGGTATCCCGCGTGAAGCTGATCACCGACTGTGGCGCCTCTGGGCCAAGTGTCCGGTTGTAGATGGCGGCGGCGACCGTCAGCCACAGGATGCAGAGCGCGGCAAGATACAGGCCCAGCATCAAAATCGACAGAAACGCGGGAGACCGCAGCACCGCAAAGGCGTCCATCCAGCGCGGCGTGAACCCGGCCTCACGGCGCGATGACATCTCATACAGCCCGACAGCGGCCACCGGTCCGACCAGCGCAAAGCCCAGAACCAGCGGGAACACCAATGGCAGCAGGTTCATCGACAGGCTGAGCACCACGAGGGCAACACCAATCAGCGGATAAAGGAAAACAAGCGCCATGGCGTCGGATCGGCAGGCGGTGAAATCTTGCCAGCCGGCCCGCAAGGCAGCGCCCAGATCCGTGATGTCCAATTGCAGTACGCGCGGCATCTTGCCAACCTTGTCGCTACCAAGGTGGTCCACCGAGGCGGAGACGTGAGAACTGGTTAGGCCAAAGGACTTAGCCAGCCAGCTGATGGGATTTCCGATGGTGCGTTCCATGATCCTTCCTCTCGTGTTGGCGCAGGGCGTACGGAGGGGGCGGGTCAGGTGGAGGCGGGCGTAGTCGGTCCGGATCAGTGACGCCCCAAGCCGGTGCGTATCCGCATGGTACCATAAAATCAGCGCAAAGTATGTCACTATGGTGCGAGGGGGCGAGGGTTGGCAGGCGAGCGGGTCGGCGGGCAGAAGCCGTACCAACCTGACAGGGGGGTTAGCGGATCGGCTCAAACACCGCGTTTTTCTGTGTGCAATCGCGGATCACGTCGCGGCCGCAGGGAACTGGTTGCAGATCGTGGGACAAACAGATCCGGGCCTCCTGGATGTGACCGTCGCGGCAGGTGATGGTCAGCGTGTTGGAAGCCAGCTCTGGGTTGTCCTGCAGAAAAGCCTGCTCGACCAAGCTGGCAGGCAGCGTCACCGGTTGCTGCAGTTTGCGGAAGGCGGCGGGACGTTTGATCTGCCCATAGGCCTGTCTCGACAGCTCAAAATAGGCGCGGGGCGACAGGCCGGAGCAAGTGCCGTGTTTCTTCCACTGATGCCAGGCGAGGCCGGGGCTTCCCATGATATCCGCCATCTGCCGCGTCTGCTGGCGGTTTGGCGGGGCCTCGGCTGTGCGGCAGTAGCTGGGCCAGCCGCGGTGAAACTGCGGCCACAGACCATGCAGGGTCCAGCCGTGGTCATGGCGGGGGTCGCATTGGTCGGATTTCCTAGCATCCCCCTCCAGTGCGCACCAATTCGGTGACCAGCTGAGCGCCAGAACGTAATAGTCGAATTGTCCGGCAATCTCACCTTCGGCCTTTGCCGGTGTTGTTGTGCCGACGTTCAGCCCGACGCCCATGACTGCAATAAGGGCCGCCATCAGGGCCAGTTTGATCCCGCGCATTCGCCTCTTTCCTTATAGAAACATCGCGACTATATAGAACTGAAGTTCCCCGACAACGGAAACCGCCCCAAATCGGGGAAGCCTCTTTCAGGCGACGGGAAAGATGTATCTGGGACAACCGTGTTATTAAGGAGATGAGCGCATGGCAAAACCGTTGATGGCCAAGGCGACCGCCGTGTGGCTGGTGGACAATACCACGATCAGCTTCAAACAGATCGCCGATTTCGTTGGCATGCACGAGCTGGAAATCCAGGGCATTGCAGATGGCGATGTGGCTGCGGGCGTCAAGGGGTTCGACCCGGTTGCCAACAACCAGCTGACGCAGGACGAGGTCGACAAGGCCGAGAAAAATCCGCTGCATAAGCTGAAGCTGAAGTTCAACCCGGCTGCCGCTGGCGAAGAAAAGCGCCGTGGCCCGCGCTATACCCCGCTGTCCAAGCGTCAGGACCGCCCGGCCTCGATCTACTGGCTGGTGAAGTTCCATCCGGAACTGTCCGATGGCCAGGTGTCGAAGCTGGTTGGCACCACCAAACCGACCATTCAGGCGATCCGCGAGCGGACCCATTGGAACATTGCCAATATCCAGCCGATTGACCCGGTTGCTCTGGGTCTGTGCAAACAGTCCGAACTGGACGCCGCCGTCCAGAAGGCTGCGGCCAAGAAGGCTGCCGAAGGTGGCGTGATGAGCGATGACGAGCGTCGCAAGCTGGTGTCGACGGAACAGTCGCTGGATATGGACGCGGAACCCCGCATGCCGTCTGCGATCGAAGGTCTCGAAACCTTCACTCTGGGTGGCAACGACAAGCCTGATGCGGCCGAGGAAGAGACTGTTGTGGATGCTGACAGCTTCTTCAACCTGCCTGCCGGTAGTGACGATGAGGACGAGGACGAGGACAACATCGATCCCCGCTTCTAAGATCCGCAGGCCGCCGGAGTGGTGGCATGTCAGATAGCAAAGACCACGGTGCGCGCTGCGTTCCGTGGTCTTTTTGCGTCTGGGGGCGACTGATGCTGTAGGTGCCGCCACGGCGATTTCGTGACGCAGGATAGGGTGCGTGGAGGTCGATTATTCGACCGTCACAGAAAATTCGCCTTTCGATGCCGATCCCTGCATTTTTCTGACTTTTCCGCCTTGACGCGCGGGCGTGGCTGGCGTACCTCGCACCCCGACGGCGCGGTAGCTCAGTTGGTTAGAGCGAACGACTCATAATCGTTAGGTCGGGAGTTCGAGTCTCCCCCACGCCACCATTCTTCTCTTGAAAATATAGACTCGACCACTGGCAGATTGCCGGATGCAACCTGCGCTTTTCAGGCGATGAGCGGGTATTACAGCTGGCCTCGGTTGCTCTCGTCAGAAGCCGATGGGGCGAGGCCTGCCACGGGCCTGTTGCAAAGCTTTAGATGTCCTTACGCGCGCGCAGGGCGGCTGTGATGGTGCCTTCATCTAGATAGTCCAGCTCTCCGCCGATGGGTACGCCCTGGGCCAGCGACGTCAGACGGACCTGCCCGCTGAGTTGATCAGCGATGTAATGTGCCGTCGTCTGGCCGTCGATTGTGGCGTTGAGCGCCAATATGACCTCGTTGACCTGTTCGGCCTGCACCCGGTCCACAAGGCGGGGAATGCGCAGCTCCTCCGGGCCGACCGCGTCCAAGGCCGAGAGTGTCCCGCCGAGTACGTGATAGCGCCCTTTGAAGACACCCGCACGTTCCATGGCCCAGAGGTCCGAGACATCCTCCACCACACAGAGCTCGCCGTTCTCACGGGTCATATCCTCGCAGATGGTGCAGAGATCACCGGTGCCGACATTGCCGCAGTTCAGGCACTCCCGCGCGGTGGCGGCCACCTCGCTCATGGTCTCGGCCAATGGGGTCAGCAGCAGGGCCCGTTTACGGATCAGGTGCAGCACAGCTCGGCGGGCAGAGCGTGGCCCCAGCCCCGGCAGCTTGGCCATCAGGGCAATCAGATCCTCGATATCGGTGGTTGAGTTCTTGATCATGCCTAACACCCCTGTCTGCCCCGCTATATAGGCTGATTGCGCCCTCGGAGTACAAGGGGGCGCAGGGCAACTGTTCAGGTTTTGTTTTTGCGTGCGCGCGGCGGACAAAAGAAAAGGCGACCCGAGGGCCGCCTGATGTTGTGTCTATGGTGCCGAGCGTCAGAACGGCAGCTTGATGTCCTTGGGCAGGCCCATGCTTTCGGTCAGGCTGGCCATTTCTTCCTGCGCTTTTTCGGCGGCTTTGGCCTGTGCATCCTTGATCGCGGCGAGGATCAGGTCTTCGACAACTTCCTTGTCGTCGCCATTGAAGATCGACGGATCGATATCCAGCGCTTTCAGATCGCCCTTGGCCGAGGCCGTTGCCTTCACCAGACCTGCGCCTGCTTCGCCGGTGACCATGACATTGTGCAGCTCTTCCTGCATCTGCGCCATTTTGGTTTGCAGTTCCTGTGCCGATTTCATCATCTTGGCCATATCGCCAAGACCGCCGAGGCCTTTGAGCATCTGTTTTCTCCTAAGTGCGAGGGCGCAGGGCGCCGTAAGTCATCACCGCACATATTGCAATTGCGAGGCCGATGAACAAGTGGGGTGGTCCAAGGCAGCCTTCAGCAAGGGCGGAGGCTTCCCCATAATCAAGCGCGTTTTCATATCGGTCAACCGCAAGGACAAAGGCGATGCCGGCCCAAAGCACGGCGGCGATTACGTAGGTCGGGCGGTTTCGTGTGGCCAGAGCGATGCCCGCAAGGGCAAGCAACGCAAGGGACACGGGCAGGGTGGAGAGGTTAATCAACTCATCCCAGGCGGGGGCGGGACCATCACCTGGTTGCCAAAACGGTCGTGCCTCATCACAGGCCTCTGCAAGGGCTGCGGCGGGAAACAGCGTCGCCATGAAGCCTATCGCCCAAGTCACTCTTCCTCGAAGGGATCCCATTCGTCTTCTACTTCGGGCAGGGCGTCTGCTTCGACCTCGGCGGCGAGATCTTCTGCTGTGCGAATGTGTTTGATCTTCGCCTTGGGGAAGCTCTCAAGAACCGCCTGCACCATCGGGTGGGTGCTGGCCTCCGCTCGCAGGGCGTTCTCAGCGGCGTTGTCGCGCTCAGTGATGGTTTCACCGCCACCCTCATTGGCGAGGGAGATCACCCAACGGGCATGGGTCCAGGTCTGCAACTGCTGGCCAAGACGCGCGGCGAGATCCTTGGGCGCGTCATCCGTGGGCTGGATGGTGATCCGGCCGGGTTGGTAAGACACCAGACGCAGGTAGGTTTTCACGTATTCCAGCAGCAAACCGTCGCGTTTTACCCGGATCAGTTCGATCACATGCTCAAAGCTGGGATAGCGGGCAAGCGCACTATCTACCTGCGGGGCGAGCGCGGTTGCCTGTCCGTTGCCTGCCGACATCGTTGGTCCGCCCTGGGGGCCGCTTGGCATGCCGCCCTGCGGTCCGGGTTGCTGAGGGACGTAACCGCCTGCGCCTTGGGGGGCGCCAGATGGTCCGCCAGAGTTCCCCGTCGGCGCGTTCATATGACCGCTGGGTGGCGGGGACGGCGGCGTATCCTGCAGGGTGCGCATCAGCTGTTCAGGCGTCGGCAGATCTGCCACATGGGTTAGGCGGATCACCGCCATTTCGGCCGCCATCATTGCATTGGGGGCTGCGGCGACCTCTTCCAGCGCCTTCAGCAGCATCTGCCACATCCGCGTCAGGACACGCATCGGCAGCGCCTCTGCCATTTGGCTACCACGGGCGCGCTCATCCGGGCTGACAGTGGGATCTTCCGCCGCATCGGGGGTGATTTTCACCACGGACACCCAATGGGTGATTTCGGCCAGATCGCGCAGGACGGCCAGCGGGTCGGCCCCCTCGGCATATTGCGCGCTGAGTTCGGTCAGCGCCGCAGCCGCGTCGCCTCGCAGAATCATGTCGATGAGGTCCAAGACCCGCCCGCGATCCGCCAGCCCCAACATGGCGCGGACCTGATCCGCGGTTGTCTCGCCGGCGCCATGCGAAATTGCCTGATCAAGAAGCGAGGTGGCATCGCGGGCAGAGCCTTCGGCGGCGCGGGTGATGAGCGCCAGTGCGTCATCGGCGATTTGCGCGTTTTCTGCCCTCGCGATCTTTTGCAGAAGGGCAATCATCACCTCAGGCTCGATCCGGCGCAAATCGAAGCGTTGGCAGCGCGACAGGACGGTCACTGGTACCTTGCGGATCTCCGTGGTCGCGAAGATGAATTTCACATGTGCGGGCGGTTCCTCCAGCGTCTTCAACAGCGCGTTGAAGGCGGAGGTCGACAGCATGTGGACTTCGTCGATGATGTAGATCTTATAGCGGGCAGAGGCTGCGCGGTACTGCACCGAATCGATGATTTCGCGGATGTCGCCCACGCCCGTTCGGCTGGCGGCGTCCATCTCCATCACATCGACATGCCGACCTTCCATGATCGCCGTGCAATGTTCGCATTTGCCGCAGGGTTCCGTGGTGGGGCCTCCCTGACCATCCTCGCCGATGCAGTTCATGCCCTTGGCGATGATCCGTGCGGTGGTCGTCTTACCGGTGCCGCGAATGCCCGTCATGATGAAGGCCTGGGCAATCCGGTCGGCGGCAAAGGCGTTTTTCAGCGTCCGCACCATGGCGTCCTGGCCCACCAGATCGGCAAAGGTTTCGGGCCGGTATTTGCGTGCCAGAACCTGGTATTGGCCAGACCCTTGGTCCGGTGCTTGGCCTGCTGTGTCGCCTGCTGTGTCGCTCATGATCTCTCGTGCCAGATTCGGGGGTCGGTCGTTTGTATTCGGGTAAAGTAGGCAAGCGCGCGCGTGGCGTCCACCGCTGATGCAGATCCAGAAGGCGCAGGTGTCCACCGCCAGAGCGGACCCAGAAACCATTAGGTGCCGGAGGGGCGGACCGCTACATTGAAGGATGTGATCATCCGGGGGGATTGGTGGCGCAGGATTTGCGGCGCGCTTGGCAGTGGGGGCTGACAATGGAGCATGGATCTGAGGGTGGCGATACCGATAGCGCGCAGAGAGGCGCACCGCTGGTGCTGCACGCGTTGTCGGTGACGGATGGTATTTTGGCGCTGTGCCCGCTGCCGGGGGCAAGCGGGGATTATCAGGCCGACATAGAACATATTCGAGAATGGCAGCCCGGGTTGGTGATTTCCCTGACCACGGTTGAGGAACACGCCGCCGTTGGCGCAGCGAGCCTCGGCAGTGATTTGCAGAGCCTTGGCAGCCGGTGGATCCACCTGCCGGTTCCCGACTTCAGCACGCCACCTCCGGACATTCTGAACCGTTGGCCTGAAGCCAGCCATATGGCCCGCAAAGCGCTTGTCGGGGGTGGTCGGGTGTTGGTGCATTGCCGGGGCGGCTGTGGCCGGTCGGGAATGGTTGTGCTGCGATTGATGACAGAATGCGGTGAGCGGCCCGATCTGGCGCTGGCGCGCCTGCGCACGGTGCGCCCCTGTGCCATTGAAACTGAAGAGCAGATGGCTTGGGCCTATGGCCCAAGACGCATTCCCGGCAACGCGCGCTGACTTGGGTAACTTGGGAGCGCGGCGCCGCAAATTGGTCAACCTCGCCATGGTGTTTCATTCGGATGCAGCGCCGCGCAATCGCGGCGCCGGAGACCGGTTCGACAGGTTGATCTGGGTCGTCAGGCGGGCACGGATTGCAGCGCTGCCGCTGTGCGCGCGGGTTGCGGTGTCAAGGGCAGAGCCTGAGCCAAGCCACAGGGGTATTCCCGCAGGCAGGTAATGGGGCGGCTGTTCGCAGTTTGGCAGAAAAGTGCGTCCGCGAATTGGTCAAGGCTGCCCTGATCCACCTCGGGAGAGATGCCGAAGTAGATGCGGATGCGATCGTGGCTGGCCGCAAACCGTGCCTGGCAGGGCCGGTCGCAGGCGGTCAGTTCACAGGTGCCCGCAATTTCAAAGTCATCAGTTGTGACCGCACGGGCCTGTCCTAAAGCAGCGGCCAGGCGTGACAGCATGCGTTCTGCCGCAGGGCAGGGTTGCCCCAGATGTTGGCAATTGCTGAGTGAGTAGCGGTGTGTTGTGTCAGTCCAGTTCATTGCGCCCTCCGCGCGAAGGAGGGGATGAATGGTCAGAGCTGGCAGGCCAATGGGCAGACATGCAGACCCTGCCAGAACACCCCGCCTGGTTTCGAGTTTCTTGTCTGATGGCAGGTCTCCTGACTCGCGGGTCGTCACAACACCGGTGCCTTCCCAATGCGGCAGGTCCATATGGACCTCGGCATCAGTGGCATAATCCGGGGTCGCTCACCGCTTACAGTTGCGGGGGCAGTCGCGGCATTGATCTGGCAAGTCTGCCATCTCGCACCGTGTTCCCTTTTCATCCTGACCACCCGAAGGCGATACAGGAACCATCTATCGAAGAGCTAGCGGGGGCGGGGGCGAGTCGTCAAGCATATCGTCGGGTATGTCCCGGAATTACTGACCCGTACTGGCGCTACAGATTGTGCTGCCGGTTCAGCGGTATCTATATATTGTGCTGCCTAGCATCTCTTATGCGGAAGTGATGCTTTGCGCTCACTGCCGCCGACCAGTCATCTCATAAGAAAGGGAAAGGTGAGAGGTTGGACATCGACCCAAGCGGGGCTCGTTGTGGCTGCTTCCTTCCGGATCTGACCAGGTTGGCGAGGCGCTTGCCCGCGCCAACCTCTCGACCCCGATATAGGAGGGCAGGCGGAGAATGGCAAGCCCGTGCGATGCGCAATGTAAACGGAGCGACGAGGTGCATCATATGCTCTGACCTTACAATCTGACGCCAATCCGCAAGAACCCGTCGGGCGTGGTACCACGCAGGCTGTGGCGGGACGGATCAAGATCGCTGAGATAAGCGCGGGCCCCGGGGCCGGTAAAGATCTCGGCCTCGGTGGAGGCGTGGCTGACCAGGCGCCAGGGCGCAGGTGCGTGTTCCAATGGGTCACGGTCGAGACGCCCGGCCACATAGTCACGGATCACGTCTCTGACCCGTAATGGGGGGATCGGCAGCGGCGTGGCGGACTGGGCCATGGCGAAATTGCCGCCACCACCGATGCGATAGCTGCTGACTGCGACTGCGAAATGCTGGCTGTCGCGCACTGGCGCTCCCTTCCAGCGGAGGTTGCGAATTCGATGGCTGTCGGGATTGGCCAACTCGCCATCGATTGCAAACCTCGCCGGTGCGGACACATCGATATCATATTGAACACCAAAAATAACGTCGAAGTTGTGGCCAGCCCGGTCATTGTCAAGCAATGGTTCACCAGTTGAGCCCGGCGCGATCTGATTGAACAATCCGGCCGACATCTCCAGCCAGGCGCGCAATTGGGCGCCATTCAGAACCACTGTGCGTAGCTCATTTGGGAACGGCTGGATATCGACGACATGGCGCATATACATCTGTCCAACCGGCACATCGGTATAGTTCGACGGACCAGAGCGCGCGCCGAACTTTCCAGGCGCCGCAGCAGAAAGCAGTGGCAGATTGCTTGCCACAGTATCTGTCAGGGCCGGGCGAACCGCAGCGGCCTGTGCCCGAGCCACCAGCGCCAGCGCTTGATCGTGTCCAAGAAAGGTAAAATAGGAATGCAGCGGTTGGCTCGTGCGTCCGACAGGTTGCGCCATGCGGCTTCGTGTTTCGGCATGATCTTCTGCGAGAGCCTCTATGACCGAGGTGTCTTCGTCGACTAGGGGGGTCAGAACACTGTCCGTGTCACAGGTCGGCCTGCGTTCTGCAATAGGGCGGAGCGCACTGGAGGCATAGGTCACCTCCCAGCGACCTGTGCTGAGCCTAATACTCAGATCGATCACTCCGAGATGCGAGCCATGGGCACCCGGCATGACAATCGGGACCGAAACTGGATGCCGCGGATCAGGCAGCGTCAGGTGTGTGTGACCGCCAATGATAGCGTCCAAGGAGCCAAGGTTGGCAAGCGGATGAAGGGCATTCTCGATGCCATAGGCGGCGCCTGTTTCCCCGATTCCAGTGTGGGCCAGAGCCACGACAATATCGCAGCCGTTCCTCCGTAGCGCCGCAGAGTGCTTGCTCGCCGATTGCACCATGTCATCAATAGTAACTTTGCCGTGCAAAGCATGGGCTGCCCATTTGAGTGTTTGCATCGGCAGGACCGACAGCAGTCCGATTCGCAGCGGCGCAGTATTGTCGGCACCAGGAAGCACGCGCTCCAATACGGCAGACTGACAGAACGGCAGTGACAGCTGCGGGTTCAGGGCTCGCATATTGGAACACAGGACCGGACAGTTGATCCGAAGCAGCGCCTGTCGCAACTGATCCAATCCAAAGTCGAAGTCATGATTTCCAAGGCCGATGGCGTCATAGTTGAGCAGATCAAACGCGCGTGCAACCGGTGCAGGGCGGACCTCACTGAGCTCTAGCGGGCGCTCTGCAATCGGGGTTCCGAATATGCTGTCGCCATTGTCCAGAAGCAGGGTGACAGCACCGTTTGCGGCCGCCTCGCGGCGCGCCTGAGCGATCAGCGTGGCCACACGCGAAAGCCCCAGCGCAGGATCAGGTTGATCGGAATAATAATCGTGACTGAGCAGGTTTGCGTGAAGATCTGTGGTCGCCAGAATACGCAGGGATCCGACCTTACTGTCTTCGGCTTTATCCGATCCTGTCATTTGGTATTTCTTAGAGGTCGCACGGTAAATCCCGAGGTGGCGTTGGTTGCCAATTTATTAACAAGCCTGTTTGCCTCTTTGAAGCAATCAAATGTGACACTCGAAAGCCGCTTATTGCTGAGAATTCTATTCAATCGTGTTGCTTTCCTCTTGAGATGCTGCGGAATTAGGGTTTTCACCCGCTAGGCAGGGCCAGAACTTTCTAGGTTACTGTGGCGTAGAGGAAACAACTTTACACCCTAAAGTTGCATTCTTGCGACGATTTCAGGTGGAGTGGCGCATGTGTGCGCAGACGTAGAATTAGAGGGCGCGATGCGACAGGCAGAACAGGTGACATTTGGCGGCAGTGGTTTGGACCGGGCGGCGCATCTCAGGGACGATCCTGCGGCTTTGGCTGCGCTGTGGAAAGGTGGGAACTGTCGTATCTTGTTGATCTGGCGTGGAAAGCCATTGTGCACCCTGCCTTCAGAGGTTGCCGTGGCATCAGACAGTGCGATTGTCCCTGAGGCTCTGGCCTGGATCCGGCCCGATCATCCTATGGTCACGGGCGCGGCGGCGGGTGCTGTCTTCCTCGGGATCTGTACAGCAGGGCGGGCACGATTCTCGGTTGATATCAGTGATTGGCAGCCGGACAACCTTGACGATACAGCGCTGCTTGGCTTTGTGGACAGCAGCGAGCAGCGGCATCCGGATCTGCCGCAGGGCACTGGATTTGTCGAACTGCGCCGCATCATGGCGCAGCTCAGCCGCGAGGACGCAGAACTTGCGGCGACCGCACGGGCGGTGTTTGGCTGGCATCATTCGCATGGGTATTGTGCCTGCTGTGGTGCCAAAAGCGATATGGCGCAGGCGGGGTGGCAGCGGGTCTGCCCCAGCTGTGACGCCGCGCATTTTCCGCGCACTGATCCCGTCGTGATCATGTTGATCACGCATGGCGATGCGGTACTGGTCGGGCGGTCGCCGGGATGGCCCGAGGGGATGTATTCCCTGCTGGCCGGGTTCGTGGAACCAGGCGAAACACTGGAGGCCGCTGTGCGGCGTGAGACTGCGGAAGAGACCGGCGTAGAGGTCGGTGCCGTCAGCTATCTGTCCAGTCAGCCCTGGCCATTTCCAATGTCGCTGATGTTCGGCTGCGCGGGCGAGGCGCTGGGGCGTGAGATCACCATTGATCCCAAAGAGATCGAAGATGCGATCTGGGTCTCACGTCAAGATATGATGACGGTATTCGAAGGGGAGCACCCCGATATTCGCCAGCCGCGCAAAGGTGCAATTGCGCATTTTCTGTTGCAGAACTGGCTTGCAGATACGCTGGATTGAGACGAATAGTAGCAGTCAGTACAAGACCGCCATCGGATTTTCCGATCCGCTGTAACAACAGGACGCCCATGGATTTTTCCAGCAAAGAAGACATCGACGCACCAATTGCAGAAGTCTTTCGATCAATCGCAGATTTCGAAAACATGGAGCGTATGGCGCTGCGTCGGGGTGTGGATGTGCAGCGGATGGGGGATGTTCATCACCCCGAAAACGGGCTGGCCTGGGAGATCGAGTTCCAGTTTCGCGGCAAGAAACGCAATCTGCACCTATCGCTCAGCACTTATGAACCTGTGACACAGATGGTGCTGACCGGCACAGGCAGCGGCCTGGATGGCGCGATGGATATCGAGTTGCTGGCCCTGTCGCCGCAGCGCACCCGCTTGTCGGTGACCTTATCGCTGACACCCAAGACGCTGTCGGGGCGTTTGATGGTTCAGTCCCTGAAGCTGGCGCGCAGCAAATTGAACCGCGGCTTCAAGAAACGCGTGTCCGAGTTTGCCAAACAGACCGAAGACCGGGTTGGCCGCTCCGCCTGACGCGAATTGCAGATCAGAAACGATCGTCATTCGCCGGGTAGACTCCCAGGATTTCGATGTTTGTGGTGAAATAGGCCAGTTCATCCATGGCGAGGCGGACATTGGGATCGTCCGGATGGCCATCAATATCAGCATAGAACTGGGTCGCGGTGAAGGACCCGTCGACCATGTAGCTCTCGAGCTTTGTCATGTTGATGCCATTGGTCGCAAAGCCACCCATCGCTTTGTAGAGTGCGGCGGGTATGTTGCGAACCTGGAAGACGAAGCTGGTGATCATGCCATGGTTGCCCCGGCGGTCCATATTCGGCTCGCGCGACATGGTCAGGAAACGGGTGGTGTTATTGCCATGATCCTCGATATGGCGGGCCAGCACCTCCAGACCGTAGATCTCGCCAGCCAGTTCACTGGCCAGCGCGGCGTGGGTCTTGTCCCCTTGTTCGGCCACGTCACGGGCAGCGCGGGCATTGTCGGGGCTGACACGGCCGTGGATGTTGTTTTCGCTTAGAAACCGTGCACATTGCGGCAGCAGCACGAGATGCGAATGCGCCTCTTTGACGTCTTCAAGCTGCGCGCCCGGTACGCCAAGAAGATTGATATGCACGCGCACAAAGGCTTCGTCGATGATATGAAGACCACTGTGCGGCAGCAGGCGGTGAATGTCGGCAACGCGCCCATAGGTGGAATTCTCCACCGGGAGCATGGCCAGCTCAGCGGCGCCGCTGCGCACGGCGTCAATGGCGTCCTCGAAATTGCGGCAGGGCAGCACGTCCATGTCAGGGCGTTCCTTGCGGCAGGCTTCGTGGCTGTAGGAGCCAAGCTCCCCCTGAATGGCAATTCTCTGGGTCATAACTGCGACATCCGTGCAAAACTTCAAAAAACGGGCGTTTCGTCGCGCTGTCTATACCTTGCCACTTGAGAGGGGAAGCCTTAGACACCCTCCCAGACAGCTGAAATGGACTCGCGATCATGTTTGACACGATGACCCTTACCAAAGCGACCGCAGGCGTTTGCGGCGCGTTCCTCGTGTTCCTCCTGGGCAAATGGGCCGCAGAGGAACTCTATCATACCGAAAGCCATGGCGAGGCTTCTTATGTGATTGAAGTGGAAGAGGCAGGTGCGGAAGAAGTTGCTGAAGTCGTAGACTTTGGTGAACTGATGGCCGCTGCAGACGTTGGCAAAGGTGCCAAGGTCTTCAAGAAATGCTCCGCCTGCCACAAACTCGAAGCCGGTGAAAACGCCACTGGCCCCTATCTCTATGGGGTGGTTGATCGTCCGATCGCCGCAGCGGATGGCTTTGGATACTCTGCCACTCTGGCCGGTCTTGGCGGTGAATGGACAGCAGAAGAGCTGGATGCCTTCCTGACCAAACCGTCGCAATACGCGCCGGGCACCACCATGAGCTTCAGCGGGCTGAAGAAGCAGAAGGATCGGGTGAACCTGATCGCCTATCTCGACAGCCTCGACGACTGATTTTCATCGACTTTTGACAGAATAAGGAGACCGCGCCATTCGGCGTGGTCTTTTTCCGTTTAAGGGGTGAGCGGCGCAGAAGTGATCAGGGTCGACCGCGACTTGGCAATTTCATGCCCCTTCGGTTCTTGACACACGGGAAATTCAGCCAATCTGAACTTGAATGTTAGGGGGGCAGCCGCTTAGCTTTGGGTCAGACAATGATCCTGGCAGCGAACGCCGGACAATGGAGGTATTGGCAGATGAAGACGCCCACCGCACCCCGCCGCGCCGTTTCGGCCCGAGTGGTTGATCCGCAACCATTTTTTCGCATCGTGATGACAGGGTTTGCCACGCTCATCATCTGCGCGATGGCGGCCTCGCTGGCCTTTGCTGAGGAGCGGGTGATCAAAAGTCACGGTTTCACTGAATTCGGAGAGTTGAAATATCCCGAAGGCTTTGCCCACTTCGACTACGTCAATCCTGAGGCCCCGAAAGGCGGCGAGCTGTCTCTCTCTGCGGTTGGAACCTTCGACAGTATGAACCCCTACACCCGTAAGGGCCGTGGGGGCGCCATGTCGGCTGATCATTTTGAATCGCTGATGATAGGCTCCTACGATGAACCGGGATCCTACTATGGTCTGCTGGCCGAGAGTCTGGAGTATCCGGAGAGCCAGGACTGGGTGATTTTCAACATGCGCCCTGAAGCACGGTTTTCTGATGGGACGCCCGTCACGGCTGAGGATGTTGTCTTTTCGCACAACCTTCTATTGGAGCAGGGGCTGCAATCCTACGCGGAGGCCGTCAAAAAGCGCATTCCCAAGGCCGAAGTGCTGGGGCCGCATCGGGTGAAGTTCTATTTCTCGCCGGATTTCCCGCGCCGGGCAATGATCACACAGGTTGGTGGAACCTCGGTGTTTTCCAAGGCCTGGTTTGAGGCAGATCCGGAAAACCGGCGTCTGGATGAGCCGCGATTGGACCCAGGGATCGGGTCTGGTCCATATGTGCTCGAAAGTGCTGACGTGAACCAGCGTATCGTCTATAAACGCAGCCCTGATTACTGGGGCAACGACGTGAATGTAAATGTGGGGCGCCACAACTACGATCGCATTCGGATTGAGTATTTCGGCGATAGCGTTGCCGCGATGGAAGGGTTCAAGGCCGGGGTCTACACCATGCGCCCGGAGAACAGCTCCAAGAGCTGGGCCACTGCCTACGGGTTTGACGCGGTTAAAGAGGGCGATGTGGTGAAGGGGGAATTCCCCGATGGTAATGTTCCCGCTGCCAGCGGGTTTGTGATGAACCTCCTACGCCCCAAATTTCAGGATCCCCGCGTTCGTGAAGCGATCCAGCTTGCCTATAATTTTGAATGGACCAACGACAGCCTGCAATATGGGCTGTTCGCGCAGCGCCATTCGTTCTGGCAGGATTCAGCTCTTGAAGCAAAGGGGCTCCCAAAGGGGCGCGAATTGGAGGTGTTGCAGGATCTGGGTGATCAGATTGACCCGGCGCTGCTGACAAGTGAGCCAGTAATGGCGCATAGTTCAAAACCTGCGCGGCCAGCGGATCGGCGCAACCTGCGCCGGGCGATGAAACTGCTGGATGAGGCGGGCTGGGCTGTTGGCGATGACGGGTTGCGCCGCGATGCCAAGGGAGAAGTGCTGAAACTGGAATTTCTGATCGATTCGCCCACGATTGAGCGAATCGTGCAGCCCTATATCGCCAACCTGCGGCAGATGGGGGTGGATGCCATCTCTAACCGGGTTGATTTCGCGCAATATACCAGCCGTCGCCGTGAAAAAGACTTCGATATGATCACCTTCGCCTATCCAAAGTACCTGCAGCCCTCGACCGGGTTGTACCAGCAGTTTGGATCCGATGCGCATGAGTTTTCCGTGTTTAACCCGGCGGGGATGGCGGATCCGGCGGTTGATACGCTGATTGGTGCCATCGTAAAGGCGGAAGATCAGGAAGAGCTCTACGCCAATGTGCGTGCGTTGGACCGCGTTCTTCGGGCCAAGCGATTTATGGTTCCCACCTGGTATCTGGATGTGAATTGGGTGGCCTATTGGAATTTCTATGAGCAGCCCGAGACCTTGCCGTTGTTCGATCTGGGGCTGCGCGATGTCTGGTGGGTCAACGCCGAGAAAGAAGCGGCATTGAAATCCTCTGGCGCGTTGCGGTAAGCGCCTGACATGGCAGCCTATATCCTTAGACGTTTTCTCCTGGTGATCCCGACGCTGTTCGGGATCCTCGTTATCAATTTCGCTCTGGTGCAATTTGTGCCGGGTGGTCCGGTCGAACAGATGATTGCACAGCTGGAAGGCGGCGGCGATGTATTCGAGGGATTCGCCGGGGGCGGCGGTGACGCTGGCGGAGAGGCCATCGCAGCCAATGACAATTACGCTGGTCGACAAGGGTTGCCGCCTGAGTTGATCGCAGAGCTGGAGCAGCAGTATGGCTTGGACAAACCGCCGTTGGAGCGGTTTTTCCTCATGCTCGGCAACTACATGCGCTTTGACTTCGGTGAGAGCTATTTCCGCAAGATTGATGTGATGGATCTGGTTCTGGAGAAGATGCCGGTGTCAATCTCGCTGGGGCTTTGGTCGACATTAATCGCCTATCTGATTTCCATCCCATTGGGCATCCGCAAGGCTCTGCGGGACGGCAGTCGGTTTGATACATGGACCAGCGGTCTGATCATCGCCGCCTATGCAATCCCCGGTTTTCTGTTTGCAATCCTGCTCTTGGTGTTGTTTGCCGGCGGGTCCTATTGGCAGATTTTCCCGCTGCGGGGGCTGACCTCTGACAACTGGGAAAACCTCAGCCTTTTCGGTAAGATCGCCGACTACTTCTGGCACATCACGCTGCCGGTTGTGGCCTCGACCATTTCGGCCTTTGCCACGCTGACACTGCTGACCAAAAATTCGTTCCTGGATGAGATCAAGAAGCAATATGTGATGACCGCCCGCGCCAAGGGGCTGAGCGAGCGGCGGGTGCTTTATGGTCATGTGTTCCGCAATGCGATGCTGATCGTCATTGCGGGCTTTCCGGCGGTTTTTATCGGGGTCTTCTTCTCCGGCAGCCTGATCATTGAGACGATTTTCTCTCTCGACGGTCTGGGGCGCCTGGGGTTTGAGGCCGCGGTGGCGCGCGATTATCCGGTGATCTTTGGTACGTTGTTTATTTTCGGACTGATGAGCCTCGTGGTCGGGATTATCTCCGACATCATGTATGTGATTGTCGATCCGCGTATCGACTTTGAAAAGAGAGAGGGCTGACAGATGGCATTGTCCCCGCTCAACCAGCGCCGCTGGAGCAATTTTTGCCGCAATCGCCGGGCTTTCTGGTCGCTTTGGATCTTTTCCGTTCTGTTCGGGATTTCGCTGTTTGCTGAGTTTGTCGCCAATGACAAACCGATGCTGGTGAACTACCGGGGCGAATATTTCACGCCTGTGTTCAACTTCTACCCGGAGACGGCTTTTGGCGGGGATTTCCAGACGGAGGCCGCTTACCGTGATCCGGAGGTACAATGCTTGATTGCATCTGGCGGTGTTGAGGACTGCTTTGACGATCCCGAAGGAATTCTGGAAGAGATCGAAGCCGGCACGTTTGCGGCGGATGGGTTTGTGGAAGGGTGGGCGATCTGGCCGCCGATTCCCTATTCTTTCAACACCACGGTCGACCGGCCCGGTGCGGCACCTTTGCCACCAAATGGGCAAAACCTGTTGGGCACGGATGATACCAAACGCGATGTATTGGCGCGCGTCATTCACGGGTTTCGTCTGTCGATCCTGTTCACCCTAATGGTCACCGGAGCCGCCACCTTGGTGGGGATCGCAGCGGGTGCGGTTCAGGGGTTTTTTGGTGGCTGGCTAGATCTGATTTTCCAGAGGGTGATTGAGATCTGGGGCTCCATCCCGCAGCTCTACGTCATCATCATCATGTTCGCCATTCTGGGACGCAGTTTCTGGCTATTGGTGGTACTGATGATCCTGTTCAGTTGGACAGCCTTGGTCAGCGTGGTCCGGGCGGAGTTCCTGCGTGCCCGCAATCTGGAATATGTGCGCGCGGCCAAGGCATTGGGGGTGGGCAATATGACCATCATGTTCCGCCATATGCTGCCGAATGCAATGGTTGCGACCCTGACGTTTCTGCCGTTTATCGTGACCGGCACCATCGGGACGCTTGCTGGGCTGGATTTCCTTGGCTTTGGGCTGCCATCCTCCGCGCCGTCGCTTGGGGAACTGACATTGCAGGCCAAGCAGAACCTAGAGGCGCCCTGGCTCGCTTTCACCGCGTTTTTCACCTTTGCGATCATGCTGTCCCTGCTGGTCTTCATCTTTGAAGGGGTGCGCGATGCCTTTGATCCGAGAAAGACATTCTCATGAACACTGACACCTCTCAGCTCCTGAATGTCCGCGATCTGCGGGTTTCCTTCCGCCAGGATGGCAAGGTGACAGAGGCAGTGCGCGGTGTGTCCTTTTCGGTGGGCCGCGGGGAGACGGTCGCGTTGGTGGGGGAGAGCGGTTCCGGCAAATCGGTTTCGGCGCTGTCGACAGTCTCACTGCTGGGTGACAGCGCCACGGTCACTGGTTCCGTTACTTATGATGGCACCGAGATGGTCGGCGCCAGTGAGCGCCATCTTCGGCAGGTACGAGGCAATGATATCAGCTTCATTTTTCAGGAGCCGATGACCTCTCTCAACCCGCTGCACACGATTGAGAAACAGTTGGCAGAGTCGCTTGCTCTGCATCAGGGGCTTGGCGGCACGGCGGCGCGGGAGCGGATTGTGGATCTGTTGAACCGGGTTGGTATCCGGGACGCAGAGACCCGTCTGGACGCGTATCCGCATCAGTTGTCCGGCGGGCAGCGCCAGCGGGTGATGATCGCCATGGCTCTTGCCAACAAACCCGATATCCTGATCGCGGATGAGCCGACAACTGCCCTTGATGTCACCATTCAGGTGCAGATCCTCGACCTGCTCGCGGATCTGAAATCCAGCGAGGGCATGGGGTTGCTGTTCATCACCCATGATCTGAGCATTGTCCGCCGGATCGCGGATCGCGTCTGCGTCATGCAGGCGGGTGAGATCGTTGAAAGCGGTCCCACGGCTGAGATTTTTGCTAATCCGCAGCATCCCTACACGCGCAAACTGCTGGATGCCGAACCGACTGGCCAGCCTCAACCGGTGCCGGAGGATGCCCAGGAGCTGATCCGCACCGAAGATCTGAAGGTGTGGTTTCCCATTCAAAAAGGCTTACTGAAACGCACTGTCGGCCATGTGAAGGCGGTAAACCCAACGTCGCTTTCGGTCCGCGCGGGTGAGACGTTGGGCATTGTGGGCGAAAGTGGCAGCGGCAAAACCACGCTGGCATTGGCCATCATGCGTCTGATCGCCTCTGAGGGGCGGGTTGAGTTTCAAGGACAGGATTTGCGGCAGTGGTCAACCCGCGATTTGCGCCGATTGCGGGCGGATATGCAGATCGTGTTTCAGGATCCTTTCGGGGCACTTAGCCCGCGAATGACCTGTGCGCAGATCATTTCCGAAGGGTTGGCTATTCACAATGTGGATCAGGACCGTGATCCGCGGGATCTGGTCGCTGAGGTGATGGCTGAGGTGGGGTTGGATCCGGCATTTATGGATCGCTACCCGCATGAATTTTCAGGTGGCCAGCGGCAACGGATTGCGATTGCGCGGGCGATGGTGTTGCGGCCGAAACTGGTGGTGCTGGATGAGCCAACATCGGCACTGGACATGACTGTGCAGGTGCAGATCGTCAATCTGTTGCGCGACCTGCAGGAGCGGTATGGGCTCGCGTATCTGTTCATCTCGCATGATCTGAATGTGGTACGGGCCATGTCACACAAGATGATCGTGATGAAGCAGGGTGATGTGGTTGAGGCGGGATCGGCCGCTGACCTGTTCAACAATCCGTCAGATCCCTACACGCAGCAACTTCTGGCCGCAGCCGGGTAGGCTGCGGTTCGCGCAAGCATTTCCGGCGCTGCACAGTTTTGCGCTTTGATTGTCGCGACAGAATGGCGCATCCGGCTATAGAGCCACAGTCATTGGCCCGTTGAAACGGGTAAATCATTGTCTTTGTTGGAGCGTGAAGCGTCACCGTCGTTGGCAACTACGGCTGCAGTCGCTTCGCAAGCTAAAGACTAACGCGGAGTCGCCAATTGTGATTTACGCCGCACATGTTTAAATTGACACTGCCAGGTGAGCATTAGCCTTAGCGCAGATCAAATCGGACCTCTCATGAACACTCCTACCATTCAGAACGTCAATTGCGGCGATTGCCCTATTCGTCACCGTGCCGTTTGTGCGCGCTGTGATGCGGATGAGCTAGAGGTGTTGGATTCGATCAAATACTATCGCACCTATGATGCGGGCCAACCAATCACCTGGTCCGGTGACCGGATGGATTTTGTAGGCTCCGTTGTCTCGGGCATCGCAACCCTGACGCAGACCATGGAGGACGGGCGGACCCAGATGGTTGGTCTGCTGCTGCCCAGCGATTTTGTTGGCCGACCCGGACGCGATACGGCAGCTTATAATGTGGTGGCAACCTCCACCGTGGTCATGTGCTGTTTTCGCAAGAAACCGTTTGAAGAGATGATGGCCCATACCCCGCATGTGGCGCATCGTCTGCTTGAGATGACATTGGACGAGCTGGACGCTGCCCGGGAATGGATGCTGGTTCTAGGGCGTAAAACGGCGCGCGAAAAGATCGCCAGCTTGTTGTCTATTCTGGCCCGGCGCGATGCCTCCTTGCAGCTCCACAAAGACAGCAACCGTCGCGTTTTTGATCTGCCGCTGACCCGCGAGGCTATGGCAGACTATCTGGGGCTGACGCTGGAAACCGTCAGCCGCCAAGTTTCCGCCCTGCGCAAGGACGGCGTGATTGAGCTTGAAGGCAAGCGGCATGTGACCGTGCCTGACATGGGGCGCCTTATGGAAGAGGCGGGAGATGACAGCGACGGCGGCTGCCTGATCTGACCACTCCTTGAGGAAGCGAAGGGGCCGAACGTGTCGCCCCCTTCTTACTTGAGCCCTTGCATTAGTGGGCCATCATAACCGGCACTTTTGCCTTCTCCAGCATATTGCGGGTTGCACCGCCCAGGATCGCCTCACGGAAACGGGAATGCCCGTAGGCCCCCATCACGATCAGATCTGCCGCTGTATCGACTGCATGTCGGTTCAACACGTCCGAGACGCGGGTCATGGTTTTGCTGAGCACATCAATCTCGCATTTGACCCCATGGCGCGACAGCATCTGGCACAGCAACCCGCCCGGATCTGAGCGCTCCGGTCCGTGCTGCGGCGGGTCGATAACAACGACGCGCACCACATCCGCCGCCTGTAGCATTGGCAGTGCTTTGCGAATAGCGGTCATGGCTTCGATGCTTTCGTTCCAAGCCACCAATACGGTTTTTGGCTGCGCGGGCAGGGGCGCATCATCCGGCACCACAAGCACAGGCGCGCGGCCTTCGAAAAGGGCCGCTTCGACAATGGCCTCCGCCTCGGCGGGACGGTCCTTGCCGTAGGGCTGGCCCAGCACAACAAGATCACAAAACCGCGCCAAACGCGCAACGTGGCGGCCAATATCAGCCATCTGTGCGACACCTGTCTCAACGTTAAAGCTGACCGCTGACCGGGTCAGACGCTCGGTCGCAGTAGCTTCGATGCCACTGACCTCTTCCTTGGCACGGGCCAGGGTTTCTTGCAGCACCATCGCATTGGCACCAGCGTAGTAATAGCCGGTTTGGGTGCGATCCACGCCAAGGCACAGTGCGTCAACATGGCCGTCGGCCAGCCGGGTCAATGAGATCGACTGCTCCAGCTGAGTGTCGGTGTTTGCGGGGGTGGTCAGAACAGTCAGCAGTGTCTTGTAGGACATATTAACCTCGCAGGGATATGTGCGACCGCAACGAACTTGTGGTTGTGCCGCGAGTTGCGTCATTATGAAGGTGCTTCTCACATTCTGCGGCAAACTGTCTTGATACAGATCAAGGCGTTGTCTGGCGCAGTTTTGCATTTAGGGCTCAGAAAAAACTGTCTGACGCGGACCAGAGAATCGTGTCGGGCAAGGAAAAGGGACGCAAGATGTCTAATTATATCAAGCTAATCGTGCTTGGTTTGGTCACGCTCTTCGCGATGATCGCGACCAATTATGCGCGGGATTTGGCCTATCAGGTTCATGCGATCATCATCATGATCGTGGCTGGCGGGCTGTTTCTATACACCCTTCGACACACCGATGAGCCTGTGGTTGCAACGGGATCGCTGCAGGGCGAGTACTTTGACAGTGTGGTGCGCGCCGGTGTGGTGGCAACCGCGTTCTGGGGCGTGGTCGGGTTTCTGGTGGGTGTCTTCATCGCTTTCCAGTTGGCCTTCCCGGTCCTGAACTTTGAGTGGGCGCAGGGGCTGGCCAACTTCGGGCGGCTGCGGCCTCTGCATACTTCGGCAGTGATTTTTGCCTTTGGTGGCAATGCGCTGATCGCGACCTCATTCTACGTGGTGCAACGCACCTCGGCCGCCCGTCTCTGGGGGGGTAATCTGGCGTGGTTTGTGTTCTGGGGCTATCAGCTGTTCATCGTGCTGGCGGCGACCGGCTATCTGTTCGGGTCAACCCAGTCCAAGGAATATGCAGAACCGGAATGGCATGTTGATCTCTGGTTGACCATCGTCTGGGTGGCCTATCTGGCGGTGTTCCTGGGCACCGTGATCAAGCGTAAGGAGCCGCATATCTATGTGGCAAACTGGTTCTACCTTGCGTTCATCGTGACCGTTGCCATGCTGCATTTGGTCAACAACATGACGATCCCCGTCAGTATCTGGGGTTCCAAATCGGTGATCATGTGGTCGGGCGTGCAGGACGCGATGGTGCAATGGTGGTACGGTCACAACGCTGTGGGCTTCTTCCTGACCGCGGGTTTTCTTGGCATGATGTACTACTTCGTGCCGAAGCAGGCTGAGCGTCCGGTGTTCTCATACAAGCTGTCGATCATCCACTTCTGGGCATTGATCTTCCTCTACATCTGGGCGGGTCCGCACCACCTGCATTACACCGCTCTGCCGGATTGGGCCTCGACCCTTGGTATGGTGTTCTCGATCGTGCTGTGGATGCCCAGCTGGGGTGGCATGATCAACGGTCTGATGACCCTGTCCGGGGCCTGGGACAAGCTGCGCACCGACCCGGTGATCCGGATGATGGTGATCTCGATCGGCTTTTACGGCATGTCCACCTTTGAAGGTCCGATGATGTCGATCCGTGCCGTGAACTCGTTGTCGCATTACACCGACTGGACCATTGGTCACGTTCACTCCGGCGCGCTTGGCTGGAACGGCATGATCACCTTTGGTGCGCTGTACTTCCTGGTGCCGGTTCTGTGGAAACGCGAGCGTCTCTACAGCCTCAGCCTGGTGTCCTGGCATTTCTGGTTGGCCACCATTGGCATCATTCTCTACGCGGCATCCATGTGGGTGACCGGCATCATGGAAGGCCTGATGTGGCGTGAAGTCGATGCCAACGGGTTCCTCGTGAACTCCTTTGCAGACACGGTGGCTGCGAAATTCCCGATGTACGTGGTGCGCGCTCTGGGTGGGGTCATGTTCCTCGCTGGTGCCCTGATCATGTGCTACAACCTGTGGATGACTGTACGGCGTGCGCCGGCCAAAGAGGCCAGCCTGACCGTCGCAGTCCCTGCTGAATAAGGAGGGCCCGAGCAATGGGAATTCTCGACAAACACAAAATCCTCGAGACCAACGCGACCCTCCTGCTGGTGTGTAGCTTCCTAGTTGTCACCATCGGTGGTCTGGTCCAGATCGCACCGCTGTTCTGGCTGGAAAACACCATCGAAGAGGTGGAAGGCATGCGTCCCTACACCCCGCTGGAGCTGGCCGGGCGTGATATCTACATCCGCGAAGGGTGCTACGTCTGCCACAGTCAGATGATCCGCCCCATGCGCGATGAGGTCGAACGTTACGGACCATATTCGCTGGCCGCAGAGTCGATGTATGACCACCCGTTCCAATGGGGATCAAAGCGAACCGGTCCGGATCTGGCCCGTGTGGGCGGTCGCTACTCGGACGAATGGCACGTCGATCACCTGCGCGATCCGCAGTCGGTGGTGCCGGAATCCGTGATGCCAAAGTACGGCTTCCTTGAGAACAACCGGATTGATGGTGAATACATCGGTGATGTGATGGCGGCGAATGCGTTTGTCGGGGTGCCGTATTCCGAAGGGATGCTGGAGAACGCACAGGCAGACTTTCGTGCGCAAAGCAATCCTGATGCCGACTATGACGGCCTGCTGGAGCGCTATGGCGAAAAGGTCAGCGTCCGGAACTTCGACGGTCAGCCCGGGATCTCCGAAGCTGACGCTTTGATCGCCTATCTGCAGATGCTGGGGACCTTGGTTGATTTCTCGACCTTTACCCCCGTCGCCAACCGCTGATTGGAGGCAGACATGGACATTTATACTCTGCTTCGGGAATTCGCCGACAGCTGGATGCTGCTCTTCCTGTTTGTGTTCTTTCTGGCCGTGGTGGTCTGGGCGTTTCGCCCCGGCAGCACCAAGGTTTACAAGGATACCGCCAACATCCCCTTCCGGCATGAAGACAAACCCGCCCCAGAAATGGGTAAAGCCAAGGAGGCGCGGTCATGAGCAAGAAAGTGAAGAAGTTCGAGGACGACCCGAACACCACCGGCCACAGCTGGGATGGAATCGAGGAATTCGACAACCCGATGCCGCGCTGGTGGCTCTGGACCTTCTATGCGACCATTATCTGGGCCATCGGCTATACCGTTGCCTACCCGGCCTGGCCGGGGATCCAATCGGCAACAGCCGGTGTGTTGGGCTGGAACTCCCGGGCGCTGGTCGCTGAGGAAATCGCAGCTGTGAACGAGGCCAACGCCCCGATCAACAGCCGTCTGGAGGAGATTGAGCTGGCGTATATCACCACCGATCCCGAGTTGAACGGCTATGCGGTTTCGGCTGGTTCGGCGGTGTTCAAGACCTGGTGCGCCCAATGTCACGGCGCTGGCGCAGCCGGGGCGAAAGGGTATCCGAACCTTCTGGATGACGACTGGCTTTGGGGCGGGTCGATGGAGGACATCCACGCCACCATCGCCCATGGTATCCGCAATGAAGAGAGCGACGATGCGCGCTACTCTGAGATGCCAGCCTTTGGCCGGGATGAGTTGCTGGAGAAGGAAGAGATTGATCAGGTCGTGAACTATGTGATGTCTCTTTCGGGTGAACCTCAGGATGCCGCCAAGGTCGAGGCGGGGTCTGTGATCTTCGCGGACAATTGTGCTTCTTGCCACATGGACGATGGCACCGGTGACCGCTCCCAGGGGGCGCCGAATCTCGCAGATGCCATCTGGCTCTATGGTGGGGATCACGCGACACTGACCGAAACCGTCTACAACTCGCGTTACGGGGTCATGCCAAACTGGAATGCGCGCCTGACAGAGGCCCAGATCCGCGCGGTCACCGCCTATGTGCACCAATTGGGTGGCGGTGAATAGGGCTGCGCCCTTTCATACAGTATCAGCATCAAGCGGGGCTGCCTTTGGGCGGCCCCGTTCCGGTTCAGCATGTTGGCACATGGTTGATTTTCCCCTTGAAGCTACAGTCACTGTAGGATGTAGCAGGGGTGGGCAATCAAATAGGTGATCTCATGCCCAATACCCGTTTTCTTGACGTAACACCGATGCTCGACAGCAAGGCACCAGCGATAGCTGCGTTGATCTCAGAACGTGGCTGGCAGCAGCTGTCCCCTCATGAACGGATCGGTGCAGCCTATGACTACGTCCGCGATGAGATCCTGTTTGGCTATAATGTGGCCGACACGCGCCCCGCCTCGTTGGTACTTGCGGATGGCTACGGTCAGTGCAACACAAAGGCGACGCTGCTGATGACCGTGTTGCGCGCGCTTGGTATCCCGTGTCGACTGCACGGGTTCACCATCGACAAGAGCCTACAACGCGGAATAGTGCCTGAACTTGTGTATTGGATGGCACCACGCAACATCCTGCATTCTTGGGTTGAGGTTCGTCTGGACGCCCGATGGATCAATCTTGAGGGGTTCATTCTAGATCAGCAGGTCTTGGGTTCGTTGCAAGCGGCGTTTCCGGGCCGGACGTCGTTATGTGCCTATGGCGCGGGGACCGATTGTCTGCAAGCGCCAATGGTCAGCTGGCAGGGGCGAGATACCTACATTCAGCGAACCGGTATCAATGGCGATCTTGGTGTTTTCGACAGTCCGGATGCGTTCTTTGGCGAATATGAACAGGCACTGACTGGGGGGCGGGGGTGGCTCTACCGAAACATCATTCGTCATTGGATGAACCACCGAGTGGCTGCGATCCGGCGCGGGGCTGTGCCGGCGCTGCCTGGCGGCGATAACGCACTGATGCCGGATGTTCCGGCTCGGGTTTTTACGGATCGCTGAAATCGCAGCACCTATTTTACGGGTCTTTGATCCCTATCAAATACCCAAGCAGCGTTTCTGGGTAATATCCCTTCTTGAGACAGTGCCGTCGGTTCGCCCTTTCCAGCGCCGATGGCTGTCCAGTTCGCCCTCCTGCTTTGCAGGGGCGGACCCGGCGTCGGCTTTTCGATCTGTTCGCGCGTTTCCTGAAAAGCCGACGCCCTGACGCTCCCAGAAGACTGACAGGGCTGATGTGTCCTTGTGAACGCCGCGCTACCCAGCGCGCAGCGATCACGCTATGCTCTTTCTCAGAGAGAAGGTGCTTAGCGAATGAGCCTGCGCTCTGGTGTCACATCTGCGACGCGGCGACGCGCGGGGGCTTGTCGCAATAACATGTAAACACCTGTATTATATGAGATTATGGTGGGTGCTGTAATTTCGGACAGAATGCCGCGCCCGGTTGACGGCGTCCGAGTAGCGGCAAAGATGCGTTCCGTATATGCGTTTGATCCACGTCAAGGTTCGTCCGTGGCGCATCTGGGACAACCGCTGCAACAAAGCAAGATTTGGAGTGAGTCCGTGAGCGATTCCGATCCCGCCCCCAGCCTGTATGCCGCCCATGAGCCGATATTCCCTCGCCGTGTGTCCGGGCCGTTTCGAAACCTGAAATGGTATATCATGGCGGTGACGCTGGGGATCTACTACCTGACGCCCTGGATCCGGTGGGACCGGGGCCCGGCACTGCCGGATCAGGCGGTGTTGCTGGATCTTGCCAACCGGCGCTTTTATTTCTTCTGGATCGAAATCTGGCCGCATGAGTTCTACTTCGTCGCCGGCCTGCTGATCATGGCCGGTCTGGGGTTGTTTCTGTTCACCTCGGCGCTTGGCCGTGTCTGGTGTGGCTACACCTGTCCGCAGACTGTCTGGACCGACCTGTTCATTCTGGTGGAACGCTGGATCGAAGGGGATCGAAACGCACGATTGCGTCTGCATCGCCAGAAAAAGCTGGATTTCCGAAAGGCGCGGCTGCGGGTTACCAAATGGGTCGTCTGGCTCCTGATCGGGCTCGCAACCGGGGGCGCATGGGTGTTCTACTTTGCGGATGCACCAACCCTGCTGCGGGATCTTCTGACGGGTCAGGCCCACCCCGTTGCCTATACCACGATGGCCATTCTGACCGGCACCACCTTCCTTTTTGGCGGCTTTGCCCGAGAGCAGATCTGCATCTATGCCTGCCCCTGGCCGCGTATTCAGGCCGCGATGATGGATGAAGATACTTTGACCGTAGGCTACCGCGAATGGCGCGGAGAGCCACGTGGCAAGCCTCGCAAGACCGATGAGCCCGGTTTGGTGCATGGCGACTGCATTGACTGCATGGCCTGCGTCAATGTCTGCCCGATGGGGATCGACATTCGCGATGGGCAACAGATGGAATGTATTACCTGCGCCCTCTGTATCGATGCCTGTGATGATGTGATGGAGCGGATCGGCAAGCCGCGCGGATTGATCGACTACATGGCGCTGAGCGATGAGGCGAATGAGCGCGCAGGACATCCCCCGAAGAACATCTGGAAACACATCCTGAGGCCGCGGACCATCATGTATACGGCGCTATGGGGGAGTGTTGGTCTGGCGCTGTTGTTTGCCCTGTTCATCCGCTCTGACATCGAACTGACGGTTGCTCCGGTGCGCAACCCGACCTTTGTGACCCTCTCCGACGGATCGATCCGCAACACCTACGACGTTCGGCTGCGCAACAAGACTGGTGAGCCTCGTCCGTTTGAGCTGTCGATCAAGGGGGAGCCTGCAATGCAACTGGAACTGGAAGGGGTCGATGGCACGATTGTCACCGTACCTGCGGATACCAGCTTCCTTCAGCGGGTCTATATCGTGGCACCAAAAACCGCCGAGGCTGCATCTGCACGCAGTACGCCAGTACGGATCTGGGTCGCTGATCTCGACAACGGAGAGCGCGCGTATAAGGATACCAGCTTTAACGGGCGGGGAGCCGGGCAATGAGTGAAGGTAAAACATCACGGCAGTTCACCGGCTGGCACATGCTCATGGTTTTTGGCGGGGCGTTCACCGTGATTATCGGCGTCAATATTGCGCTGGCGGTCAATGCGGTGCGCACCTTTCCGGGGCTTGAGGTGAAGAACAGCTATGTCGCCAGCCAGAGCTTTGATGCCCGCCGCGATGCGCAGCAGGCGCTGGGCTGGTCGGTCTATGCCTCGGCTATCGGCGATCAGGTGAAACTGGAAATCACCGATGTCGATGGTGCCCCGGTTGAGGTCGCCGCGTTGCGCGCGACCCTTGGCCGTGCGACCCATGTGAAGGACGACCAGACCCCGGATTTCCGGTTTGACGGCACGGCTTATGTTGCTCCGGCTGAGTTGAGCGCTGGAAACTGGAACATCCGAATGGTCGCACGGGCGGAGGACGGTACGGAGTTTACGCAGCGTGTCATCCTGCATGTGGCGCGGTAAACGATGAGCACCGCCGTCCGCCCTCAGCTTGCGGCCTGTCCGGGCTGCGTTGCCGCACCAAATGGCACAGTAGAACAGGCGCCAACGGAGGCGCGTCTGGCGCTGTCACTGCCCAGCATTCACTGTCAGGCCTGTATCTCAACCGTTGAGCGCGGATTGAACGCGGTGCCGGGCGTGCGGAGCGCACGGGTGAATCTCACACTGAAGCGCGCGCTGATTGAGGCGGACCCCGACGTGCGCGCATTGGATCTGGTGCCGGTGCTGGAACGCTTGGGGTTCGAGGCGCACGAGCTGGACCTCGCGGCGCTAAGTGCAACCCAGACAGATCAGGCCGGTCGTGACCTGTTGATGCGGTTGGCGGTTGCCTTCTTCGCCTCCATGAACGTGATGCTGCTGTCGATTTCGGTCTGGTCCGGGGCGAGCGACGCTACCCGCGATATGTTCCATTGGATCTCTGCGGCGATCACCTTCCCGGCGATCTTGTTTGCGGGGCAGCCGTTCTTTCGCAATGCTTGGCAAGCCCTTCGGGTGGGGCGGTTGAACATGGACGTGCCGATTGTTCTGGCAATTGTTCTGGCCCTGCTGACATCGCTGTGGGAGACCTCCCTGTCCGGAGAGCATGCGTATTTCGATGCGGCGCTGACGTTGACCTTCTTCCTGCTGGCCGGGCGGTATCTGGATCATCGCACCCGCGCGGTCGCCCGGTCCGCTGCGGAGGAATTGGCCGCCCTGGAAGTGCCGCGTGCGCTACGCCTGGATTCGGCGGGGCAACCGGTGGAAGTGGCGGTCGCAGATCTGGTCATTGATGACCATATTCTTGTGCGCCCAGGTGGGCGAATGCCCGTAGATGGCGTCGTGCTGGAGGGGCAGTCTGAACTGGACCGATCCCTGCTGACCGGCGAAACGCTGCCGGTTTTTGCCGAAGTCGGAAGCTCGGTTTCTGCGGGTGAGGTCAATCTGACCGGTCCCTTGGTGATCCGCGCGACGGCGGTCGGGAACGAAAGCTCTCTGCATCAGCTGGCGGATCTTGTCGCCATCGCGGAATCCGGACGCTCGCGCTATACCTCATTGGCGGATCGTGCGGCAAAGCTTTATGCGCCGGGGGTTCACATTCTGTCGGGGCTGGCCTTCCTCGGCTGGTATCTCTTCACCTTCGACATGCGGGTCGCGCTGAATATCGCGGCAGCTGTCTTGATCATCACTTGCCCCTGTGCGCTGGGGCTGGCGGTGCCTGCGGTGACCACGGCAGCCTCGGGCCGTTTGTTCAAAAAAGGTATGTTGATCAAACATGCAACCGCGCTGGAACGTCTGGCTGAGGTGGATACCGTCGTTTTCGATAAAACCGGCACGCTGACCAACGGGCAGCCGCGCTGTGATGATTTCGACCAATTGTCGTTGTCGGACCAGAGGCTGGCCTATGCGTTGGCGCAGGGATCGGACCACCCGCTGTCAGTCGCAATCTGCCGTGCGGCCGCGCAGGCCGGGATCAAGGCGGCCGTCGTGACGGCACAAGAAGAAGTTCCCGGATATGGCAGTGAAGCCTTGTATGGGGGGCAACGTGTGCGTCTTGGTCGTGCGGCCTGGGTCGGAGCCGAACCGGGGGAGAAGACAGCGGCCTATCTTGATCGGGGGGCAGGCGCACCGCAGGCTCTGACGTTTTCCGACAGTCTGCGGCCCGGCGCTGCTGACGCCGTTAGGGCGCTTTTGAACGCGGGCAAAGATGTCTGGCTGATCTCCGGTGATGCAGAGGGGGCGGTTTGTGATCTTGCAACGCGTCTTGGAATTAAGAGCTGGATTGCCGCAGCCTTGCCACAAGACAAATGTGACCAAGTATCACTGTTGTCTCAGCAGGGGCATCGGGTGTTGATGGTAGGCGATGGGCTTAATGACACGGCAGCGCTGGCGGCGGCCCATGTCTCCATTTCGCCGGCCTCAGCGCTGGATGCAGCACGGGTGGCCTCAGATATTGTTCTGCTTGGGCAGGATCTGTCACCTATCGCTGAAGCCTGCACCGTTGCCCAGAAAGCCACCCGCCGCATCCGCGAGAATTTCCGCATTGCGACGCTTTACAATGTGATCGCAGTTCCCCTCGCAGTCGCTGGGCTTGCGACCCCATTGGTGGCCGCCTTGGCGATGTCGACCTCGTCGATTACAGTATCCCTGAACGCGCTGCGCCTGCGTTAGTGACCCGCGCAGGCTGCGGCTGATCCAGACCAAGAGAGTTTTGATGAGCGTACTGACCTATCTGATCCCGATATCCCTGTTCCTGGGAGGCGTTGGCCTTGTCGGGTTCCTTTATACCGTACGTTCGAATCAATATGATGATCCTGAAGGGGACGCCCGCCGCATCCTAAGCGATGAGTGGGACGATCATCCAAAGCCCTAATAAGGCCCTTTCCAACCTGTAGCAGTCAGTCACAAGAAAAGGCGCCTCAGGGGCGCCTTCTCCTGTTGGCTCTGCGATCCCGCGGTTAGGAGGGACCGACCGTTTCGCAAGTGATATTGCGGGCAGAAAGGCGGCGGCAGGCGAGGGCCGCACTCTCTTTGGTCATGCCAAGAAAATTGGCATCAAAGCCACGAGGTGTTCTGACAACTTTGCGCAGGCTGCCGTCCAGGGTGGCCATTTCGGCCAGGGCCGTACGCAGCAGCACCTTTTCAGCCTGATAGCGGCTGCCGTAGCGCCCGACATTGATCCCCCAGTACCGCCCGCCTGATGTAGACAGGCGGGTGACAACGACGGGTTCCGGTTCTGCGGTCGTCTGGTTTTCGGCCAGCCGCGCGGGACGGGCCATCGGACGCAGCCCGACAAAGGGACGCGGCTTGGCGATCGGGGTTGAGGCCTGCTCGGCGACGGCAGCGATGACTTCTGCCTCCGCAATTGCTGCGGTGATGCTGGCCTGTAGCACATCGCGATCCAGCTTTGGTGCGGCTTCGCTTGCGGCTGAAGGTGCTTCGCTGGTTGGCGCATCGGCGGTCGTGGTGCTTGTCTGCGCCTCTGCCAGCAGCGTCGATGTGTCCGGTTCGGCGGATGCCGGGCGACCTTTGGGACGCAGGCTGGTCTTTACTAGACCCGAAACGCGGATGGTTTTGCCTGCGGCACCATTTGGCGCGCTGTCACCAGCGCTGGCCAACTGCGTTCCGAGACCCCGATTGCCTTGATAAGGCGGGCGAGCCGGGCGGCGGAGTTTGGCGCGACTGGGCGCGCGGCGAAAGCCGAGATCCAGCAGTTCGGCCACCTTGGCATTGCGGGAGGTAGAGGATTTGCCACCAAAAACCGTTGCGATGACCCGTTCATTGCCACGTTCGGCCGAGGCGACGAGGTTGAAACCGGCTGCACGGGTGTAGCCGGTCTTTATCCCATCGGCGCCACGGTAGGCCGCCAGCAAGCGGCGGTTGGTGTTGGGCACCTTGCGCACGCCCGCATCCGTCGAGCGGCGCGAGAAGAGGTTGTAGTATTCGGGATAGTCATAGAGCAGATGCCGCCCCAGCGTTGTCATGTCGCGGGCAGTGGACATATGCCCCTTCTGGGTCAGGCCGTGCGCATTTTTGAAAGTGGTGCGCGACATGCCAAGCGCCTTGGCAGTGCGGGTCATGCGCCGGGCAAAAGCGGCCTCAGATCCGGCCAGTGTCTCGCCGATGGCGGTGGCGGCATCATTGGCGGATTTCACTGCAGCGGCGCGGATCAGGTAACGAAAGGCAATGCGCTGACCAGTTTTCAGGCCCAGCTTGGAGGGCTGTTCAGAGGCAGCGTTGCGGCTGATTTTTACCTTGGTATCGAGGCTGATCTCGCCGTTGCGGACCGCCTCGAACGCGATATAGAGCGTCATCATCTTGGTCAGGGAGGCGGGGTGCAGCCGGGTATCAGCGTTGCGCGAGTGCAAGACCTCTCCGGTCCGGGCGTCAATCACCATCGCAGCGTATGGCGCAGCCATTGCATCGGGGGGCGCAGTTGCGACCATCGATAGGAAAATAACCAGTCCCAAGACCCAACGCCCCAGACGGGAACACGCCCGTCCTGCGCGGATCAGCGGAGTCCGCCTGACCTGCACGATATCTGCCATTTTTGCCTCTTGCCGCCGGTTTTCCGACTGACGTTTTTTGCCTGTATTAAAAAAGCGTAACACAGGGTCTGTTCGGAATAAACAGTGAGGTTTTTAAGGGAAAATAGCGAACGGGCCAGAGGCTTCGATATCTAGTGGAGCACCCGGAGAGCACCCACTACATCGGCGGTTGGTTAAGGAAGTGTTAGCAAAAAAAGTCGCAGAGCTTGGGGTCTTGGGCGGTTGGGCGCTGCCATCTGGTGCAGGGATGCAACAAGGTTGAGCGCAGGCACTTCCTGTTGGCTCCTCGCCAGTGTGATGGGTCGCTTGCGGCACTCTTGCCCGGGCGCCTCATCAGGGGTGATGCTGGCCGGTAAAGTAGAAGGGACCTGTATAGGCCAGTTCCAGAGAAAACGCGCAGGGGGCAGAGATTCGCGCGGTGATAGCCGCCCGCAGCGCCGCAAGTAACGTGTTGGAAAAATCTGCATCGCGATGCGGCTTCACCAGCACGGAGACCTTCACCGCAACATGGGTGTGGTGATAGGCATCGGTCGGGTAACCGCGCCCCTTGCAATCGCCCGCACCGTCGTCGTGGGACAGGATGACCTGTTCGATCTCAGCAAGGATCGCAGGGATATCGAGATCGAGATCGCTGCTGTATTTTATTTCGGCATGAGGCATGGGCGTATCCATCGGGTTGGGCCATTGTGCGTTGGGTGAGGCCGGGGGCGGATCAACTGATCCGCGCCACCAGCGCGGGCAGGGCGCTCAGATCGGCAATTTCAGTATATCGGGAGCTGTGAACCGGGGCTGGGGCGTATTCCACTTCCCAGACCAAACCATGCGGTACATAGGTGCCCCAGCCGCCCGCCTCGATGATGGGCACCACGTCGGATCGCATGGAGTTTCCCACCATCATCGCATGTTCTGGACCATCGCCGTGTCGTGCAAAAATCTCGGCATAGATCTGAGGCGTTTTCTCCGACACGATCTCAACGCCGTCGAACAGATCCCCCAAACCGGACTGCGCCAGTTTGCGCTCTTGATCCAAAAGATCGCCCTTGGTGACCAGCACCACCCGGTGGCTGTCAGCCAGCGCCTCAACCGCGTTTTGCGCATTGGGCAGCAATTCGATCGGATAGGATAGCATCATCTGGCCTGCGACAATCAACTCCTGAATCACGCTTGCCGGTACGCGGGCATCCGTCACCTCAATGGCGGTTTCGATCATCGACAGAGTGAAGCCTTTCACGCCGTAGCCATAGCGTCCAAGGTTCTGCTTCTCCGCGGCCAGCAGACGCGCTCCGAGAGCTTGCGAATCGAGGTCCCGCGGGACGTGGTCCCTCAGCAATTCAGCAAAGCGATCCTGAGTAATGCGGAAAAATCGTTCATTATGCCAAAGGGTATCATCGGCATCGAAGCCAATTGTTGTCAATTTTCGGGTCAATACGACACGCTCAATGCCTTTTCCTATTCACCAGAAAGGCTATATAAGCGGAACACCAAAATCCATCCACGATCGGAAGTCTGTGCCAATGCTGCCTACGCCAGTTATGATGTCGGATCACTCAGATGACGACACCGATCTCGGTGTCCTCACCAAGACCCGGCCCAAAACGCAGCGTCCGCCGCGCTATAAAGTGCTGTTGCTGAACGATGATTATACCCCGATGGAATTCGTGGTCATGGTGCTGGAGCGGTTCTTCAACATGACCCATGCCGAGGCGTTTGAAGTGATGCTGACCGTGCATAAAAAGGGCGTCGCTGTGGTTGGCGTGTTTAGCCACGAGATCGCCGAGACCAAGGTCGGGCAAGTAATGGATTTTGCCCACCGCCATCAGCATCCTCTGCAATGCACGATGGAAAAAGAAGAATAATAAGAGGCTCCTAAATGTCTGTGCGTCTGTCCCTGGCCGTCGAGACGGGTGTATTTCCCGTGCCCGAAACCGGCCATATCGCGGTGTTTCACCCCACCTCTGATATGGATCTGTCGGCACTGCCGAAAGAGCGGGTTCTGATCGTTCAGCCCTTTGCCCCTGATCATGCTGCGCTTGTGGCGCGGGGCTATGACTGCGTGCCTGAGGTGCCTGCTGAGGCACGGTTTGCGGCAGCAGTTGTATTCCTTTCGCGTGCTAAGGCGCTGACGCGTGGTCTATTGGCGCAGGCGGCAGAGCTGTGCGATGGGCCTGTCCTGGTCGATGGCGGCAAGACGGACGGCGTCGATTCGGTGCTAAAAGCTCTGCGCGCGCGCTGCGAGGTGTCAGCACCCATCTCAAAAGCCCACGGGAAGGCGTTCAGCTTCGATGCGACAGGCACAGATCTGAGCGACTGGCAGGCTGCAACCACGCGGATTGACGGAGGATTTCAGACCGCTCCAGGGGTGTTTTCCGCCGATGGTGTCGATCCGGCCTCGGCCCTGCTTGTCGCTGCACTGCCGGAAAAGCTGGGCCGTAATGTGGTCGATCTTGGCGCCGGCTGGGGATATCTGTCTTCAGCGGTTCTTCAACGAGAGACCGTGCAGACGCTGCATCTCGTCGAAGCTGACCACAGTGCGCTTAACTGTGCACGACAGAATATAAACGATCCCCGCGCTCAGTTTCACTGGGCGGATGCCCGCAGTTGGCAGACAACGGAGCGGGTCGATTGTGTCATCTCCAACCCGCCGTTCCATACCGGTCGCGCGGCTGAGCCATCGCTGGGGCAGGCCTTCATCACCGCAGCCTCCGGGATGCTGGCACCTGCCGGGGTGTTCTGGCTGGTTGCCAACCGTCATCTTCCCTATGAGGCTACGCTTGCCGAACAGTTCGCCACGGTGACGGAGGTCGCAGGTGACAACCGCTTCAAAGTGCTGCAGGCCAGCCGCCCACGCCGTCATCGCCGCTGACGCAGGCGGACGACAAAGGATGGTTCACTTGTTTCTGTCCGCAGTCTAGGTTGCAGAAAAGAGGCTGGCCGCTGGTGCATCCTCTCGATCCTGACGGAGGTCATTTATGTCTTTTTCCATTTCCGGCAAAACGGCCATCGTCACTGGCTCAGCCAGTGGTATTGGCCTTGCGATTGGTAAACAATTCGCTGCGGCTGGGGCCAATGTGATGTTTGCGGACACAGACGAAGCAGCCCTGCTTAGTGAACTGGGCACACAGGCAGATGAGAGCAATATTCGCTATTTTGCCGGGGATCTGAGGGAGCGGTTGACCATCGCCAACCTTCTGTCTGCAACCATCGATGCTTTTGATGAGGTCGACATTCTGGTCAACGGCGCGCGGCAGGTGGTGCCAACCGATCCGCTGGATCCGGATGACGACTCGATGGAACTGCTGCTCAATGAAACCCTGCTGCCGACCATGCGACTGTCGCAACAGGTGGCGCGGCGTATGATCAAACAGGGGGAACAGCGTGACAGCAGCGGACCCAATGGCGCGATCATCAACCTGTCATCCATCGCGGCACGTCGGTCCCACCCTGAGCTCATGGCCTATTGCGTGGCCTCGGCCGCACTCGATCAGCTGACGCGCTCTTTGTCGGTGTCGCTTGCACCGCATCGGATTCGGGTCAATTCCATTGCTTTCGGATCGGTTATGAGTGCCTCGATGCAGGCCACGCTGAAGGACAACCGCGCTTATCGGCAGGATATCGAACGGCATACGCCACTTGGCCGGATTGCTTCTCCCAGTGAACTGACCGAGGCTGCGCAGTTCCTTGCCTCCGACGCAGCCGCCTTTATGACCGGACAGATTGTCACATTGGACGGCGGGCGCACGTTGCTGGACACGGTTGCCGTGCCGGTCCATTAAACCATCTCCCACCTCTCCTGCGGACATAGGCGACCAGATGAGCACCGATATGATCAACGAAAAGGCCCGCGCAGCGGCCTGGTTCAAGTCTTTGCGCGATGACATCGTCGCAGCTTTCGAAGCACTGGAAGACAGCCACAACAGCGGCCCGCTCTGTGATCAGCCTGCCGGCCGGTTTGAGGTCAGCGACACCACCCGTCGCGCCGAAGATGGCAGCGATGCGGGCGGCGGCCTGATGAGCGTGATGCGCGGTGGCCGGGTGTTTGAGAAGGTTGGCGTCAACATCTCCGAGGTTTACGGCACCCTGGGGGCACGCGCCCAATCTGCCATGGCGGCCCGTAAGGGGATCCCCGGCATGCAGGACGATCCGAGGTTCTGGGCCTCCGGCATTTCCCTTGTTGCCCATATGCAGAACCCCCATGCGCCCGCAGTCCACATGAACACGCGGATGTTCTGGACCCCGCATGCTTGGTGGTTCGGAGGTGGCTCCGACCTCAACCCTTGTATTGAGTATGACGAGGACACGGCCCATTTCCACCGCACCCAGGAACAGCATCTGGCACCGCATGGGAACGCGCTCTATGAAGAGCTGAAAGACTGGGCGGATGAGTATTTCTATATCCCCCACCGCAACCGGGCGCGAGGCGTTGGCGGGATCTTCATGGATGATCGCAACACGGGTGATTGGGAGGCTGATTTTGCACTGACGCAGGACATTGGCCGCGCGTTTCTTCCCGCCTATCTGCCATTGGTTGAAAAACGACGGCCGATGGCATTTGGCGCACCGGAAAAGGACATTCAACTGGTCCATCGTGGCCTCTATGCGGAGTATAATCTGGTCTATGACCGCGGAACCAAATTCGGGCTCGAAACCGGTCATGATGCCAATGCGGTGCTGATGAGCCTGCCACCAATGGCCAAATGGATCTGACGTCGCGGTGTTTTGCTGATTGCGGCATGGGGATGCCTTGGTCATTGCTCTGATCGGCCGGTCGCGCTTTACTGAGGCAAAGCGTGGCATTGCACGCAGATCCGGGGCAGATCAGGGCAGGTCCATATGAGCAGACTTTGGCTGTTGATTGCAGCAGTGTTGATGCTGGCCTCTTGCGGGTCACGCACCTCATATGTCGCGCCGCCTTCACCGCCGATCGGTCAGCCGGTCCAGCCGGGGGAGACCGCTGCCAGCCTCGCCGTGGCGCGCGCGCGGTTGATCACCCATCCCAAATTTGGCGACAGTGATCCACACCCCTGGGATGGCCGCACGCCCTGGTCCTATCCGATCCACGGGATTGATGTTTCGCGCTGGCAGGGTGACATCGACTGGCAACGGGCGAAAGCGGCGGGCATCAGCTTTGCCTATCTCAAGGCGACCGAAGGCGGCGATCTGGCGGATCCAAAATTCCGCGAGCACTGGCGCGGCGCGCGGCGGGCCGGTGTGAAACGCGGGGCTTATCATTATTTTTATTTCTGCCGCCCTGCGGCCGAGCAGGCGCGCTGGTTCATCCGCCATGTCCCGCGCGACAGCGCCGCCTTGCCCCACGTGCTGGATATGGAATGGACGCCCCATTCACGTACCTGCACAAAACGGCCTTCCGGCAGTAAAATCCGTGCTGAGGCGGATCGATTTCTCGATATTCTTGAGGCGCATTACGGACGTCGCCCGGTGCTCTACACCACCGTTGATTTCTACCGTGATACTGGCATCGGCCGCCTGAGGGGCACCGAATTCTGGCTGCGCTCTGTTGCGGATCACCCCCATGTTACCTATCCCGGCGCGCTTTGGCGGTTCTGGCAATATACCGGCACCGGGCGGGTGCCGGGGATTGAGGGGAACGTCGATCTGAATGTCTTTGGTGGCGGGCCAGAGCGGTGGTTGCGCTGGTCCGGTCAGATCTGAGGCACTACACTTGGCGGATCTTCTGGCTGAAAATATCCCGGAGCGCGAGGCAGCGCCTCGCACCCCTTGGTCAGCCCTTAGCGTTTCCAGTCAAAGAAGCCTGCCCCGGCTTGGGCCAGCAGCTTTGCCGCCATCTCACGGCCCAGTTCCGCGCCGTCTTCAACCGGGCAGAACTGCTCATCGCTGATCGCCTCGGAACCGTCTGGGCGTAGAACTTCGCCGCGCAATCGCAGTGTTCCGCCGTCCAGGGTGGCCAGCCCGGCAATCGGGGTTTCGCAGGAGCCGTCAAGTGCGGCCAGAAACGCGCGCTCTGCCGCCAGCCGCTCTCCGGTTTTGCGGTCGTGAAGGGCGGCCAGCATATCGCCGGTGCGGCTGTCATCCGCGCGCCGCTCAATCCCGATGGCGCCTTGGGCAACGGCGGGCAGCATGTCCTCAGGTGGAATGGGGGTTGCGGGCACCTGATCTGCGCCGAGCCGGTTCAGACCGGCCATTGCCAAGAATGTGCATTCCGCGACACCATCGCGCAGCTTGGTCAGGCGAGTCTGAACGTTACCGCGAAACTCCACCACCTGCAGATCGGGGCGACGATGCAACAGCTGGGCGCGTCGTCGCAGGGAGGAGGTGCCGACAACCGCTCCCTCGCGTAGATCAGCGATGGCGGTGACATCTGGCGAGACGAAGGCGTCACGCACGTCTTCGCGGGGCAGATAGGTCTCCAGCAGCAGCCCGGCAGGCTGCGTCACGGGCATATCCTTCATCGAATGCACCGCAATATCAATGGCGCCGGACAACAGATCCTCTTCGATTTCCTTGGTGAACAGACCTTTGCCGCCCAGTTCCTTCAGCGGTTTATCCGCCGCGATCAGCGCCTGATTGTCGCCGCTGGTTTTGATCACCACGATCTCAAAGGCATCTTGTGGCAGATCGAACGCCGCAACCAGCCGGGCGCGTGTTTCATGGGCCTGGGCCAGCGCCAGAGGCGAACCGCGGGTGCCGATTTTCAGGGGCGAAGCGGGGGAGGGCAGATCAATCTGTGTCATGTATTGACCCTTAATCGCGACATAATGCCATGACAAGCACCGGTCCTGCTGCCCTTGACAATTTGCCGCCAAGGCTAGACCTCAGATGCAACATAGATATGAGGGTGACCATGGCCGAACAGAAGAAACTGCTGCGCGCATTGGCGGGCGAGACACAGGATGTGCCGCCGATTTGGATGATGCGTCAGGCCGGTCGCTATCTGCCGGAATATCGCGCCACACGGGCCGAGGCGGGCGATTTTCTGTCGCTATGCTACAATCCGGAGATGGCAACCGAGGTCACCCTGCAGCCCATCCGCCGCTACGGGTTCGACGCCGCGATCCTTTTTGCCGATATTCTTCTGGTGCCGCAGGCTCTGGGGGCGGATCTGTGGTTTGTAACCGGCGAGGGGCCGCGCCTTTCGACAATCACCACCGAAGCGGATTTTGCCAAGCTGGGCCCGGTCAGCGATATTCACGAAACGCTGAACCCCATCTATGAGACGGTGCGCTTGCTCTCTTCGGCGCTACCTTCTGAGACCACGCTGATCGGCTTTGCCGGTGCGCCCTGGACTGTCGCGACCTATATGATTGCCGGGCGCGGCACCCCAGATCAGGGGCCTGCGCACGTGCTGCGTCAGGAGAACAACCCGCTGTTTGAGGCCCTGCTGGCGCGCATCACAGAGGCGACCATTGAATATCTGTCGATGCAGATCAAAGCCGGTGCGGAGGTGGTCAAGATTTTTGACAGCTGGGCAGGCTCGCTGCGTGGCGAGGCGTTTGAGAAATACGCGCTGGAGCCGTGCCGCCAGATCACCGAGGCGTTGAAAGAGCGTCATCCGGATATCCCGGTCATTGGCTTCCCGCGTGAGGCCGGTGACAAATATGTCGGGTTTGCCAAGGCAACCGGGGTGGATTGCGTCGCGCTCGATAATTCGGTGGATCCTGAATGGGCGGCAGCCCATGTTCAGATAGACGGCTGTGTGCAGGGCAATCTCGCGTCTCGTCATATGGTCACCGGCGGTCAGGAACTGGTGGATGACACCCGCCGCATCGTCAAAGCCTTTGGGAACGGGCCGCATATCTTCAACCTTGGTCATGGCATCACGCCTGACGCGGACCCGGACAATGTGCAGCGCATGATTGATGCGGTGCGGGGCGGCTGATCCGTCTGCACGCCACAATGTAATGCTAGCGATAATCTTGCGCGCTGAGGCCAATTGCGGCATCAGCGCCTTTTGCGATCACGCCGAAAGGGCAAGTCGATGGACTACAAGAAATCTGGCGCCCCCAAAAAGGGCAAGAACAGCCCGCGCCACCAAGAACACAACGCCAAAGGGTCCGACAAGAACCCCTACGGCGGCCGCGAAACAAAAGCCGACCTGCTGGCGCGGATGAAGGCGGCAGCTGAGAAAGCCAAGAAAGCCGACTAACCTAGCGCCGGCGCTGCATCAGCTCCGCCAGTATCTGGGCCGTATGCTCACCGCGTTCTGGCGCGGGAGGGGCGGTCCAATCGCCCTGATCCGAGAATCGCGGGGCGGGTGCCGCCTGCAGGCCATTGTCTGCCATGATCCATGTCCTGCGCGTGTTCATGGGGTGGGTCACGGCTTCTTCCGGCGACAGAACTGGGGCCACACAGGCGTCGCTGCCATCGAATAGATCGGCCCAGTAGTCGCGCGTCTGGGTCGCAAAGATCCCCGTCAGCCGCGCGGCGAGCACGGGCCAAAGCCTTTTGTCATGCTGCTGGGCAAATTGCGCGTCCTCGTCCAGATCCAGACGTGACAGAAACTCCGCATAGAACTGCGGTTCCAGACATTGCACGCTGATATGGCCGCCGTCAGCGCAGAGGTAGCAACGGCTCCAATGGGGCCCATCCAGCAGGCTTGCCCCGCGCGGCGTTGCAAACTGCCCGGCCTGTTGCAATGTCATCAGCAGGTTCATCATATGGGCCGATCCATCGTATATCGCTGCGTCGACCACACATCCGGACGGGCTATCATCGTGGGCGTTTCCACGCTTCACAAGTGCCGCAAGGATACCAGCGACCAGATAAAGCGCACCTCCACCAATATCGCCCACCAGCGTCGCAGGCGGCTGGGGTGGCGTTCCTGGCGTCGCGTCATACCAAAGCGCGCCTGAGAGCGCGGTATAGTTCAGATCATGGCCTGCAGTCTGCGCCAGTGGGCTGTCCTGCCCCCAGCCTGTCATGCGGCCATAGATGAGATCAGGGCTACGGGCATGGCAGGCCGCAGGCCCAAGGCTTAGACGCTCCATCACGCCGGGACGAAACCCCTCAAGCAGCGCATCGGCGCTTTCGACCAGCTGCAGCAGCGTCTCCACATCGGCCGCTGATTTCAGATCCAGCATGATGGAGCGTTTGCCACGGTCGATGATCGGATGGGGTGGCATCAGACCTGCGTTGTGCCCTTTGCGGTGGACGCAAATAACGTCAGCCCCAAGATCTGCCAGCATCATCGCGGCAAAGGGCGCAGGCCCCAGCCCTTCAATTTCGATCACACGAATACCCTGCAGCACGGCGGCGCCTCCTTGGTCGTGGTGCTGGCGGATCGGCCAAGCATTCTGCGCAGCTTAGCGGCTTTCTGTTCTTTCCCAACAAGGCCGTTGCGGCACGTCTTGAGCGAGGCTGAATTTGGATCGGCTTTTCTGAAGAAATGTCTTGAAGCTCTAGTGGCTGTAGCAACTACATAGGTCGCTGACAGAATATGAGAGCAGGAAAGGCGGCGTTTAGATGGCCAGGGATACGGGTGAGCAGCTGGAGTGGCGGGTCACGGGCATGGACTGTGGGTCCTGCGCGACGAAACTGCGCGGCGCGGTTGAACGATTGCCGGGCGTCAGCGGCGTTGAGGTCGCGATGATGGCCGAACGGCTGCGTCTGGATCTGGACCCACAAGAGGGATCGGTGATCGCCGTGGAGAAAACGGTGCGCAAGTTAGGGTTTGATCTAATGGCCCGTAGTGATGGTTCGGGGACTGACCGGACGCCGTGCTGCAACGCCACGCAGATCGGCTCTGCCACCGCAACCGAGACACCTGCATGGTATCGCAGCGGTAAGGGGCAACTGCTCCTTGGGACCGGTTTTCTTCTGGTGCTGGCCTGGGGGATCAAACTTATGGCATCCCCTACGGTGGGTCTCTGGGCGTTTATGCTGGCAACCCTGATTGGCGTGGCCCCCATCGCACGCCGCGCCTTTGCGATGCTGCGGGCGGGAATGCCTTTCACCATCGAAATGCTGATGTCGATTGCGGCGATTGGTGCCTTGTTTATTGGCGCTGCCGAAGAGGCCGCGCTTGTGGTCTTCCTCTTTGCCGTGGGCGAAATGCTGGAAGGATTGGCCGCGAACAAAGCACGAGACGGGATTCGTGCGTTGGCCGATCTCGTGCCCAAAACTGCGTTGGTGGAGCGGGGAGATGTATTGGAGGAGGTCGCAGCAGACAGCCTGCGTGAAGGTCAGATCGTTGTGGTGCGCCCCGGTGACCGCGTGCCCGCCGACGGCGCGGTTATTGATGGTGTCTCTGGCGTCGACGAGAGCCCGGTGACAGGCGAAAGCGTTCCGCGCCTGAAAGAGCCCGGTTCCGAGGTTTTTGCCGGATCCGTCAACGCCGAGGCCGTCCTGCGGGTGCGCGTGAGCCGTGCGGCGGCGGACAACACGATCTCGCGGATCATCCGCTTGGTCGAAGAGGTCGAAAGTGCCCGTGCCCCGACTGAGCGATTTATCGACCGTTTCAGCCGTGTGTACATGCCCATCGTTGTTGGGGTCGCCCTACTGGTAGCGCTGGTGCCACCGCTTGGGTTCGGTCTGGATTGGAACACTTGGATTTATCGCGCGCTTGCGCTGCTGCTGATTGGTTGCCCCTGCGCGTTGGTGATCAGTGTTCCGGCGGCCATTGCGTCGGCTTTGTCAGCTGGTGCGCGCCATGGTCTGTTGCTGAAGGGAGGCGCGGTCATTGAGGCCGCGGCGGGCACCACGCATGTGGCTTTTGACAAGACCGGGACACTGACCTGCGGGCGGCCGCAGGTCACGGATATCGTCGTCTATTATGGCAGCGAGGATAAGCTGTTGGAACTGGCCGCCGCGGTTGAACGCGAGTCGAGCCACCCGCTGGCGGAAGCGATTTGCACGCGGGCGGCGGACAGCGGCGTGGATATTCCGTTGGCACAGGAAGCCCGTGCGGTGCCAGGCAAGGGCGCCTCAGCCAAAGTCGGATCCATTATGATCACAGTTGGGTCCCCGCGTTTTGCCTCAGAGACCAGTGTCATGACAGAGGCCGCCCTTGCGCAGGCGGCCAAGCTGGAATCGCAGGGCAAGACGGTCGTCGTCCTGTTCAGCGAAGAGATACTCTACGGGCTGATCGCGCTGCGTGATGAACCCCGCGAAGATGCAGCTGACGCGGTGCGCGCGCTGGCGCGGATGGGGATCACCGCGACCATGCTGACCGGAGATAATGCTCGCACGGCAGAGGCAATTGCCGGGCACTTGGGCTTGGATCATCACGCGGAGCTGATGCCGGAGGATAAGGTTACGGCGCTACAGGCTCTCACCCAGAGCGCTCAGGTCATGATGGTTGGCGACGGGATCAACGATGCGCCTGCGCTCGCGACCGCTCAGGTCGGGGTTGCAATGGGATCGGGCACTGATGTGGCGCTAGAGACCGCAGATGCAGCGATCCTGCGCAACCGTGTTAGCGACGTGGTTGGCGTAATTCGGCTGTCCCGTGCGACGTTGACCAATATCCGTCAGAACGTCGCCGTTGCGTTGGGGCTTAAGGGGGTGTTCCTTGTCACATCGGTCCTGGGCATGACCGGCCTGTGGATCGCCATTCTGGCTGACACCGGCGCCACGGTGCTGGTGACGCTCAATGCGTTGCGCTTGCTGTCGTTCAAACCGTCCCCGGCAAGCAGCGACAGCTGACAGGCGCCGCAGTCAGCCGTCACAGAAGATCAGTAATGCGGTGGGCGTTCGTCACCGATGACAACCCCGCCGCCGCCATCCTGCTCACGGGCGGCTTCGCGCTGATACAGCATCGCGACACGGTGGGTCAGTCGGTCGATCTCTGATTGCTGCCGGTTGATGACCTCGCTCAGCTCATCGACGGTGCGCGTCAGGTGGGCGATCTGCTCTTCAAGATGTTGCATGGCTGTCTCCTTGGGGCTCACGCTCTCATATGCGCTGGCGGCGGGCGCGTCCATGCTGTCACAAGTCTGAAACACGGTGCCCGCATGTGAGGCAGCGCGGAGACGCCCTGCCGGGAGTACACCTCTGCCGCCTTGCTGTCAGCCCGCCCTTGGGCTAGACCGCCGGGCGAGTATCTGACCCATTTGACACCCCGAGGAGGCCAAGATGGCCAAAGTCAAGAAACAGCCCCGCCCCAAGGCGATCACGCCCAAGGGCTTCCGTGACTATTTCGGCGAAGAGGTGAGCCAGCGCAGCGATATGCTGCAGGCCATCGCGGGGGTTTATCATCGCTACGGGTTTGATGCGCTGGAATCTTCTGCGGTGGAAACCGTTGAAGCGCTGGGCAAATTCCTGCCTGATGTCGATCGTCCCAATGAGGGCGTTTTCGCCTGGCAGGAATACGACGAAGGCGGCAACGGTGATTGGATGGCGCTGCGCTATGACCTGACGGCCCCTCTGGCCCGGGTTTACGCCCAGCACCGCAACGACCTGCCGACGCCATATCGCCGCTACGCGATGGGGCCGGTGTGGCGCAATGAGAAGCCCGGTCCTGGGCGTTACCGCCAGTTTTACCAATGTGACGCCGATACCGTTGGCACTGCCTCGATGGCGGCGGACGCCGAGATCTGCGCGATGCTCTCTGATACGCTGGAAACCGTCGGCATTCCGCGCGGCGACTATCTGGTGCGGGTGAACAACCGCAAGGTTCTGAATGGCGTGCTGGAGGCCATGGGGCTTGAGGCAGGCGATGCCAAACGTGACGATGTGCTGCGCACCATCGACAAGTTCGACAAGGTGGGCGAGGCCGGCGTGCGCAAATTGCTGACCAAGGGGCGACTGGATGCCTCTGGTGCCTTCATCGATGGTGTTGGTTTGTCGGAAGATCAAGCCGCACCGGTGCTGGCCTTCCTGACGTCCAAGGGGGTGGATGCCGCCAAGACCCTTGCCAACCTCAGCGACGCGGTTGGCAGCAGTTCCATTGGGGCTGAGGGTGTTGGCGAGCTGGAGCAGATCGGCGATCTACTGGCCGCAGGCGGCTACGGTGCTGACCGCATCGACATTGACCCATCGGTGGTGCGCGGTCTGGGGTATTACACCGGACCAGTTTATGAGGCCGAACTCACCTTTGAGATCCTTGACGAGAAAGGCCGCAAGCGGCAGTTCGGCTCGGTCTCTGGCGGTGGTCGTTATGATGATCTGGTAAAGCGGTTCACCGGTCAGGAAGTTCCTGCAACCGGCGTGTCCATTGGCGTCGACCGTCTGTTGGCGGCGCTGCGCGAAAAGGGGCGGATCAAGGCCGAGGCCACTGGACCCGTCGTCGTTACCGTGATGGATAAGGCCCGCATGGCGGATTATCAGACCATGGTGGCTGAATTGCGCAATGCAGGCATCCGGGCTGAGGTCTATCTGGGCAACCCCAAGAATTTTGGCAATCAGTTGAAATATGCGGACAAGCGCAATTCGCCGATCGCCGTGATTGAGGGTGGTGAAGAAAAGGACCGCGGTGTGGTCCAGATCAAGGATCTGATCCTTGGCGCTCAGATTGCTGAAAACGCCACCTTGGAAGAGTGGAAAGAACGCCCCAGCCAGTTTGAAGTGCCACGCGGTGATTTGGTCGCCAAGGTGCGCGAAATCCTTGCAGGGCAGGGCTGAACGATGGGGGATCGTCTAAGTGCCCTGACGCTGGCCGCCCGGCTGCGCATGAGTTTTGAGGCTGCTGGCGCACGGGTGGTGGAGCCGCCCTTCCTGCAGCCTGCGGAGACCCTGTTGGATCTCTATGGTGAGGACATCCGTGCCCGCGCTTACGTGACCTCAGACGCGCTGCGCGGAGAGCAGATGCTGCGCCCCGATTTCACCGTGCCAGTGGTCGAGATGCACATGCGCGACGGTGCAGAGCCTGCGCGTTATACCTATGCAGGCGACGTATTTCGCCGTCAGGAACACGACGAGGACCGCGCCAACGAATATCTTCAGGTCGGGTATGAGGTCTTTGAACGCCATGATCCGGCGGGATCCGATGCCGAGGTGTTTGCGCTGATTGCGTTGCAGCTGCGCGACCTGCCCGTGCGCGCCGCAACCGGTGATATTGGTATTCTGATGGCAGCGGTTGAGGGGCTAAATACCACGTCGTTGCGCAAGGCAGCCCTGATGCGCCATATCTGGCGACCGCGCCGGTTTCGGGCAATGCTCGACCAGTTTGCCGGACGCAGCCCAGTTGCGGAAAGCCGTCGCAAGCTGCTGTCTACCGAAGGGGTGCTGACGGGGAAGGTGCCCGCCATTGGCAAACGTCGCACGGCGGAGGTGGATGCCCGTGTTGAGGCTCTGCGCGCTGATGCAGCAGCCCCGCCGATTGCGGAGAATGAGCTGACCGCGCTAGAGGCGCTGATGGCGGTGCGTGAGACCATTCCGTATGCATCTGAACAGCTGCGCGATATCGCGGTGGACCTGCCTGCGATCAACCCTGCGCTAGACCGGCTTGATGCGCGTACCGCGGCGATGAAGGCGCGTGGCATTGATGTCGACAGCCTTGATTTTGAAGCTTCTTACGGTCGCACGTCGATGGAATACTACGATGGCTTCGTGTTCGGCTTTTACGCCGATGGGCGTCCAGATCTGCCGGTGATTGCCAGCGGTGGTCGCTATGACGCGCTGACGCGGCAGCTGGGACAGGGGGCAGAAATTCCCGCCGTTGGCGGTGTGGTTCGTCCCGATCTGATGCTGCTGCTGGAAGGGGCGAAGTCATGAATCTGAAGCTTGGGGTGCCGTCCAAGGGGCGGCTGATGGAGAAGACCTTCGAATGGTTCGCCAAACGCGGAATTACCCTGTCACGCACGGGGTCGGACCGTGAATATGCCGGCGCAGTCGAGGGGATTGAGGGGATCGATCTGGTGCTGCTATCCGCAGGGGAGATGCCCCGCGAACTGGCCGCCGGACGCATCCATCTTGGGGTGACCGGGACCGATCTGGTACAGGAAAAACTACCCCTCTGGGAGCAGCAGGTTGAAGAAATCGCAGGGCTCGGCTTTGGTCATGCCGATCTCATTCTAGCGGTGCCACAAATCTGGGTCGACGTGGAGACCATCGACGATCTGGATGCGGTCGCCGCCGCTTTCCGTGCGAAACACGGCCACCGGCTGCGGATCGCGACGAAGTATCACCGTCTTGTGCGTGAGTATCTGATGGATGCAGGTGTTGCGGATTATCAGCTGGTAGATAGCCAAGGCGCGACCGAGGGCACCGTTAAGAACGAGACGGCTGAAATGGTTGCCGATATCACATCGACCGGGGAAACCCTGCGGGCCAACCACCTAAAGCTGATGTCAGATGGTCTGATCCTGCGCTCGCAGGCCACGCTATGGCGCAGCCGGGTGGCGAAATACAGCGCCGAGGAAAAGGCCACATTGGGCGACCTGTTGGAACGCCTGCACGGGTAGTCCGGGCAAGAGATTCGAGCCTAATTGGCGGATCAGAACCAAACTCGCGATATGTGAAACAAGGCCGCACTGACATCGCTCAGTGCGGCCTTGTTTTGTTATGACGCTCACTCTTGGCGGACATGCTGGCCTTTGTTTGAAAACCTTCTGCGGGCTTCTACCTAAGAGACTGGGTGGCGTATGCGCGCGCAGGGCAGGATCCGTGACTGTAGCTTCTGTCGGGAGGCGATCAGGCGCCCCGTTCGATACAACAGGGGAGACCATAAGATGACAGTGACCATAGCTGCGGCCAAAGCCGCGCTGATCTCTATTCCGCTGCTCTTGAGCGCCGGTGGGGCTGCGCTGGCCCAGGACACTAGCATGAGCTTTTTCGTGACCAGCGTCGGCTCGGGACAAGGCGGCGATCTCGGCGGACTCGAGGGCGCAGACGCACATTGTGCCAGCCTCGCCGAAGCTGCCGGTATAACTGGCAAAACCTGGCGCGCCTATCTCAGCACACAGGAAGAGGGTAAGCGCGGGATTTCAGCGCGTGACCGGATTGGCAGCGGTCCATGGCACAATGCCAAGGGCGTGCAGATCGCGGGCAATCTGGATGAGCTGCATCTTAGTCCCAATATCGTCAAATCCACTGGGCTGGATGAGAATGGCAATCTGGTGAACGGCCGGGGTGATCGCCCGAATGCCCATGATTTGCTGACCGGCACCATGGCGGATGGCACCGCTTATTTCCCTTGGATGGAAGGCGATAAGACCTGTAGCAATTGGACCAGTTCCGGAGAGGGCAGTGCCACGGTCGGACATCATGATCGCCATGGTGGCGGCAATACATCTTGGAACGCGGCGCATGATACGCGTGGCTGTTCGATGGAAGCTCTTGCTATGACAGGTGGCGCCGGACTGTTTATGTGCTTTGCTAATAACGGCGGTTAAGGGCGGATCACGAACCTGAAAACACAAAAGGCGCCCAAGGGCGCCTTTGCATATTTGGTCGGAGCGAGAGGATTCGAACCTCCGGCCCCTGCCTCCCGAAGACAGTGCTCTACCAGGCTGAGCTACGCTCCGACCGTGGCGCGGAATTACACGGCAGGGCTTGGATATGCAAGCCCTATTCCGCCGGATTATCCTCGCTTTGCCGTTTCAGCATGAGTGATACATTGGTGCCGCCCGCAGTATATCCACGGCTCCGGGTGCGCAGAACCGGAGTATTGTCGGAGCGTCCGCCAAAGGCTTCACGCAGCACAATAAAAATGCCGCTGGCGATGATGATGGCAGCACCGACCAATGTCATCAAATCGACCTTTTCGTTGAAAAGAACCACGCTGAAGATGGTGGCCCAGATGATCTGGGAATACTGCATAGGGGCGACGATCGCCGCCTCGCCAATGGTATAGGCGCTGACTGTCAGCAACGTCGCGCAAAACCCAAACAGGGCCACAATCGCGATGCCGCCGAAGGTCACACCTTCCAGTGGGACATAGACCAGCGGCAGTGCCAACCCCATGACGGCAAAGGTCATCAGCATCGGATAAATCATCAGTACGACCCGGCGCTCATCCGCGCTGATTTTGCGCAGAACGACCGACTGAAAAGCGGCGCAGAAAGAGGCAAAAAGCGCTGCCGCATGACCGAGGCCAAAGCTGGTCGCACCGGGGCGCAGCACCACCATCACGCCGATAAAGCCAACCACGACCGCCGCCAGTCGCGGCAGACCGACACGTTCGCCCAAGATCGGGATCGACAGCAGGGTGATCAGCAGCGGCGTGGCAAAAAGCAACGCATAGGTTTCCGCCAGCGGCAGTTCGGAAAACGCGTAAAAGGCACTTGCAGGGATCACAGCCATGGTTGCCGACCGCGCGGCCATCCACCAAGGGTGGACCGGGCGCAGGTGGCCGGGGGTTGCATCCTTGATCAGCATCAAAACCAGCAGCGGAAAGGACAACAGGCTGCTGAAGAACACCAACTGAACCGGTGACACATCCGCGCCGAGGATCTTGACCACCACATCATGGGTGGAAAAAATCGCATAGGCCAAGAGGGCAAGCAAAGCGGCTTTTATGTTCATAGGGTCATCCGGGTCGGCGCAACAATACGGCAGATGGCCTGCACTATAGCGCTAACACCGTCAGGGAAATACTAAAAAAGCCGTCAGTTGTCGCGGATCGAACCGTCAGTCCGCGCGCGCAATCTGGGCTGTTGCCTGCCAGGTCTTAGATCGGTCTGAGCAGGATGCGGCGGGGCCATTGGTGGCCCGCACCGCGATTATATACCGAAGCCCTTAGAGGCTGGCGTCGAGGGCGGCGATGATCACATCGCCCATTTCAGACGTGCTGATCGGCGAGACGCCTTCTTCGCCCAACAGATCGCCGGTGCGGTGACCATCAGCCAGAACCTGCTCCACCGCAGTTTCCAGACGGTCCGCCTCGGCCCCCTGATCAAAGCTGTAGCGCAGCGCCATCGCAAAGCTGAGGATACAGGCAATCGGATTTGCCTTGCCCTGACCCGCGATATCCGGCGCGGAACCGTGTACCGGCTCATACAGTGCCTTGGGTCGGCCGTTTGCCATCGGCGCGCCGAGCGAAGCAGACGGCAGCATGCCCAGAGAGCCGGTCAGCATTGCGGCACAGTCGGACAGGATGTCGCCAAAGAGGTTGTCGGTGAGGATCACGTCAAACTGCTTGGGCGCGCGCACCAGCTGCATCGCGCCATTGTCGGCATACATGTGGGACAGCTCGACCTCTGGGTAGTCGGCGGAGACGCGGGTTGTGACTTCGCGCCACAGGATGCCGGACTCCATCACGTTGGCTTTTTCCATCGAACAGAGTTTTTTGTTCCGGCGCATCGCCAGTTCAAACGCAGACCGTGCGGCGCGTTCGATTTCACTCTCTGTATAGCGCTGGGTATTGATGCCGACGCGCTCATTGCCCTCTTCGAAGATGCCGCGTGGCTCGCCGAAATAGACACCCGAGGTCAGTTCGCGCACGATCATGATGTCGAGACCGGCAACGATGTCCTTCTTCAAGGAAGAGAAATCCGCCAGCGCGTCAAAGCATTGCGCCGGGCGCAGGTTGGAGTAGAGATCCATCTCCTTGCGCAGACGCAGAAGGCCGCGTTCTGGTTTGACGGAGAAGTCGAGATCGTCGTACTTGGGGCCACCTACGGCGCCCAACAGAACCGCATCGACTTCTTGTGCCTTCTCCATAGTCTCATCGGCCAGCGGTTTGCCGTGCACATCATAGGCAGCCCCACCAACAAGATCCTCGCTCACATCGAACTGTAGATCGCGCTTTTCGCCATACCAGGTGATGACCTTGCGGACCTCGGCCATGACCTCGGGGCCGATCCCGTCGCCGGGCAGAATCAGAATCGATGGGTTGGACATATGGGTACTCCTTGAAAGCGTTGCAGCCGGGGTAACGGCACATCGCCCTTGGGTCAATGTTCCGGGCGCAGATAGCGGCTGATCGCTTTGTTTTTATGGCTGAGAGGGCGGATTTCGCGCCATCTTGTTGCAGTGAAACTGCTACGGAATTTGCAGATCTGTCCAGACCAGGGCATGACGGCTGGAAGGGCGGTCCGCGTCGTCGTCTTTGGCCGGGATATTAGCAGGCCATATCAGCCCTGACGCAACAACCTGCAACGCTTGTGAGGGCAGGACGTAGTCGACACGCATCGGACCGGATGTGCCCCAGTTGACGGTATCTGTGTGTCCTGCACTATCCCGTGGTCGTGGGTCTTGCAGGCGCGGATCGCGGAGTAGATCCGCGATGGCCGCGCGGCGGCCGGCGCCTTTGTCGGGGTCGAGGTTCGCACCGCCCACGATGACCCATGGGTCGGCTGGTGTGGGACCAAGCCCGCCATCCAGCAGGACCTGCCAAAGCCTGATTTCGTCTTGGTTGCGCAGTCCGTTGCGGTCTTCCGGCCCGTCGAACAGCGGGGGTGTTGCCTGAAATGCCAGAACTGACAGCGGCTCACCACTGGGCAGCAGGACAGGGACAACCCAGTGCCCGGTTGTCGACAGACGCTGAGCTGCCAGCGCGTCACGGCTGGGGAAGGGCGTACCATCGGGGTGTGTTGGCAGCGTGGCACCGGGCAGATCCTGCCAGAGCAACGCCGATAAGTCTCTCACGTCATCGCGCAGAATGGGCAGCCGAGAGAGGATGGCCATGCCGTCCTGGCCGGTGAACCGGCCATAGCCCTGTGCATCCCGCGCGGTGCCCAAACGCCCATCGCCGTCCATGTCGTGCCCGGTCTGCATGCCAGTATTGGGCCGCGCGGCGTAGATATGACCATAACTGGGGATGCGTTTGGCCAGGAGGTTGCGTAGTTCGGCCAGGCTGCGACCTTCGTAGTCCCAATCAATCCCCTGCAAGACAAGTACATCGGCGTCGGCCTCGGTGAGTGTTTGCAAAATGGCGGCTATCTGCGGATCCTTGCCGCGTTGCAGATCCCGCAACAACAGGCCGGGTCCCTTGCGGGACAGCTCCGTATTGAAGCTGGCGATGCGCAAGGTCTTTGCAGGGTCCGCTTCGGCAAGGTTGATCAATGGGAGGAGAGCGGCCAGCAGGAGCGAGGCCAGCGGTCTCATGCGGTTTGCAATGCCTCTGAACTGGCATAGGCGGCACGGCGCTTCTGCGCGATCAGATCTGAAATCCGCAGCATTGCAAGCCCGCGCATGATCATCGACGCAGGAACAAAGGCCCAGGCCGAAACGACCCAGACCAGGGTCTGCGGGGCCGCCAGCAGGCTAGGGTCCACGACACCGGAGGTGAGCTTCACCATCGCAGGCAGCGCGAAGGGCAGAAGCACGCCACCAACGATATTGATCCGGGCATCCCGTTGCAGCCGTTCAACCACATCGCCGCCGGTCGTCGGGTCGAAGAGAGGCAGGTTGGTCCAGACATTGAAAGGCCCATTACTGAGCGGCCAGTCCCGAAGCCGGATCGCCAGCGCAAAACCAAGGATGGTGATGAGGGCAATCATATAGCTGAGCGCCGCTGCCGCCATCACCTGTGAGATAAGATCTGGCGCCACATGGGCGGGCATCATCAAACCGGTCAGCTGGATCGGGGAAAACGCGAAATCAAGTGTGTCGCCCAGCCCTGAGGCCAGACCATGCACCAGAGAGGTGAGGGCGGTGGCTTCCATTGGATGGCGGGCCACCAGGCTGACCAGAATGACGATCAGGGCCAGCGATATGAACCGCATTCTGTTCAGCGGAGGAGCCTCGCGAAACTCCACGAAACTTGGATAGCTTGAGAAATACTCGGCGAAGGTCAGTGCCGCGGCGAGGATGGCAAGCAGGGCGATCACCTCGGGTGACCGTGTCGCTGCATCCGGCAACAACAGCGATGGCATTGCAATCAGCAATGCAACAAAGATGCCGCGGATGGCCGCGCCTGTAATCCGTGCTATCACGCCTCGATCCCTTCAAACTGGACTGGCCGGTACATTGCCGTGCCGTTGTTCCAACTTGATGCCCGCATGCATTTCTTGGTGAAATGTCTCTGCTGAGCGCTGCCTCATTTCCGCCTTATTTGTGCCTGTCAGCGGGATATTGCTCAAGTTCGCACCGGGGTTTCAGCAGGGTTTTGCGTGTTTTGGGTGGTAGGGTGGTGCTGGTTTGCATCAGTGATCGTGGCTGCGTGTGAGTGAAAACAAGGGTTTATGCGGTGGTCCACAATATGTTGTGGGAGAACCGCGCAACTGGGATAGTGGGGATCGGGGCAGATTTCGGCGCAGGTCAGTCGCCTGCGTGCTGCTCGCGGTTTGGTTGGAGACTGGGATGATCCCTCACATTGCAGAACGCTACATCAGATTCGTGCAATGGGAGGCCGCAGGTCGGTCGCCCATTTATGAGAGGCTGGCGCTGCATGTGGCTCACTCGCAAAACTGTCTCGGCTTTCTGTCGGCGTTGCCTGCGGATCGTCAGCAACCCAATTTGCTGTTTGCGGCAGTGCGCCACGTTGCAGGCCACATTTCCTGTCCGGAAGCATTTGACAGGGTCATCCACGACCAGGCCGAGGAAGTTGCCACGGTAATGCGAAGACGGACGACGCAGACGAATGAGCCGGGACGCTGTGCTGTCTTGCTGCCCCTTTTGGCGCCGATCACTGGGCCGATCGTGCTGATTGAGGTGGGCGCCTCCGCTGGTCTGTGCCTGTTGCCAGATATCTATGGGTACGATTGGGGCGACCATAAGCTGCCACCGCCGCAGGAGTTTGCAGGTTGTGCCCCGATATTTCAGTGCAGCGCGTCACCGGGTACACCGCAACCGGTGACGCACCCTGATATTGTCTGGCGGGCGGGGCTGGATCTGAACCCTCTCGATGTCAGTTGTGACGCTGACGTGGCTTGGCTGGAACAGTTGGTCTGGCCTGAACATCAGTTGCGCCTTGTTCGGCTGCGGTCTGCGATTTCGGTCGCAAAGCACTGTCCGCCACATGTGGTCTCCGGAGATTTGACGCAGGATTTGCCTGCGCTGGTCGCTGAGGCACCGGCCAATGCAACCCTTGTCATCTTTCACACCGCAGTTCTGACCTATGTCGCCGATCAACAGTAGCGGGATGCCTTCGCCAAGCAGATGCTTGAGAGTGACGCAATCTGGATCAGCAATGAGGGGCCGCGCGTCTTCCCTCAGTTTTCTGCCCGTGCAGGTCAGCCTCGGGACGATATGTTCCTACTTATGCAGAATGGCCAGCCCTTGGCATGGACCGGCCCGCATGGGCAGCAGATCGCGTGGCTGTCTGCAACTGGAGCATAGCCTCACGACAAAAAAGCCGCCCATGGGGGCGGCTTTTCGCGGCGTTATCAAAGGTGACCTGATGTCGGGTCAGACCCAGGGGCGCTCTTGCGCAGCCTTGTCTTCAAAGCTGGCGATAGAGGCGGATTTCTCCATGGTCAGACCAATGTCGTCGAGCCCGTTCAGCAGGCAGTGCTTTTTGAACGCGTCGACTTCGAATGTGATCACCTCACCATCGGATGTGGTGATTTCCTGCGCTTCCAGATCGACAGTCATGCGCGCGTTTGCGCCTTTTTCCGCGTCCTTCATCAGCAGATCCACCTGCTCTTGCGGTAGGACAATTGGCAGGATGCCGTTCTTGAAGCTGTTGTTGAAGAAGATGTCGGCAAAGGATGTCGACACAATGCACTTGATGCCAAAGTCGGCAATCGCCCAAGGCGCGTGTTCGCGCGAGGAGCCGCAGCCAAAGTTGTCGCCCGCAATCAGGATCTCTGCATCACGGTACTGCGGCTTGTTCAGCACGAAGTCCGCAATCTCGGTGCCGTCGCGGTTATAGCGCATCTCGTCGAACAGGTTCTTGCCGAACCCGGTGCGCTGAATGGACTTCAGGAACACCTTCGGGATGATCATGTCGGTGTCGATGTTGACCAGCGGCATGGGGGCAGCGATGCCTTGGATTTTTGTGAATTTTTCCATTTTGCTGGCTCCTTAGTTCAGCTCGCGCACATCGGTCAGCTTGCCTGTCAGGGCAGCAGCGGCAGCCATGGCAGGGGACACCAGATGGGTGCGACCCTTGTAGCCCTGACGACCTTCGAAGTTCCGGTTTGAGGTTGCGGCACAGCGCTCACCTTCGGACAGCTGGTCGGGGTTCATCGCCAGGCACATGGAGCAGCCCGCAAGACGCCATTCAAAACCGGCGTCCTGGAGGATCTCGGCAATGCCTTCTTCCTCAGCTTGGGCACGGACCAAACCGGAGCCCGGAACGACCATGGCGCGCATGCCGTCCTTGACCTTCTTGCCCTTCACGACCTCAGCCACGGCGCGCAGGTCTTCGATGCGGCCGTTGGTGCAGGACCCGATGAAGACGGTGTCGATCTCAATGTCGGTCAGCTTCTGGCCGGGAGTGAGCCCCATGTATTCAAGCGAACGGCGGGCCGCCTCAACCTTGCCGCCGGTGAAATCCTCAGGTGCCGGCACCACACCGGTGATCGGCAGCACGTCCTCGGGCGAGGTGCCCCAGGTCACAACCGGCTGGATGTCTTCGCCCTTCAGGGTGACTACCTTGTCGAAATGGGCGCCTTCGTCAGTGAACAGGGTTTTCCACCAGGTCAGCGCGGCTTCCCACTGGGCACCTTTCGGAGCGTGCGGGCGGCCCTTGACATACTCGAAAGTGGTCTCGTCCGGGGCGATCAGACCGGCGCGGGCGCCGCCCTCAATGGCCATGTTGCAGACGGTCATGCGGCCTTCCATCGACAGATCGCGGATCGCTTCGCCGCAATATTCGATGACATAGCCGGTGCCGCCGGCGGTGCCGGTCTCGCCGATCACGGCCAGGGTGATGTCCTTGGCGGTCACACCCGGCTTCAGCTTGCCGGTGATCTCCACCTTCATGTTCTTGGACTTCTTCTGGATCAGCGTCTGGGTGGCCAGCACGTGCTCCACCTCCGATGTGCCGATGCCATGCGCGAGCGCACCAAAAGCACCGTGGGTGGCGGTGTGGCTGTCGCCGCAAACCACGGTCATGCCGGGCAGGGTCCAGCCCTGTTCGGGGCCGACAATGTGCACGATGCCCTGACGGACGTCATCCACCGGGTAGTAATGCACGCCGAATTCGCGGGCGTTCTTGTCGAGCGCTTCGACCTGGATGCGGCTTTCCTCGTTCTCGATGCCTTTGGCGCGGTCAAGCGTGGTCGGCACGTTGTGGTCCGGCACCGCGATGGTTTTGTCGGGCGCGTGTACCTTGCGACCTGCCATGCGCAGGCCTTCGAACGCCTGCGGGCTGGTCACTTCGTGAACCAGATGGCGGTCGATATAGAGCAGGCAAGTGCCGTCCTCGGCTTCATGCGCAACATGCGCATCCCAGATTTTGTCGTAAAGCGTCTTGGGGGACATGAGTCCTCTCCCGTAGTTTTTGGAATGTAGCTGGCAAAATGGCTTGGCGGCAGCCTTATAGCCGCGCCAGGACCGTGCGGGCGGCACCAAAGAACCGTTCGCGCAGGCGTGCGCGGTCTTGCAGCTCGATATGATGGGCCAAAACGAGGGTCATGGCTGTCAGATACATCCGCTGGGCGTGGCAATCAAGATTCGTTCTGAAACGCAGTCAACAGGATGGTCGCACTTGGAATTGCGATATCACCCAAAGTCGCGCCTTGATTGGAACCTGAAGGCGCGTCAGACTCGCAAGCAAAAGGGAGCGTCATGGATCCGGACGAACAGATCGAGACCAAAGATGCGCTGGCCGAAAGCACGGCTGAGGCAATTGAGCTGGGGCAGCAGCTGTGGGATTTCCTGACCAACACGGCGGAGGTTCTGCTGCGCCCATGGAATGCCTATCAGCTCGGGATCGCAGTCGGCCTGTTGGTCCTGGCCGCGGTGTTGGCCAAACCCATCGCAGGGGCTTTTCATGATTGGCTTCGTGGCCGCACCGGCTGGCCGCGTTGGCGTATGCGGGCAGGGTTGGTCTTGCACAGGCGTATTCGTGGCATCCTCTTTGTATTGCTGATTTGGACCACGGTTCTGATCATGCAGGATATCACCTGGCCCAGCAGATCACGCCTAATGGTTGTGATCGCAAACCTGTCTCTGGCCTGGCTGATCGTGTCCTTTGCGACGCGGCTGGTAGCCAATCCCCTGCTGCGAAAGCTGGTAAAATATGGCGCCTGGATCTGGGTCACCCTACGCATCCTCGGCATCACAGCTGAAGCAACGGCGTTTCTCGACAGTGTGGCGATTGATTTCGGGGATTTGCGCATCTCGCTGTTCTTGATCGTTCAGGCGGTGGTCATTCTGGGTGTCATGCTCACGCTGGCGCGTGCGATTTCATCCGTTGCCGCGAACCGGATCCGCAACAATCCGGATATCTCACCGTCAATGCAGGTGCTTGGTGCCAAGCTGGCGCAGATCCTGCTGCTTGGCGGTGCCTTCTTCATTGGATTGAAGGCGATTGGAATTGATCTGACGGGCCTTGCGGTTCTGTCTGGTGCCATTGGTGTCGGTCTTGGTTTTGGTCTGCAGAAAGTTGTGTCCAATCTGGTGTCAGGCCTCATCATCCTGCTGGATAAGTCCATCAAACCGGGGGATGTGATTTCGCTGGGCGAGACCTTTGGTTGGATCAATTCCCTTGGCGCGCGCTATGTGTCTGTAGTGACCCGGGATGGCCGCGAATACCTGATCCCGAACGAGGATTTCATCACCAATGAGGTGGTCAACTGGTCCCATACCGACCGATTCGTACGGCTGGATCTGAAGTTTGGCACCGGCTACAGCGATGACCCGCATGAGGTGCGCCGTGTCGCGATTGAGGCGGCCAAAACCGTGGGGCGTGTGCTGAGTGGCGGCAACCGGGCGCCGGTCTGTCACATCGTCGGATTTGGGGACAGCAGCGTGGACTATGTGCTGCGGTTCTGGATCAGCGATCCGACCGGCGGGCTGACCAATATTCGCGGCAATGTCTATCTGGCGCTCTGGGACGCCTTCAAGGAGGCCGGAATCTCGATCCCCTTCCCGCAGCGGGAGGTGCGTGTGCTGAACGAGGCCTTGCCGGTGGCGATGCAGGACTGAGACGCGTTCTGGCACGGCAGGAGGCAGTTACATTGTCATTTCACGCTGATCTTACGCCTGCGCGGCGCGCATAGCAGCCGGCCGTCAAGGTTCATTGAAAAACCGCATATGGCTTGCTACATTAAGGCAACCCCAGCGCCGGGGGACCGGCGGCGCGTTACAAGGAGGACAATGTCCTGTCACCCGAACCTCAGGCGGCCCCAGATGCTGGCCGCGGAGTGGCCGTAATGGCTACCAAATCACAGCCAACCAGCGATGAGCTGCTGGCGCGTGTTCTTTCCTCGCTGAATGACGACAAGGCTGAAGATGTCGTGCAGATCGACCTGCGCGGCAAAACGGCTATTGGCGATCACATGGTTATTGCCTCGGGTCGCTCCACCCGTCAGGTGGCGTCTATGGCTGAAAAGCTGGCTGACCGCCTGAAGCAGGACTACGGCATGGTCTGCAAGGTCGAAGGCAAAGACACCGGCGACTGGGTGCTGATCGATACCGGCGATATCATCGTCCATCTGTTCCGTCCGGAAGTGCGCGAATTCTATCAGCTCGAAAAAATGTGGCTGCCTGCGGGCACGTCACCTGCCCAGAGCGAGAACTGATCCCCAGATCGGATCCGGTTCCATCAGATCGGCCCGTGCAGAGCGTAGTATGCGCCTGGCGCGGGCCTGTATCGAAAGTGTCCTCATGAAAGTTCATTTCTGTGTGGTCGGGCGGCTGCGGGCCAGCCCGGAAAAGCAGTTGATCGACGACTATATTGAGCGCTTCGACCGCACGGGCCGGGCCCTTGGTCTGGGCCCTTGTCGCATTGTCGAAGTCGAGGACAAGAAAAACGCAGGCATGGCCGCCGAGGCGGAGCTGCTGCGCAAGGCAATCCCCAAGGGGGCTGTCATCTGCACATTGGACGAACGCGGCAAGCTGCTGAGTTCGCCTGATTTCTCAAAACGCCTTGCCGATTGGCGCGATACCGGTCGCCAAGATGTAGCCTTCGTGATCGGGGGAGCGGATGGGATTGATCCCAGCTTGCGTGCTGAGGCGGATTTCTCAATCTCACTGGGCAAGATGGTCTGGCCACATATGCTGGTGCGGGTGCTGTTGGCAGAGCAGATCTATCGCGCCGCCACTATTCTTGCAGGCAGCCCGTATCACAGAGTCTAGCCTAAGGGCTCCGCAGCAGATCTGTGCCATCGATGGCGTCAGCAGGAGGAGCAGGCAAGAGGCAGCACATAGGTTGCTTCGGACCAGCCATCGACATTGCAGCGGGCCTGGATCAGCACTGTGTCCAATCCCTTCGGTATTGCCACACCAGCCAATGACCGGGTGAAGGGCTGTTCGGTTACATGCGGATGGGCAAGTTCACGCAGGCCGAGCACATTGCCGTTGGTGTCCAGCACTCGCCAGCCGTCCGCATAATGGTTCCAGCCGCTGTCCGGATGGGTGAGTGTGACACTGATACGCCAGCTGTCGCCCGTCTGCTGTGCGGTCGCTTCGGTTATCCGCGGGTCATCTGCCAGCGCCACCGCAGGCAGCCAAATCAGAGAGAGAAGAGTGATGCATCGGATCATGGCCCGAGTATAGGCGTGACGTGCATTTCGTCGCTGTCACATCTGCGTGTTGCCCCGATCGGTACTTGTGGGAGTGTTTGGCGCAGGTGGCGTCGTATTTGCGGGTACACGTTGCAATATGCTGCGAGATTGTGAGGCAAACTCGCGGCGGTAGAGCACGGCAAAGGTCACAAGGCTGGCTGCAATCAGCGCCCAGGAGCCGATCAGCCAAGCCACGGCGGCAAGGGCGAAATAGGTGGATCGCATGGCGCGATTGAAACTGCGTGCCGCAGTAATGCTAAGATCCGCCGCCTGGCTGGCGCGGGGATAGGCCTGCGCATCCGCGTCGGTGTTGGGCACCGCCGCCATCAGCACAAAGCAATAACCGAACAGGCGGTGCGCCCAGACATACTTCAGAAACGCATTGGACAGTAGCAACAGCACCATCAGGATTTTGACATCCCAGACAAAGGCGGGGGCGCTTTCCAGGCTCAGGTCCTGTGCGACGCCAGCCAGTTGATCCGTGTTGCCGATCAAGGCGAGCCCGCCGCCAATGGCGATCATTGAGGCCGAGGCAAAGAAAGCACTGCCTTGCCGCAGGTTCGAGATCAGCTGCGCATCAAAGATTCTCGGTTCGCGTTGCACCATCTGAATCATCCAGGCATGCCGGAACTCAGCCATCAGGCCAGAGACGGAAGGATGCTCTGCCGTGGCATTTTCGATACGCCATCCAATGCCAAGCCAGCATAGGATCAAAAGCACGCAGGCCGCCAGATCAGCGGGTGAAAACAGGGCGATACGGTCGAGCAAGGTCATGTGCTGACCCTAGCTGTGGAACTGCAGACTTGCCAGTTGTGAAAATTGGTAATATTAGTTTACCAAATACCGCATCCACAGGAGAGCCCCATGGACATGCCCATCCCAGATCAGACAGTGCTGTCACAGAAGGCTGAGCTGGCATCGCGGCTTGCGGCGGTCTTGCCGGATGATGCTCTGGTTCAGGACCCGGCGGAGACCCGCGCCTATGAATGCGACGCGCTGACGGCATATAAATGCCCGCCGATGCTGGTCGTCCTGCCGCGCACGACCAAGGAAGTTTCCGATGTGCTGCGGATCTGCCATGCGGCTGGTGTTCCGGTGGTGCCGCGCGGCGCGGGCACCTCGCTTGCCGGTGGCGCTCTGCCGACAGCTGACTGCGTGATCCTTGGTGTCGCGCGGATGAATGCTGTGCTGGAGACGGATTACGACAACCGCATTATCCGGGTGCAGACCGGGCGCACCAATCTGAGCGTGTCAGGCGCGGTTGAGGAAGAAGAGTTTTTCTATGCGCCGGATCCGTCGTCGCAGCTGGCCTGTGCAATTGCCGGCAATATCGCGATGAACTCGGGCGGTGCCCATTGTCTGAAATATGGCGTCACCACAAACAACCTGATGGGGGTGACCATGGTGATGATGGATGGCTCCGTTGTGGAAATAGGCGGCGCCCACTTGGATGCTGGTGGGCTGGATCTGCTGGGCGTGATTTGCGGCAGTGAGGGACAGTTGGGGGTGGTGACCGAGGCCACTTTGCGTATTTTACGCAAACCCGAAGGGGCGCGCCCCGTGCTGATTGGCTACGACAGTAATGAAGTCGCCGGTGCCTGTGTCAGCGATATTATCAAGGCAGGTGTGCTGCCGGTCGCGATTGAGTTTATGGACCGCCCTTGCATTGAGGCCTGTGAAGCCTTCGCCAAGGCGGGCTATCCGATGTGCGAAGCCCTGCTGATCGTCGAAGTCGAAGGCAGCGATGCGGAGATCGACCACCAGTTGCGGCTGATCACCGAGATCGCCCGCTCTCATAATCCGGTGGAACTGCGCGAGGCCCGCGACAGCGATGAGGCGGCTCGCATTTGGCTGGGCCGGAAATCAGCCTTTGGTGCGATGGGGCAGATCAATGACTACATGTGTCTGGACGGCACAATACCGGTCACATCGCTGCCCCATGTGCTACGCCGCATCGGAGAGATGAGCCAGGAATTTGGCCTGGATGTCGCCAATGTGTTTCACGCAGGTGATGGCAATATGCATCCTTTGATCCTGTTTGATGCCAACAAACCCGGCGATCTGGAAACCTGCGAGGCCTTTGGCGCTGAAATCCTGAAGCTGTGTGTGGAGGTGGGCGGCTGCCTGACAGGGGAACATGGTGTCGGGATCGAAAAGCGTGATCTGATGCTGGATCAATATGGCGCTGCGGATATCGAGGCACAGCTGCGGGTGAAGGATGTGTTCGATCCCAAGTGGCTGCTGAACCCGGCCAAGGTTTTCCCCCTCTCGACCACGCAAAGCCGTCGAACTCCGGCAGCTGTCCCCCTGTGACAGTGGCCCATGGCAGACCCTGTGCGGGTCTGCAGCGGGGGCTTTGCCCCCACGACCCCCAGAGTATTTTGGAAAGGTGAAAGAATGACACCTCAGAGCGAGGCCGAGCTGGCCGAGATCATCGCAGGGGCAACAGCGCCTCTGGCTGTCAGCGGCGGAGGCACCCGTGGTCTGTCGATGGGCGGTGAGACGCTCAGTGTGGCGGGTCTCAATGGCGTCACACTTTATGAGCCCGGCGCCCTGACACTGGTTGTGCAGGCGGGCACATCGGTGGAGGAGGTGCAGGCGCTGCTGGCGGGGGAAAATCAGCGTCTGGCCTTTGAGCCGATGGATCATCGCGGGCTGCTTGGAACCACAGGAACGCCAACCATGGGCGGGGTGTTCGCTGCCAATGTCTCCGGCCCCCGGCGTATTCAATGCGGCGCGGCGCGGGACTTCCTGCTGGGGGTGCGTTTTGTCGATGGGCGCGGCGCGGTGCTGAGCAATGGCGGCCGGGTGATGAAGAACGTGACCGGTTACGACCTGGTGAAGCTGATGGCCGGCTCTCATGGCACCCTGGGGGTGTTGAGCGAGGTATCGCTGAAGGTGCTGCCGTGTTCGGAGGCCTGCGCGACGGTGACGGTGCATGTGGCGGATCTGGGGTTGGCGGTTGCTGCGATGTCGACGGCACTCGGCTCGCCCTATGATGTGACCGGCGCGGCGTATGATCCGGCTTTGGCCGCGGTTCATATTCGGATAGAGGGGTTTGAGGCCTCCGTCACTTATCGCGCCGAGGCCTTGAAAGAGGCGCTGGGTCGATTTGGAGAGGTGAGCCTCGCCCCTGGCGCCGGGGATGCGCTGTGGAAGGGAATCCGCGATGTCGCGGCGTTCCATGACCAGCCCGGTGACGTCTGGCGAATTTCGGTCAAACCGTCGGATGCGATTGCACTGGCGCCTGCGCTGGAGGCTGAGGGCTTGCTGTTCGACTGGGGCGGAGGGCTGATCTGGGCGCTGGTTCCGGCAGGGAGCGATCTGCGATCCCGGCTGACGGTGCCGGGTCATGCGACCTTGGTGCGCGCCAGCACGCAGACACGGGCTGAGCTGGGCCAGTTCCAGTCACAACCGGGGCCACTCGCTGCGATATCTGAGGGGCTGCGGCGCCAGTTTGACCCGCGCGGCATTCTTAATCCGGGACTGATGGGGTAGACGATGCAGACGACATTCAGCGAAAAACAGCTGCGCGACCCGGGCACCCAGCGTGCCAACGAAATCCTCAGGTCGTGTGTGCATTGCGGCTTCTGCACTGCGACCTGCCCGACATATCAGGTGCTGGGCGACGAGCTGGACAGCCCCCGCGGTCGAATCTACCTGATCAAGGATATGCTGGAAAACGAGCGGGTCCCGGATGCCAAGACCGTGAAGCATATTGACCGCTGCCTCAGCTGTCTGGCCTGCATGACCACCTGCCCGTCGGGGGTGCATTACATGCATCTTGTGGATCATGCGCGCGCCTACATCGACAAACACTATGACCGGCCATGGAGTGATCGTGCCCTGCGTTGGCTGCTGGCGCGGATCCTTCCGTATCCGGGGCGGTTCCGTCTCGCCCTGATCGGGGCCAAGCTGGCACAGCCTTTCAAGGGGCTCATGCCGGATGCTCGTCTGCGTGCCATGCTGGATATGGTGCCGCGGCATATCCCACCGGTCAGCCGCAACGACGACCCCCAGAGCTTTGCCGCGAAGGCACCACGCAGGAAACGCGTTGCCCTGATGACAGGTTGTGCGCAGAAGGCGCTCAATACCGATATCAATGATGCCACCATTCGTCTGCTGACCCGGCTGGGATGTGAGGTGGTTGTGGCTGCGGGGGCGGGCTGCTGCGGAGCGCTGACCCATCACATGGGGCGCGAGGCGGAAAGCCATGCCACCGCCGCAAAGAACATCCGTGCCTGGACAGACGAAATTGACGGGCAGGGGCTGGATGCAATCGTCATCAACACCTCTGGCTGCGGCACCACAGTCAAGGACTATGGTCATATGTTCCGCAATGATGCGTTGGCAGCGGATGCGGCGCGGGTTTCGGCAATCGCTATGGATATCTCCGAGCTGTTGGTACAGCTGGACCTGCCGGAAGGGGAGGATAAGGAAACAACAGTGGCCTATCACGCGGCCTGTTCCTTGCAGCACGGCCAGCAGATCAAGACCCACCCGAAAACGCTCCTGAAGCGCGCAGGCTTCACGGTGGTGGAACCTGCCGACAGTCACCTCTGCTGCGGTTCGGCCGGAACTTACAATTTGCTTCAGCCGGAAATTTCGGCTGAATTGAAGGCCCGCAAGGTGACGACATTGGAAGCCAGGCAACCGGACCTGATCGCAGCGGGCAATATTGGCTGCATGATGCAGATCGGCTCCGCCACGGACATCCCAATCTTGCACACGGTGGAATTACTGGATTGGGCCACCGGAGGTCCGAAACCACAGGCACTGGTGGCGGGTGGGCCGGGCGCTGATCCCCGCGCGGGAGAGATCCCGATCCTTAGATGATGCAGCTCGGCAAGATGTCGCTGCCGACCGCCCACAGGCCGGGTGCATTCCGGATCCTGCTGCCGTAATTTCGCCCCAAGCAAAGCATACCCTGAAACGGGAGCGATTGGGACATGGGGCTGGCAGGGTGATGAGCGTAAAGAAACCGATCCGGCAGCGGATGCTGTCACTGGCGGCAGCGCTGGTCTCCATCGGGCTGGTCTGTATCGCCGCGCCGACGAGTGCAAGCGCTGACGACAGCCGCCTGCTACGGTTGGAAACCACAGAGGCGGGGCGGGATTGGCAGGCGGTCGGACGGCTTGACGTCAACGGAGAAGGCTTCTGTACCGGTGCATTGATTGCGCCTGATCTGGTGCTGACAGCGGCGCATTGTCTTTATGACCGCGACAGTCGGACCCGGATCGCACCGCAGACCATCGAATTTCTTGCGGGATGGCGCAACGGGCGCGCCTCGGCCTATCGCAGCATCCGCCAGGCGGTCATCCACCCCAGCTACATCTACGATGGCAAAGTCTCGACAGACCGGGTGCGCAACGATATCGCGCTGCTGCAGTTGCAGCGGCCCATCCGCAACACCACCGTGATGCCATTTGAAACCGATCAGCGCCCACAGAAGGGCGCGCGGATTGGTGTGGTGTCTTACGCGCATGACCGCTCTGAGGCGCCGTCGCTGCAGGATGTCTGCGCGGTGATGGCTCGGCAGGAGGGCGTGTTGGTGATGTCCTGCGACGTGGACTATGGCTCGTCCGGTGCGCCGGTGTTTTCCTTTGACGCAGGGCGCCCCAAGATCGTGTCGGTGGTCTCTGCCAAGGCGGAGGTTTCCGGTCAGCAGGTCGCCCTTGGCTCGGCTCTGGCAGAGGAATTGGCGCTGTTGCGTGCGCAGCTCACCGGCAGTCGGATCGGCGGCCAAATGCCCCCCGGTGTTGGCCGCGTGAAAGTGGGTGAACGTCGGAGCAATTCCGGCGCAAAGTTCATCAGCCAATGAGACTCGGCGCGTTTGTCCTAACTGTTGTGACCGCGCTCTATGCGACTGTGGCAGCCGCACAGGATACCGGGTTGCGGCGTCTGACCGACCGTGATGACCTCCTGGGGTGGGAGGCAGTCGGGCGGCTGGAGCTGAACGGGCAGGGGTTTTGCACCGGCACGCTGATTGCGCCGGATCTGGTGTTGACTGCGGCGCATTGCGTCTATGATCAGCGCCACAACCTGCGCCCGGCTGACCAAATCACCTTTCGCGCGGGCCTGCGCGATGGCGTGGCCATTGCCGAGCGCCAGGCCTTGCAGATTGCAGCAGACCCAGAGTTTCGATCGGGTGGGCGGCTTGATCTTGAGAATATCCGCCATGATGTTGCATTGATCCGGCTGGCGGCCCCTGTGACCAGTGGTTTGGCGAGTGCCTTCGCGCTGCATTCCGGCCGGGACTACGGACGCGATATATCGGTGACGTCCTACGGGATGGGCCGTGCCGAGGCCTTGTCGCGCCAGCGCCATTGCAATCTGATGGCCGAACGTGCGGATGTCTTGATGATCGATTGCAACGTCACCTTCGGCTCTTCCGGTGCGCCAGTGTTCTCGCAGGTGGGGGGACGAGGGCGTATTCTAGCGCTGATTTCCGGCGGAGGCCTATACGGTGGTAAGCAGGTGGCCTTTGGCATGAAACTGCCGCAAAGGGTGGCCGAGCTGAAAGCACAGCTGCGCCGCAGTCCAGTGGCGGCACCGGATCGGCGAATTAAGCGTATCCGCGTGGGCAGTGGCACGTCGGCGGGCGGTGCGAAATTTGTCCGCCCCGGCGGATAAACCACCTCTTGAACCGACAATTTCAGCCCTTATCTCAGTTCTGTTCGGATCGCCGATGATCGGGGTCCGACATTCCAAACGCCTGTCCCTGATGGGAGGGCACGTAGAAATCGCTCACGAATGAGGATGACACATGCGTAGTTTTGATTTTGCACCGCTGCACCGGGCCACCATCGGCTTTGATCAGATTGCCGACCTGATGGATCGCGCCCTGAGTTCTGACGTCGCGCAGCCGAGCTATCCCCCTTACAATATCGAAAAAACCGCTGCAGATGCCTATCGTATCTCGATTGCCGTTGCGGGCTTTTCCGAGGCTGATCTGGGTGTCGAGGTGAAAGAAAACGCGCTGGTCGTTTCGGCGAAGAAGTCCGAAGACGACGGCGACCGTACCTACCTGCACCGTGGCATCGCCACCCGCGCATTTGAACGCCGGTTTACCCTGGCCGACCATGTGCGCGTCACCGGTGCCAGCCACTCCGACGGTATGCTGCACATCGATCTGCAGCGCGAGGTGCCAGAGGCGCTGAAACCGCGCCGGATCGAAATCGCAACCGGCAAGGCGCCTGAACTGGACGCCAAGACCGTCAACTAATTCAACTAAGCTGCCCTGATCTTCCTGATCTGACAGCTTTGAATGCAGCAGCCCCCCGATGCTATCGGGGGGCTGTTTTGGTATGTCGACACGCGGAGTGGATGAGGTCAGTTGACGGTCGGCATGTTCATCTGACCGATGGAAAAGAACATCGTCTCGCCGGAGGCATCATCGACGCCATCATTATCGGTTACGATGAACCCTTCGCCCTCGGCGGTGATGGCCAGCCCTTCGATCTTATCCAGAACATAGCCGCCGGTCGCGGTCAGATCCGGCAGCAGATCACGCACCAGTTCTTTGCTGACCACCGGCAGATCACCACCCAACGGGGTCGGCGTCATCTCGGCCAGCGGAACGCGATAGACCTTCTTGGTGACAGCGCGGAAATCATGCTGGTTGTCGCGTTCAATCACATAGACATAGTCGCCATGGGCCACGATCTCCGACAGGCCAACCCATCCGGTGTCCGGTTCTGCCTTGGGATAGTGGACGGCGCCCCATTCCTTGGTCTCAAGGTTGTAGGCTACAAGTTTGACGTGGTTTTTGGGGTCATCCTTCCATTCGCGCTGGATCGCCATCCAGAGCGTGTCACCAACTTTGCTGATCCCTTCAAAGCCAAAGCGTTTTTCAACGGCCATCAACTCGGCAGGCAGCCCGATTTCGCCACTCTTGGCTTTGATGAGGCCGTCTTTGGAGACGTGGTAGATGGCATGTGGGGTCACCCGATCAGTGCGCCCTTCAGAGGCAACATAAAAGCCACCTTTGCCGTCCAGTGTAATGCCTTCCAGATCCAGTTTCTGGGCCGGGTTGCCGTCTTGGCGATGGATGCGGATCACGTCGGTGATACGGGCAGGTGTCTGACTGGGATCAATTTTGAAGATCGACGGCTGGAAGCCATAGAAACTGTCGTTGACCGCGTAGATCATGCCATCCGCATCCGCCACCATGCCAGAGAGCGCGCCCCAGCCGATCAATTCATCCGCTCCGGCAGAGGTCAGATGCGGATAGGTCGGCGCGCCGTCTTGCAATTCATACATCATGACGTGGGCGCGGGGGCCTTTGTCTTCGATCAGATCCTTCTCATTGGCCGAAACCAGCAGATTGCGTTCGGGAATGACGGCGTATCCTTCTGGCCCAACCCCAGACGGTAGCAGCTGGGTGAGAACCGGATTGGCAGGATCCGTAACATCATAGACCCCCACCACCGACGCGCGTTCTGCCCCGACAAACACATAGGGTGTGCCGTCGAATTCGGCGAAGGTCACGCTTTCGGGTTCAACCCCTTTGGCATCAGAGCGTTTGTCCGGGTAGTGTCCGATCTGCACGATGGCATGTTCAAAGGAGGCGCCGCTGTCGTAAATGATGGTGCCGTCCTTGTTGAAGATCGTCCAGCCCCGCGATCCCCCGTGATAGTCGCCTTCGTTTGCGGTGGCGAAGTGCGTGTCGTCAATCCAAGTGACGGCATCGGGTTCACGCAAGCGCTCTGTCTGGCTTTCGTCAAATATCAGCGCACCGCGTTCGTCCGAGGCGTCGATACCGTCAAGGTCCACAGAACCGGCAGAGAAATGGTTCAGGATCTCGCCGTCCTTAGAGACAATCACGAGGTGGTTGTTTTCCTGTAATGTGACGACGGTTTCCCCAAGCCCGTTGATCGCGACATATTCAGGCTCCGGATCCTCACCTGCGATATCTGCAAGACCCGTGAGGCTGACAACTTTCATCGACGCGCAATCAAGGCCTTCCTTGGTGGTGTTCATCAGCACCAGATTGCCCGCGGGCATCTGTGGCAGCATGCCATCGTTCAAGTCTTCGTCCCGCTCGTTTTCAATCGCCACAGCGAGAAATCCGCCGTCCCTGGATTTCGCGACCGAGTCCGGCTGGCCCCCCAAATCACAGGAGCCCGTTTCAGCGCCGGTTTCCGTGTCGATAGATTTCAGCAGGCCCGAGGGCTGTGTGTAGCTTTCGGAGGTATTGATGCCGACATAGGCGGTGCTGCCAATGACTGCGACCGATGTCGGCTCACCCGGCAGTGCGATATTGCCCTTGGGCGCTGGGGTGGCCGGATCGGTGATATCAATCAGCCCCAGAGCCTCCAACGGACTGTCGGTGTAGACCAATGTCATGCCATCGGCTGTGGCGCCGATGATTTCTGGCGAGGTTTCGCGTGATGTATCTTCTCCGGCGGCCATGTTCTGAACCACCGGGAAGGCGGCGATGCGGTTAAAGGATTTTTCTGCCTGGGCAATACCAGCGGTAAGGGCCAGCGCAGAGGTCAGGCACATGAGACGCGGAAACATCGGCTACTCCGAAAATTGGACAGTTGATTGCCCAACCTCCTGCCGTGCCCGCGTAAAAGGACTGTGACGGTTCGATGTCGTTTTGACGATGATCGGCCCCGGCTGCGGTCAGCCGAGGCCTTCCGATGCGGATCAGACCGACATGCAGATGTATTTCATCTCCAGATAGTCTTCGATGCCGTGATGGCTGCCTTCGCGGCCCAGGCCCGACTGTTTGACGCCACCAAATGGGGCCACCTCTGTCGAGATGATGCCGGTGTTGACGCCGACGATCCCATATTCCAGTGCTTCGGCCACCTTGTAGACCCGGCTCAGATCCTTGGCGTAAAAGTAGGAGGCCAGGCCAAAGATGGTGTCATTGGCCATGTCGATCACGTCATCTTCGGTCTCAAACTTGAAGAGAGGCGCCATCGGGCCAAAGGTCTCGTCCTGAGAGAAAACCATGTCCTGGGTCGCGCCCGTAAGAATGGTCGGCTCAAAGAAGGTGCCGCCCAGCTCCGATGGATTGCCGCCTAGGATCACCTCAGCGCCTTTTTCCTTTGCATCGGCGATATGGGCTTGCACCTTTTCGACGGCTTTCTCGTTGATCAGTGGGCCAAATTGGGTGCCCTCAGCGAGCCCATCGCCCACGGTCATTTTGGCCACGGCTTCTTTCAGCTTCGCAGCAAAGGCATCGTAAACACCCGCCTGTACATAGATCCGGTTGGCACAGACACAGGTCTGGCCGTTGTTGCGGAACTTGCACATGATCGCGCCCTCGACCGCGGCGTCGAGGTCAGCATCATCAAAGACGATGAACGGTGCGTTGCCGCCCAGTTCCATCGAGCATTTCATAACGGTATCTGCCGCCTGCCGCATCAGGATGCGGCCAACTTCGGTGGAGCCAGTAAAGGTCAGCTTGCGCACAGCGTTGTTCTCGCAGAACTCCTTGCCGGTCTCAGATGCATTGGAGGAGGTGACGACGTTGAACACACCTGCCGGAATGCCCGCGCGCTCTGCCAGGACGGCCAATGCGGTCGCAGACAGCGGTGTCAATTCGGCAGGTCGCGCGACAAAAGCACAGCCCGCAGCCAGTGCCGGACCGGCCTTGCGGGTGATCATCGCGTTGGGAAAATTCCAGGGCGTGATGGAGGCGGCCACCCCGATGGGCTGCTTCAGCACCGTGATGCGCTTGTCGCGCTGATGGCCGGGAATGGTCTCGCCATAGATACGTTTGGCTTCTTCGGCAAAGAACTCAATGAAGGACGCGCCATAAGCGATCTCGCCGCGCGACTCGGCCAGGGGTTTGCCCATTTCGGCGGTCAGGATGACGGCCAGGTCTTCCTGATTCTCCATCATCAGATCAAACCATTTGCGCAGAACATTGGCACGCTCCTTGCCGGTCCATTTGGCCCAACCCTTCTGAGCAACTTCAGCCTGCGCGATGGCGCCTGCCACCTGCGAGCGGCTGACGTCCGCCACATTGGCAATCACATCGCCACGCGCCGGGTTTTTCACTTCGAATGTGCCATCCTGGCCATCGACAAAACCGCCGCCAATATAGGCACGCGGTTCCAGCAGGCTGGGATCGGTGAGCAGTGATTTCAGATCAGTGGTTGCGTCGAGCATTGCGGACCTCCCGTATGTCATTTGCGAAATGCAAATCAGCTGTGACTTGATATGTCCAGAAAGATAGGTGAGTCCAGAATTTGATCAAATTCAGGGCGCGACCTCCACGGCATCGCTGCTCAGCAGGGAGCGGGTCATTTGACATGTTCTGTGCCAGACTGTCAGGTAGCGGCAACAAGAAGAACAGGGAGATTGGGCATGGAGCTCGACGACGCGTATTCAAATGGCGCCTATATCGAAAACGCTGACAGCTACCCGCCGCGCTGGGCAGCCTCGGCCGAAGATTTTCGCAACGCAATGCGGGACCGGTCCCGTCTGGATGTGCCCTACGGCGACGGTCCCCGGCACCGCTATGATCTGTTTCTTCCCGAAGGGGCTGCCAAGGGGCTGATGATCTTTGTGCATGGTGGCTATTGGTTGGCGTTTGATAAATCCAGCTGGTCGCATCTGGCGGTGGGGGCGTTGGCGCATGGCTATGCGGTCGCCATGCCCTCCTATGATCTTTGCCCGGAGGTAAGGATTTCTGATATCACCCAGCAGATCGCCGCGGCTGTCACCGCTATCGCGGCTGAGGTAGAGGGTCCGATTGCGCTGGCGGGCCATTCTGCAGGCGGGCATCTGGTCGCGCGCATGTTAGACCGGGATCTTTTGCCGAAGGAAGTGGGTGAACGAATTACGGTGGTTGTGCCTATCTCGCCGCTCGCGGATCTGCGGCCACTGCTGCGCACTTCCATGAACGGAAAGTTCAAACTGGACGCAGCAGGCGCTGCCGCAGAAAGCCCAATTGACATGGAACATCGCTACCCGGCGGAGGTCACAGTCTGGGTGGGCGGTGACGAGCGCCCGGCCTTTCTAGATCAGGCTGTCTGGCTGACCGAAGCCTGGGGAGCCGATCACGTCATTGCGTTCGGCAAACATCATTTCAACGTGATCGAACCCTTGGCTGATCCCGAAAGCGATCTGGTTGCGGTATTGGTCAAGTAAGCCGACCCTTCAGAAAAAAAACGACAAACGCCGTAGAAACCTGCGGCGTTTGTCGTTTTTCGACCCTATCGCGGGGAATCAGACTTGCCAGCATCGCAGCTCTGCCGCATCCTTTGCGCCAAGGGCCAGGCGATGGCGTCGCCGCATGGATCCATGCTGCCCTCACTCACAACATTGTCCTGAACGCCGGGACCTTTCTTGTAAGATGGAAGGGTCGACTATGACTGCACGTCCTGAAATGTATCGTTTTCACAATGGTGAAAAGGCGCCGCTGCAATTTGCTGTCTCCGAATATGAGGCGCGGATCGCAGGTCTGCGAAAAATCATGGCAGAGACCGGCGTAACCGCCGCTGTCTTCACCTCGATGCACAATATCTCCTACTATTCGGGGTTCACCTACTGCGCCTTCGGTCGCCCCTATGGCATGGTGGTGACCGCATCTGAGGCAGTGACAATCTCAGCCGGTATTGACGCAGGCCAGCCCTGGCGCCGGTCGTTTTGTGACAACATCACCTATACCGACTGGCAGCGCGACAACTTCTGGCGTGCGATCAAATCGGTTTCGGGCGATGGCGCGGTTGTCGGCTATGAGAGCGATCACCTGACCCTGCTGCAGAAGGCAAAACTGGAACATTTCCTGGCGCCATCTCGGCTGGTTGACCTCTATGAACCGACGATGCGCCAGCGCATGGGCAAATCCGCCGCAGAACTGGACATGATCCGCGCCGGGGCGGCGGTGGCTGACGTCGGCGGCTTCGCGATCCGGGATGCGGTCAAGGAAGGCGCGCGCGAGATCGACGTGGCGATGGCCGGTCGCGATGCGATGGAGTTGGAAATCGCCAAACGCTTCCCGGATGCGGAATACCGCGACAGCTGGGTCTGGTTCCAGTCCGGGATCAATACCGATGGCGCCCATAATCCAGTGACCGCCCGCAGGCTGGAACGTGGCGATATCCTGTCGCTCAACACCTTTCCGATGATCTCCGGCTACTACACCGCGCTGGAACGCACCATGTTCGTGAAGGAAGTGGATGCCGAGTCCCTGCGCATCTGGGAGGCCAATGTGGCTGCCCATGAGCTGGGTATCTCGCTGCTGAAACCGGGCGCGAGCTGTGCGGAAATCACCCATCAGATCAACGCCTTCTTTGAAGAGCAGGATCTGCTGCAATACCGCACCTTCGGCTATGGCCACTCCTTTGGTGTGCTGTCTCACTACTATGGCCGCGAGGCCGGTCTGGAGCTGCGCGAGGACATCGACACGGTGCTGGAGCCGGGGATGGTGATCTCCATGGAGCCGATGTTGACCATCGCGGATGGTCAGCCCGGTGCAGGCGGCTACCGCGAGCATGACATTCTGATCATCCATGACGATGACAATGAGAACATCACCAAATACCCCTATGGGCCGGAATTTAACGTCGTCGGCTAAGGGCGCTCCTAGGCACTGTGACAATTGGCAGGCGGGGGCTCCCGCCTGATCTTCGCCTCCCTTGGGGGAGGCAATCCCAGTTGGGCGTGGCACCGTGCATTGCACGGTGCTTTCGCATTCTTACTGAGAGGTGGTGCTCAGGCCGCCATATCGGCACCAGCGTCCTGCCGCGGGTCGCAAAGATTGCACCAGCGCCTTGGTTAAGGCATATGTGCGCAAAGGCGACACCTGATCCTGCGATTGTGCCCCGCTTCGGGGCGCTGGGAGCGTGGTGGCTCCCTGCCGTGAACAAGGAAACACCACCGCTATGCATCACCCACCGGAAAAGCGAAAATCCGAATACGCGCTGATCCAGCTGTTGCCGAACATGATGACCATTGCGGCCATCTGTGCCGGGCTGTCTGCGATCCGCTTCGGGGTGCAGGGCAATTATACCCTGGCGGTGCAGCTGATCCTGGCGGCGGCGATCCTGGATGGGTTTGACGGGCGTTTGGCGCGGATCCTGCGCAGCGACAGCAAGATGGGTGCAGAACTCGACTCGCTGGCAGACTTTCTCAATTTCGGCGTCGCCTCACCACTGGTGATCTACTATTGGGCCCTTCAAGACATGCGTGGCTTAGGGTGGCTGGCGGTGCTGGTGTTCTCGGTCTGCTGCGTGGTGCGGCTGGCGCGGTTTAACGTCTCGACCAAGTCCGAGCAGAAAGTCACCGCAAAAAGCGTTTATTTTGAAGGGGTCCCATCCCCAGCCGGCGCACTTCTGGCGATGCTGCCGATGTTCATCTCCTTTGCCTTTGCCGATGCGCCGGTCATTCCGGATATTTTGATCTGCCTTCATATGGGTGTCATCGGATTGCTTATGATCAGCCATGTGCCAACCTGGTCGCTGAAGGCAGTCAAAATTTCGCGCGAAAACGTGAAGTATTTTTTGGTCGGTTTTGCCTTTGCGGGGGCAGCCGTCCTGATTTACGCATGGATTACATTGGTGATCCTGTGCCTTGGCTATGCTGCGATGGTGGCCTGGGGATTGGTTAAAAAGAAAACGCCGGAGACCGGCGCATAAACGAGTAAGGGTGGATAATTGGATATTAAGGCTGTTGAATCGTCGTATGCCCGTTGGGCCCCTGTCTATGACAAAACATTTGGGGCAATCACCAATGTGGGCCGTCGCCGTGCTGTCGGCTACGTCAACGAACATCGCAGCGGTCGGGTGCTGGAGGTGGGTGTCGGCACCGGACTGTCCTTGCCTCTCTACAAATCCCACCTAAAGGTCACCGGCATCGACTTCAGCGAGGATATGCTGAAAAAGGCGATGAAACGGGTGGAGGAACATGATCTTGACCACGTCGAAACCCTCCGCCAGATGGATGCCCGTGCGCTGGATTTCCCCGATGCCACCTTCGACACTGTTTCAGCCATGCACGTGCTGTCCGTTGTACCGGACCCGGAACAGGTGATGGGTGAAATTGCCCGCGTGCTTAAGCCCGGTGGCAAAGTGGTGATTACCAATCATTTCCTGCGCGAACAGGGCGTGCTGGCGTTCCTCGAACGGGTTTCCGCGCCGTTTGCCAATGTGCTTGGCTGGCACTCGGATTTTGAGATCGACACCGTGCTGGGCGCGGATCATCTCTCGGTGGAGCATCACCAGCCCTTGCCGCCCTTCGGTCTGATGACCTTTCTGGTGCTGTCCAAAATCAAACCCGTCTGAGGCGCGACAGCGTCCCGCCGATGAGCACCTGCGGACCGTAACCGGTCGGTCTGCGGGCCGGTCTTCCCTTTGCGGGGCGGCTCTGCAAAACTGCTTTCAACTGACCTGAGCGGTGCTGCGCAATGGCTGCAGCAAGAGCGGGTTTTATTTACATAGGGGATGTAAATCATGTTCACATTGCCCATATGACACACAAGACATTGCAGAAAGGGCACTTTATGAGCCAATCACAATTTGACGAGATGGTGCGGGCGTCGCAAGCCAAGGTGAGCGAGTCGCAGCAGAAGATCACGGCGCTGACCTCGCGGATCGAAACCGCGCGGGCCAAAATTTCGGCCGGTGAAGATGCCAGCATCGACATTGAGAACGCGACGCTGGATGACGTGCACGCTCATACCGAGGTGATGAACGCCAATATCGCTGAGCTGATCATGGGTCTGGATGATGTGACCACGGCCTTCTCCAAGGATTTCGACGAGATGCGGTCGAAAACCGGCTGGGAGAGCTTTGTTGGTTTCTTTTCCAAGGGGAAATCAGACTCTCTGCGCCAAGAACGGATGCGCACCGCCAATATCGACGACAAGCTGCAGGATCTGATCGCCAAATCGGATGTGATCGTGAAGTTGCTGGAGGGCCAGCTGGCCACGCTGGAAGATCAGCGCGAGAAGGTTCAGGTAAACCTTACGTCCACGCTGGACGACCGCGAGCTGACCGTGCAGGAGCTGGAGGCCGTCCGCGCCGAGATCGTGGCCCTGGATCCGCAGATCATCGAGCTGGAGAATAAGATCTCGATCGAGCAGGACGCCGCCGCGCGCACCAAGCTGGAGACCGAACTGGCGGATATCAATGCGAAATACAACGCCTTGGTGCAGGAGGAGCAGGTGAAGCTTGCGAAATCCCAAACGCTGGAGCGTTATATCGAGAAGGGCAAGACCTGGGTCGATAGTTTGCAGAACCAGGCCGCGACGCAGATGGTGCTGATCAACAAGCTGCAGACGGACACTCAGCAGCGGGTGGTGCTCTATGACGCGCTGACCAAATCGCTGAAGACCGCGCAGCAGCAGGATGTGGCGCACCGGATCAACGAGATCGGCGTGCAGACCGACAAGGAAGCCCAGACCGCGATGGCCGCAATCGGCACTGCGACCAACCAGAAAATGGCCGACATGCTGGAAAGCCACGAGGACAACATGGTGTTTGCCCGCGACGTGCTGGAGAAGAAGGCCAAGGCGGATGAACGCTTCGCCCGCCGGTTTGCCGCGATTGTCGAGAAGCACGACAAGAACCTCTATGGGGGGTGAGTGTGGATTGGCTGGAGTTCCTGAATATCCCATCCCCACCGAACTGGTTTTGGTGGAGCATGCTGGCGGTCGTTTTCGGAACTTTGGCCACTCTCTACTACGCCGTTGACGGCCCTTTTTCAGGTTGGGTTGCCGTTGCAGTTGCTGGGGTATTTGCAGGCTTTGCTTGGGACCTGTGTGAGGCACAGGACGGTTAGACACATCGGGTCACTAACTAGTGGAGTTGAGATGATCAGGAAATTCATCAGAGGATTGCGCCCGGCCCGCGGACTGGCGCTGTCCTTAGCGCAAGCTGCACATCAGGGAAGGGGACATGTATGACCGACCCTTCGCACGACCACACAGGCCTTAGCGACACTTTCGCCTCACGCCGGTACTTCAAGAAGTTCGACACCATCATCCGGCATCTGACCCGGGTGGCGGCGGCGATGCAGGCGGAGGGGCGGCTCTCGAAATTCGATGTGAAGGTACTGACCGCATATCTGATGCGGCTCAACTTCACCTTCCGCGCGCTGTCGATGAAATACCTGATGGCGGGGCGCGATACCGGGCGGTTCTTTGGCAGCCTGGCGATGGATAAGCGCGACAGCGGCTTTCCGGTTGCGGCTGAACTGATGACCATGGCCAACGACGCTATGCAGGCGGAGCGGCATCTGGCCAATATGGCCAGTGAGGACCAGCTGAAGGACGATATGGTGCGCACCATCATCTCGGACCGCGCGGTGCCGTCGAAGCTGCAATTCGCCCTGTCGCAACGGCTTTATTATCAGGAGCTTCTGAAAGGGCAGCTGTTCTGGACCCAGAACGACCCGGTCTGCGACTGGCTGGAGAACATTGGTGATCGCCGCCGCCGCTTCCTGCTGCATTGGGCCGCCTATGACAGCCAGGTGAACCTGCCGGTGATCTACCTGATGGAGCTGGAAGACAGCGGCAAGGTGGCGCTGCCGAAGGACGAACGCCGCTGGCCGGAGGTGCAGGCGCATCTGATGGCGCAGGCGCTGGCAGGGCTAAAGCTGGTCACCATCGCCAAAGGGTTCGACGAGGATTTCGACGATCTCCACCCTAAACATCTGCGCCGCTTTCATGTGGGGCCGATGTATTCCTCCGCCTATACAGAACAATCCGGCCCGCTGCACCAGGTGCTGGAGCAGGCAGAGTCACCAGCGGGCCACGACTGGGCGCTGGCCTGGACGTTGGAGGAGCTGGAGAGCGAGGACGTGCGCGAGGAGCGCTCGGGCTGGTTCGGCACCGTGGAGCGGGAGATCTTTGCGCTGGATCCCTTTGGCGGCCGCGGCGCGGATACCGGGGCGACCCGGACCCAGCGCGCCATCATCCTGCCGCAGCGCCCGTTTCAGGTGCTGGCAGAGCTGGACCCGCCGGGGTTCGCCGATGTGCAGAAATTCGTGGTGAGTGAGGCCGGGCAAGTGCTGCGGTATTGAGCGCCTGCGTTTGTTGAAGCCGGGGGAGCCTCCCCTCTCGGCGGCAAAGACGCCTGCCGGGTAGCGGGGCGGGGATATTTTTAGCCAGAAGATGGGCGGGCCGGATTTTTTGCCGGCGATGAGACGAATTGAGAGGGTGAGATGAGCATTTCAGGCAATCAGATGGAACTGCGGGAAGAGGATATCCGCAAGCATTATGCGGCTGCGGCGGCGATGCTGGAGGGGTTTGACCACACGCCGCGCATTGCCAAGCCTGCGGTGGAGGCGAAGACGCCGGAGCGCTCCTCGGGGCTTGGCACGCGGCGGCGCTTCCGCTCGACCACGCCGGGGCTGGTGACGCGGTCCAGCGCGCGGCCCGAAGGGGTGCATCTGATCGCCCGGATTGAGGCGGCGGATGACGATGACCCTCTGACCTCGCCCCTGCAGGCGACCTTGCAGCATGCCTTGCGCCGGGCGCTGGCGATCTCATTGGCGATGGGGGAGGCTTATGCGGATGTCTCTGGCCTCGCCGATCTGAAACGGGCCAATCTGGCCGGGTCATTGGACGGCGCGCGCAAGGGGGAGTTTACCGAGCTGCTGGCGGCGGAGGCGCTGATTGCGGCGCATGTGTTTGCCAATGCCGCCGCCTATTTGCTGGCACCGCATGGGTCTGAGGCGCAGGTCGAGGTGGGCGAGGCGGAGGAGCTGCTCACAGACAATGCGCCCCTGGCCCTGCACGGGGCGCTGTGGGAGCTGGATCAGAAGCTGGCGCAGCATGGCACCGACGATGCGCATCTGATTGCGGCCACAGCGGCCTATGCCGAGCAGCTGATGGAGAAGGCGGCCCTGCGGGCGCAGACCGCGCCACGTCTGGAAGGGTTCAGCGATGCCGCTTGGCGGGTGGAGGCGGATGATCTGACCATCAGCGGCTTTGAGCCCGCGTCCAAGGCAAAATCCACTACCCTCACCATGGCGTTCAAGAAGCCGCATGAGGTGGTTGGCAACCATATCGCCAAATACCAGGCCCTGCGGCTGGCCAAGATGCTGATGGCCTATGATTTCGACCGCAGGCTCAACCCCTTTGCCGAGATGGGCGGCTTCATCTTCACCTTCATGGGCGACGGCAAGCCGGGCACCGGCAAGACGACACTCATTCAGATGATGGCGGGCCTCATCCATGATTATTGCCAGAATGCGGGCTATGCCTTTCGCTATCAGAATTTCGGTATCGATAATATCGACAGCTATCAGGGCAAGTCCGGCCAGAACGCCAAGAGCTTCATCCAGAATGTGATTGATCCCGGCGTGATCGGTTTTGGCACCATCGACGACATCGACCAGATCGCAGGGAAGCGCGGCGACCGCCAGTCCAGCGCGGGCCAGCAGGAGGTGACGGCGGTGTTCATGGAGGCCTTTGCAGGGGCAAACACCGTGGTGCGCGGCAACTGCACCTTTGGCATGTTCTCCAACTATCCGGAGAATGTGGACGACGCGCTGCGCCAGCGGGCGGGTGCGCGGTTCCTGGTCGACGGGCCGCAGACGCGGGAGGATTACATCGACATCCTGACGCTGCTGATGGGCAAGAACCATGCGATCCCGCTGGGGGAGCATGATCTGTACGGTGCGCAGGAAATCAGGAAGGCGGTCGCGCGGTCCTTCGAGGCCTACAGCCGCCCGCAGGAACCGGGGCTGGCAGAGGTCTTTGGCCGGGTGCAGGATCAGCTTGGAGAGCTGGATGATCTGGCCAAGCTGGGCACCTATCTGAAGGCGATCCAAGCGGCGGATGAGCGGTTCACCGGCCGCGCCATCAAGAACATCACCGATGCGGTCAAGGTCCGGGCGATGGATTTTGAGCTGCCGGATGACTGGATGGAGAACCCGGAGCTGTTCCTGTTTAAGGATTACGACACCAAATCCGCAATGATTGCGGAGCTGCGGGTGCCGATCACCATCGACATGGTGGTGCAGGAGATCAACCGCTACGCCGATAGTGAGTTCCGCTATGCCGACAAGTCGGACGAGGTTGCGATTGACAATATGGTGCGCGATTTCGGGCGGCAGGAAGAGGCCAAGCGGCGGTATCTGGAGGGGCAGGGGTGATCGAAAGGATCGAAAATCACTGGCGCTCTATTAAGGAAGGCATGAAAAGCGATCGGCCAATGGATGTTGGGAAGGCTTTGACGAAGGCCTTTCTAACAGTAGTGGCTATTCTAGCGATACTTCCTCAAGTTGACAGTGAGGGTGATTGGCAGTTTAGGGCTTTTGCGTTACTTTTTTCGCCGTCGAATGAAATCGGCGATACTTTCGCTGGAGTAGCGGGAGTATTGGCCTTTCTCTGGATCATCGTGACTGTCTGGCTGCAAAGCGAAGAGCTTGCCGAGCAACGGAAAGAACTTAAGCGCCAAGCTGATGAGTTCAATGCTATGAACACCAATCTGAGATCGCAGCAGTTTGAAACGACCTTTTTCGAGCTTCTGAGAACCCACTCGGAGATCGTTGGCGGCTTGGATGTAGTGAAAAAAGATAGCAAGGAAAAATTAGCGGAGGGGCGAGACTGCTTTGTTTTCTGTTACAGGGAACTGAATAAGGTTTATCGTGAAAAATTGAAAAAACACGATGAAGGCATTGCCCTGTTTTATGCCTATAGAGATTTCTGGAACAGAAGAGGCAATGACCTAGGGCACTATTTTAGGTTTCTGTATAACTGCTTCCGTGTTCTTGATGATGAGAAAGAGTTCTCTAAGCCTAGGCATGCCAAACTGCTAAGGGCGCAGCTATCTGATGCGGAACTGCTCTTATTGTTTTATAATTGCGTGTCTTTGAAAGGTGAGCCGTTTCAGACCTATGCGAACAAGTTTGAGCTGTTTGACAACTTGCCTACTTTGAAATTGCTCAACCACTCTCACATTGGGCTTTTGAGATCTGAAGCCTTTGGAGACAATCCGAAGCTGACACCCAATGAAAACCGGAAACTCGAACGTGCGCACATTTTGGCACTTGAGACAAGTGTGAGGAGCAGGCCATGAAACGCCTCATCCAGAACGGTCTGATGTTCGGCAATCTCTTCCATGTGGCCTCGCCCGCATTGGTGGAGAGGTATAACCGCGCGTTGAAACATCTGACCGGCAAGACCACGCGCCTCACGGAATTCCACGTTGATATCTCTGGCTACTCCCCCGAAGTGGGCGATGAGCTGGGGGATGACCACTATCTGAACCATGCGGGTGTGAACCGGCAGTTCATTCTCCTCAGCACCGAACAGAAGCGTTGCCCGCTTCTGAATGTGAAATTCTCCACCAGCCGGGACATCCTGCGCCGGTTCATTGCCGCAAATGAAAGCCAGCTGTTTGCGCTGACCGCGACCGATGCGGTGGCGGGTGAATTGGTCAATTCGGTGTTTGAGGTCGCAACGCCCGCGCAGCTTTTTGACATCCGGCAGGTCAGGGTCGAGGCGGACACCACAAGGGGCACGCTGCGGCAGGCCGATCAGCTGGCCGAACTGGTAGATCGCTTCAAGAGCGAGGAAGACGGCTGGTTTGACGACGCGCTGATCGCTGAGATGATCGCGACGGCGGAAAAAACCGGCGATGTTACCCGCAACCCGGTGCGGTTGAAGCATGAGGTGTTTGAGCAACAGAATTTCTGGACCGCGCATTTTGGCGGGCTTTATGTGTTTCAGGATGTCGAGCATCCGGCCCTCATCGCCAGTGGGGAAAAACCCGAAGGCGTGCCGCTGGACCGGGTGTTTGACCTAACGCAGGACAATGCGATTGCGAAATTTCTGGAACTGAACGGGCTGGTGGAGCCAATCATCCGCGCGCGCGGCGTCGATGGTGCGGCCATCCTGCGCCAGAAGATGGGATTTCTGGCCGTCAGCGTGCTGGCGGACAAGGGGATGGACCTCTCGGGCCTGTCGCGCAGCGATCTGCGGCGGATGGCGGCCCGCCACGCAAGCGAGCTGCCGGCTGAGTTCGAAGGTATGGCGGCGATGGTTCGCTGGGCTGAAAGCGGTGGCAAATGGCCCCGGATCAAATCGGATCACCCGGCCTATTTCTACTGCCTGCGGGCCACCAACACGCCGAACCGCGATCTGGTCAATATGCTGCTGGCAGAGCTGACGCCGCTGGATTTCCGCCAGCTGTTCATCTGCCACAAGGAAGCGTTTTATCAGCAGTATCGCAGCTGGCCGGAGGCGAAGAAGGACCACGTCGTCGCCTTCCTTGCGCGCGAATACGCGATGGACAAGGCAGGCGCGCGGGCGGCGCTATTTGGCCATGAGCCGGACATGAGCGGTCGCAGCACGAGCGCGCAGGATCAGCCGAAGCAGCGCCGAACAGACAGTCTGGTCGAACGGGTCGGCCCCTGGGGCGCTGTCAGCAGCAGATCTGGCAACAGGGGGCGCCGCTGATGTTTGCCTTTATCCGCCTGATGGCGATTTTGCTGGTGGTGCTGACTGTGATCTACGGCATTGTCTCGCTCTACTCGCGCGAGGTGCGGCGCGCCAAGCTGAAACGTCGTTGGGCCGAGAAGGGGTTGACCGGAGACCGTTCCGCCTTCATCCAGCGCGGGTTGCACCAATATGACAGGTCACTGCGGCGCAGATTGATCCTGTTGGTCTATGTCGTGCCGCTGGGGGCCATTGCGCTTCTGGTCTATGTCATGAATTTCATGTGAGGTCGCTGAGATGCGTTATATCAAATGGGTGTTCATTCTCACCATCTGGCTGCTGGCAGGGGCCTTTCTGCATTACACGCTGCCGCAGAATGATGTGGTGCGCGTGGTCAAGACTGAGGTGCGCCGGGTCGATTTCGGCGAAAACTCGATTTTCTGGGCGCAGCAGGACACGGCCCAGGAAAGCGCGACCAGCGTCAATCGCGATGTCCGCTTCGTGGAGGCGTTCCTGCCCAATGGTCGCCCCATCGTTTATCGAAACGAGGACACCGGCTGGGGCTGGCCGCCCTATTTCAAGCTGGACAGCTCCAACCTGCAGGCCGAGCTGACCGATCTCGCCTCCACCAAGGCTGATCCACAATGGGTGCTGCTGCGCCACTATGGCTGGCGAAATGAATTTCTGTCTATCTTCCCGAATGCGGTTGCGGTGAAGCCTGTGAGCGGGCCGAAGTATAGCCAAGTGAATTGGTTCAACATCATCTTCCTGACCATGTTGGCGGCGGTGATCTGGGCGCTTTATGTACGCTGGCGCCGCTTCCGCCGTGCCCGCATCGACCCGATGGTCGAGAATGTCGAGGACAGTCTTTACGCTGCGGGTGATGCGCTCTCAGAGCGGCGTGGCCGGGTCCGGCGCTGGCTGGACAGCTGGAAGCAGAAGTAACACGCCGCGCTCGGATCAGGATAGCAGACTAGGGCGGCCCGATGATAAGGCTGCCCTAGTCTGAGAAGAGATGCTCGGTCCGCGCAAGTGTCAGAGCGGCCTCATGATCCAACGCCAGAAACGGCATCAGCTGTTCGGCGATCTGCTCATCACTGTCGCTTTCGCGGATCAGGCTGTGGTGGTCAAACCCAACATCGCGGATACGGTCGGATTCGTGCTGGATGTCGTTGCGGATGGTCGGCAGCAACCGTTCCAGCGCGGCGGTGGCGGTCTGTTGGCCGGCCAGCCCGATGCGCTCGGCATGGCCGGTTAAGTAGTCGTCGCTGAGACTGCATTCGATCTGCAGGATGCGCGTGATGGCCCGATCCGCACAGAAATCCTGCATCAGCTCCAACGCTGATGGATCAAGGCAGATCACCAGGCGGTCGGTTTCATAGTAATCAAACAACATCCGCACCAGCGCGCGACGGTGGCGCGTGCGCTTCCAGAGCGTCGCCTCGATGCCGCCAAGATCGGGCATGTCGGTGCCTTCCTCGTCAAAGAGATAGGCCAGCGCCGGGACGTTGCTGACCTCGCGCAGCCGCTCAATCAGGCGCTTGGCGACATGCCATTTCTTACAGCTGATGATCAGCAGTTCGCGGTTGCGCCCCAGCGTACTTTCGGTTTCCCAGAACCGGGGGGCAAAGCGCAGCCCGTTGCGCCCGCGTTTGGTTAGAAACCCATAAAGATTGCGCCCCTCATTGGAGATCTGAAATTCAACACCCTGCTCGGCATACAGCGCGCCAAGACGGGATTTCAGCTCCTGCGCTTCGGGGCTGATCTTGCGGGCAAAGAGGAAATCCTGCCCCATCAGCATGTCGTAGTGATCATTGTAGAACTGCACCGGCATCCCGTAGTCCGAGAACATCAGCAATGTCAGTGTGCGGCTTTCGATCTCCTTCGTGGGGACCAGGTGACGCACCAGGGTCTGAAAGAAGGTCTCATCCGGGATCCAGGTGGTGCGAAAAAATCGCAGCACATCGCGCCGCTCACTCAGGAAGGACAGGATCCACTCGACGGTGCGGCGACGCAGGCACCACCATTGGCTGCCGATCTGGATCTGCATGTCCTCAGGCAGGGCGCGGGTCAGGCCCAGGCGCTTCTGCAGGCTGTGGCTCAGATCGAAGAGGCGCTTGTTTTTGCGTTCGTTGAAGACATGGCGATAGATCAGTCGGTCCTCTTTCATACCGGTCTTGATCCAGTTGCTTTCAAAGAAATCGAAACTTTCGATATAGTCACAATCCCGGCTGTCGAGCAGCTGATGGGCATATTCCGCGGTCTTGATCGCCATGCAGTCGCCCGACACCATGTAGAAATGTGTCGCGCGCCGGAAGGTGGCGACCGCGCTTTCCAGCGCGTAGAGCGTTGCCTGAACCAGCGACCATTCCCCCCAGCCGCATTTGACCCGCTTGCGGGCAAAGCAGATGTTGGGATTGTCCTTCAGGGCGGTGCGGATCTGCTGATAATCGCTGGCCGGAGAGCGCCCATCGAAGTGGATCGCCATATAATCACCGGCTGCGGTTAGTCGCTCTGCCTGCTGAATAATCGCCTCTGGGTCCTTATGGCACAGCAGAACATATGCGATTTTTGCCATGACAGCGCCCCGGTGTCGTATTTTGATTGATTGTTTCCTTGATACTGACGAATTCTCACTGAATAAACCGCATTATTTCGCTTTTAACGACTAGAGTCGTACGTGGCGCCAATTGCGGCGCATGGGGACGGGGGAGAGACAGATGGGATTTCCAGGCACCTGGATGACGGAGAGCGAAAGCGTGGTCTATCGCGTGGTGCCCAAATGTGCCTGCTCCACCATCGGCCAGATCATGTATTACTCCGACCACGGGCAGTTCTTTGACGGTGATATTCACGATGCCAAGGGCGGTCTGCACAAATGGGCGCTGCCTGACAGCCAGCCGTTGATCACCAGCAATGTTCAGGCGCAGAAATCCTACGCATTTACCTGCGTGCGTAACCCTTACACCCGCGTGCTGAGTTCCTTCTTCGACAAGATTTGCGGCATTCAGCGCAATGGCAAACGTTACCGGGGCAATCTGGTGCCGCGGCTCACCTATGACTACGGGATTGATGTGGGCGGCGATGACGGCAAAGAGCCGTTTGATCAGATCAAGAGCTTCCGCCGTTTTCTGTTGTTTGTCCGAGACACGGTGAAGTTTCGCCGCCCGATGGAGCCGGACATCCACTGGTCAGCCACATCGGGCCATGTCTCGACCTTCATCTGCAACGGTGGCCGGTACGACAAGGTGATCTGGACCGAAGCCTTCAATGAGGGCATGCAGGATGTGCTGGACGCGATCGAGACGCCGCATCAGGTGGATCTGACCCAGATCCCGCGCTTTAACGAAAGCGAAGGCCACGGCCCCAAACGCGCCCATCCGGTCGAAGACTATTTCGACGACCTCTCGATGCATCTGATTTATGAAATCTATAAGCGGGATTTCGAAGTGTTCAAATATGACTTCGAAAACCCCGCCAACAAGATGCCGGTGGGTGAGATCGATCTGGATGAGGTGCACGCCAAATTGGGTGAGTGATCCCAAGCCGCGCGATGCTCCCGCCCGGGGTGGCGATCATTGATATGATCTGACCCGGTTGGGCCTGGCGCCGCTGGCGCGGCGCGCCTCCGGCGGGAGTATTTCGGGAAAGGTGAAGGGGTTCGTGCCTTATGCGCGTGTCGAGGATCCCAGATCTTGCAGATGCGCTTTTAATCCGGTTGGAAACAGCTCTGTCCCGTCGGCCTCCAGTGTATCAGGGTGAAACCATCTGGCGATACATTTCAGACCGTTGTCTTCGAAAAACTCAATTGTATCGCCTGCCAAATGCGGGGTCTCTGGCCAAGTAACCTGTGCGGCGAAGATGATCTCATGACCGATCTGGCCTTCGTGCTGATAGATGTTTTCCAGTACCACCGGCGCGCCGATTATGGTGATCTCCACACCGAGCTCTTCCTGAAACTCCCGTTGCAGCGCCTGTTGCCAGGTCTCGCCAAATTCAACCGTGCCCCCCAGAGGGCGGACACCTTTGGTTTGGCCGCTGTCATCGGGGACCTCCGCCGCGAGAAAATGGCCTTTGCGCCAGGGCAGACCAATGGTTTTCACGCGAATGGATTGGGCGGGGCGCCAAATGGTCATGTCGGATCTCCAGCGATTCTGCGGTCTGTCGAATAGGGTCCGTTTCCTATGATAGAAAAAGCCCCGACATCCAAGATGCCGGGGCCTTAAATGAGGAGTACCTGACAGCGTCGATTATTCGTCGTCAGGCAGGGCGCGCACGGCGCCTTTGGCGGCTGATGTGGCCAGCAGCGCATAGGCCTTGAGCGCGGTGGAGACTTTGCGTTTGCGCGGCTTTACCGGTTTCCAGCCAGCTGCGTCCTGAGCGGCGCGGCGTGCGGCCAGTTCTTCGTCCGAAACCGCCAGATGGATGGTGCGGTTGGGGATGTCGATCTCGATGGTGTCGCCCTGTTGGACGAGCCCGATGATGCCGCCCTCTGCCGCTTCGGGTGAGACATGCCCAATCGACAGGCCCGAGGTGCCGCCGGAGAAACGGCCATCGGTCAGCAGCGCACAGGCTTTGCCGAGGCCCTTTGATTTCAGGTAGGAGGTCGGGTAGAGCATCTCCTGCATACCGGGGCCACCGCGCGGACCCTCATAGCGGATCACCACCACGTCGCCCTCTTTCACCTTGCTGGTCAGGATGTCGTTTACCGCCTGGTCCTGGCTTTCGCAGACATAGGCGGACCCGGTGAACTTCAGGATGTTCTCATCCACACCGGCGGTTTTCACGATGCAGCCGTCACGCGCGATATTGCCAAACAGCACCGCCAGACCGCCATCCTGGCTAAAGGCATGGTCTTTGGACCGGATCACGCCCCCCTCACGGTCGGTGTCCAGCTCCTTGTAGCGGTTGGACTGTGAAAACGCTTCGGTGGTGCGTACGCCGCCGGGGGCCGCCTTGAACAACGCTTCGGCGTCGGGGTTGTTGGCGACCTTGATGTCCCATTTGGCGATGGCTTCACCCATGGTGCTGGAATGCACGGTGCTGCATTCATTGTGCAACAGGCCCGCACGGCTCAACTCGCCGAGGATGGAGAAGATGCCACCGGCGCGATGGACGTCTTCCATATGCACATTCTCGATGTTCGGTGCGACCTTGCAAAGGCAGGGGACCTTGCGGCTGAGGCGATCCATGTCGGTCATGGTGAAATCAACCTTGCCCTCATTGGCGATCGCCAGAAGATGCAGCACGGTATTGGTTGAGCCGCCCATGGCGATATCGAGGCTCATGGCGTTTTCAAACGCATCAAAGGTGGCGATTTCACGCGGCAGCAGGCCTTTTTCCTCGCCGACATAGTGGCGCTTGGTGATGTCGACGATCTTGCGGCCTGCTTCCAGGAACAGATGCTTGCGGTCGGCATGGGTGGCGAGGGTTGAACCATTGCCCGGCAGCGCCAGCCCCAGTGCTTCGGCCAGGCAGTTCATCGAGTTTGCGGTGAACATGCCGGAGCAGGACCCGCAGGTCGGGCAGGCGTTTTCCTCGATGTGCTGCACTTGCTCATCGGTCATCGTGTCGCTGGCGGCGGCGACCATGGCGTCCACCAGGTCAATCTTTTTCATGTCGAGATCGGCGATGTCGATCTTGCCAGCTTCCATAGGACCACCGGAGACGAAGATCGCCGGAATATTGAGGCGCATGGCGGCCATCAGCATCCCCGGCGTGATCTTGTCACAATTGGAGATGCAGACCATGGCGTCGGCACAATGGGCGTTGACCATATATTCGACGCTGTCGGCGATCACCTCGCGGGAGGGCAGGGAGTAGAGCATGCCGTCATGGCCCATGGCGATGCCGTCATCCACCGCGATGGTGTTGAACTCCTTCGCGACACCACCGGCCGCTTCAACTTCGCGGGCGACCATCTGGCCCAGATCCTTCAGGTGGACGTGGCCGGGCACGAACTGGGTGAAGGAATTGACGATGGCGATGATCGGCTTGCCGAAATCATCATCCGTCATGCCGGTGGCGCGCCACAGGCCGCGTGCGCCGGCCATGTTGCGGCCATGGGTGGAGGTTCTGGATCGGTACATTGGCATCTGGCTGGTTCCCTTGTCTTTGCCCCTCAGGGACACGATTTGCGCAACAAAGGCAACATGTCGGGGCGGTCTGCGGTAATTATCTGGTGGTTTCTGCGAAATTTTGCAGGCTTTGGCGGATCATGGTCGGGCCGGATTCGCGGCAGTGCCCGCTGTTGCCGTATTTGGTGGCGGGGGTGTGATCAGGTGATTCACGGCAATACCCACCACAAGCGCCCAGAACGCAGCGCCAATTCCAAAGAAACTGACGCCGGATACCGTGACCATGAAGGTGATCAGCGCAGCGTCGCGCCCCCGTGCATCCGCCAGTGCCGCCGAGAGGCTGTTGCCGATGGTCGACAGAAGCGCAAGCCCTGCCACAGTGGTGATCAGCGCCGTGGGGGCGATCAGGAACAGGCTGATGACCGTTGCGCCACCAAGCCCGACGAGGATGTAAAACACCCCCGTCATCACCCCGGCCATGTAGCGGGTCTTGGGGTTTTCATCCGCCTCCGGTCCGCAACCGATGGCGGCGGTGATGGCGGCGAGGTTGAAGGCAAATCCACCAAAGGGCGCCAGCACGAATGAGGCGGCACCAGTCACGATCAGGCTGGCGGAGACCGGCGGCGCATAGCCCGCGGCCTTCAGCGTGACCACGCCGGGCATATTCTGCGAGGACATGGTGACGATATAAAGCGGCAGACCAACCCCGATCAGTACCGGCAGTGAGAAACTCGGCATCATAAAGACCGGCTCAGCCATCGTCAGATCCACTGAGGCAGAGTGGGTGAAGCTGCCATCGCCAAGGCACCACAGAATGCCCACAGCCAGCACAGCCGGGATGGTATAGCGTGCAAACAGCCGCCGTCCGGCCACAAAGGTGACCGCCATGGCCGCGACCAGAGCGGTGTCAGATTGAAACGCGCTGAAGGCCGCCAGCCCAAAGGGGAACAACAACCCGGCCAGCATGGCATTTGCCAGGGCATCCGGGATCAGCCGGGACAGCGCGGCAAACCAGCCGGTCACCCCGGTCAGGATCAGGAGGGCAGCGCAGAACAGAAACGCGCCAATCGCATCGCTCAAGGGCACATCTGTCAGACTCACAGCGAGCAGAGCAGCACCCGGCGTGGACCAGGCGGTCAGGATCGGCATCCGATACATCAGTGACAGCGCAAGGCTGGTCAGCCCCATGCCAAGCCCCAGCGCCAGCATCCAGCTGTTGGCCTGTGCCTGACTGGCACCGGAGGCCTCAATCGCCTGAAAGATGATCGCGACAGACCCTGTGTAGCCCACCAACACGGCAACCGCGCCTGCAACAATATGCGAGAGTTTCAAGGAACTGAGCATCCGGGTTTTCCTGAGGTGACGGATCCGCTAGAGATCGGAGGGGCGTACGTTATAGCGCACAGTACTGCTTGTGCGTTATAGCGCACAAGTGTTTTTTGAGCGGCGGCTTGAAACGCCGTGTGACCGACAGAAAAGCGACGGGCAGCACAATGAGCGAAGCGGGCATCACTCTGAATTTGCGGGACATTCGTCAGGGCGCGGGGCTCAGCCTGTCCAAAGCGGCTGAGATCACGGGTGTCAGCAAGGCGATGCTGGGCCAGATCGAACGAGGCGAATCAAGTCCGACAATTGCGACGCTGTGGAAGATCGCCAAAGGGTTTCACCTGCCTCTGACAGCGCTGATTGGTGAAGCCTCGCAGCCCGAAGGCAGCAGTGGCCGCAGCTTTCGCTCGGTGCAGTTCCCCGGTTCTATCGCGGTGAAAATGGTGTTCCCCTTCGATCCTGTGCTAGGGGCGGAGACCTTTCATGTCAGCCTGCGACCCGGCCAATCGCATCAGTCGCAGCCCCATGATACCGGCGTTACCGAAGAAGTCTTTGTGCTGGAGGGCGCCATGGAGGTGCTGCGGGATGGCAGCTGGGTGCCGCTGGAGACCGGCCAGGGGTTGCGGTTCGCGGCCGATCAGCCGCATGGGTACCGCAGCGGCGACAGTGGGGCAGCATTCCTGAACATGCATCACTATCGTCGTGTGGGTCGCACTGACTAGGCTGTTCTGGCGGATCAATTCGCCGCAGGCGCGCGGCTTGTCCCTGGGCCGCGGTCTGCCTAATGCTTGCACCATTGCGCACCGCAGTTGCCGCCTTGGGGAACGTGCGAATACCGATCTTTTATGACCCATCGCCGGTGCATTTTCCGGCCCTTTAGGAAAGCGATTTGATCCATGGATACACTGCGCGGCAGCCTCCTGATGGTGCTGGCCATGGCGGCCTTTGCGCTGGAAGACATGTTCATCAAATCCGCCGCCCGCAGCCTTCCTGTGGGCCAGATCCTGATCCTGTTCGGCGCAGGCGGCATGGTGATTTTTGCAATTGTGGCGCGTGCGCAGGGGCACCGCCTGTGGAACCCGGTGTTCTGCACGCGCGCGCTGCTGGTGCGCTCGGTTGCGGAGGTTGCGGGGCGGCTTTGCTTCACGCTGGCGATCGCGCTGACACCGTTGTCTTCAGCCTCTGCCATACTGCAGGCGACACCGCTGGTGGTCTCCGCCGGGGCGGTGGTGTTTTTTGGCGAGCATGTGGGCCTGCGCCGCTGGCTGGCGATTGCGGCGGGATTCATCGGGGTGCTGATGATCCTGCGTCCGGGTGCAAGCGGATTTGAACTGGCTTCACTTTTTGCGGTGGCGGGAACGCTGGGGTTTGCCGGGCGCGATCTGGCCACGCGGGCGGCGCCTGCGGGGCTGTCGAATGCGCATCTGGGGCTGGCAGGTTTTGCCATGCTGGTGGTGGCGGGCCTGATCGCGCTGCCTTTTGGGGCGCCGATGAAGACACCGGACGGGGCGACCACCATTGATTTGGTTGCCGCAACGCTGGTGGGGGTGGTGGCCTATCAGGCCCTGACCGGGGCCATGCGGGTTGGTGAAATTTCTGTCGTGGCGCCCTTCCGCTACACCCGGCTGATTTTTGCCATGGTGCTGGGGGTCGTGGTCTTCCATGAGCGTCCGGATATATGGACCTTGGTCGGCAGCACCGTGATTGTGGTCAGCGGTGGCTTCACCCTGATGCGCAGCAATCGCCGTCAGGCGGCCTGAGGCCGACCCCTCATCTGCATCACCATCTTGCACCTCTGTCTCCGGCACCTTACATCTGCGCCCCATGGCCAAGCAAAAATCAGACCCGAACTACAAAGTGATCGCAGAAAACCGCCGCGCGCGGTTCGACTATGCGATTGAAGACGATCTGGAATGCGGGATCCTTCTGGAAGGGTCCGAGGTCAAATCCCTGCGCGTGGGCGGCACCAATATCGCCGAGAGCTACGCAACGGTTGATGATGGCGAGCTTTGGTTGGTGAACTCTTACATCGCGCCTTATGAACAGGCGAAGATGTTCAAACATGAAGAGCGCCGCCGCCGTAAGCTTCTGGTGTCCCGCAAGGAGCTGTCGACCCTGTGGAATGCAACACAGCGCAAGGGCATGACCCTGGTGCCGCTGGTGATGTATTTCAATCATCGCGGGCTGGCCAAGATCAAAATCGGCATCGCCAAGGGCAAGAAGAACCACGACAAGCGCGAGACGGAGGCCAAACGCGATTGGTCACGCCAGAAGCAGCGCCTGCTGAAAGATCACAGCTGATCCGCGAACAGCCGACAACCTTCGGTATATCTGCTGCGTGGCCCCGTCACGGAGGCATGAGTGATACCCTCTACCGAGGTATCGCAGCGACAACCGCTGCAAGCCACAGCGGAGCGTTGCAATATCTGACTGAATAAGTCAGATAAGCCGCACCCAGCAGACTCATCCCTCGGTCAGGCCCGGCATCCTTCGTGTTCCTGTTTGAAAGAGGATGACTTCCGTGCCGATTTCTGAGCCTCAGACCCCCGCGCAATCTCTACCCGCCGCACCCGCTGCCGCAACTGTTTCACCGGGAGAGGCCGCTCTGGCAGATCTTGGACTTGATGCATTTGAGGTGGCCCTGCTGCCGCAGCTGCGCCATTTCAACACCTGTCTTCAGACGCCGCAGAGCCAGGCCTGGCAGTTGGCCTATCGCAGTGCGTCAGAACGCTGGGGGGATACATTCGGGCTGGCTGTGGCCCATGCGCTGTTCAAGGTGGTGCGTTGCCTCTATGACCTGCGAGGTGATCACTACCTGGGACATGACGCGTTGACACTGGAAACACGCACAGTGGTGACAGCGGATGAGGCGGCGTTTCTGCGCATGATCCACCACATGCGCCGTGATGATACCCCGGCCGCGCGGGACGCGGTTGCGGATCTGACCGGCGGCTGGATGGATCCCCATGTGATCCGCGCCGCGCTGTCCTTTGCCGATCGGTTTCCGGCTGGCAAGGCACAGCCGACTGAGATACCGCAGGCCAACGCCAAGATCGATCAGCCGCCCCGCCTGCGGGTGGTCCGCTGACGAACGCCGTTTCAGGACCTGTAGGGTAACACAGGCTGACCCTTGAGACAGATTGTTGCGCTACGGCTCCGGCGTCCCTTGCGACTCTGCCCGCACGGTTGTACGGATGCCTCAGCACATATGAGGGGAGACGGTAACGTTGGACGATCCTAAAACGCTTGTGTCGACAGACTGGCTTGCTGCGCATCTGAAGGACCCCGATCTGCGGATCCTCGATGCCTCGTGGTATATGCCGCAAGAGGGGCGCGACCCCAAGGCTGAATACGCTGCGGCCCATATCCCCGGCGCGCGCTTCTTTGACATTGATGATATCGCTGACAATCGCTCCGACCTGCCGCATATGGTCCCACCGGTGGAGAAATTCATGTCCCGATTGCGGGCCATGGGGGTCGGTGATGGCCATCAGGTTGTGGTCTATGACGGCACCGGTCTGCGCTCTGCGGCGCGGGTGTGGTGGCTGTTCCGTCTGATGGGGCAGACCAATATCGCGGTTCTGGATGGCGGTTTGCCGAAATGGCAGGCCGAGGGCAACCCGGTTGAGGATCTGCCACCGGTGATCCGCGACCGCCATATGACCGTGCGGGTGCAGAACCACCTCTTGCGGGATGTCACACAGGTCTCCTCCGCCGCCAAGCTGGGCGATCACGAGATTATTGACGCCCGCGCGGCAGAGCGCTTTCAGGGTGCCGTGGCCGAACCTCGCGAAGGCCTGCGTGCAGGTCACATCCCCGGGTCCCGGAACGTGCCCTATACGGAGCTGTTGAACGCCGACCAGACCATGAAATCGCCGGACGCTCTGCGCGCGGTGTTTGAGCAGGCCGGCGTCGATCTCAGCAAACCAGCCATCACCACCTGTGGGTCAGGTGTCACCGCTGCTGTCCTCAGCCTCGCCATGGAGCGTTTCGGCAAGACCGATCATGCGCTCTATGACGGTTCCTGGACGGAGTGGGGCGCCTTCCCGACACTGCCCGTTGCAACCGGAGAAGCCTGATGTTCGAAACCCTCAAACCCCAGCCAGCGGATAAGATCCTGGCGCTGATGCAGATGTATCGCGACGATCCGCGCGACAGCAAAATCGACCTCGGCGTCGGCGTCTACAAGAACGCCGAAGGGGTGACGCCGGTGATGCGCGCCATCAAGGCGGCAGAGCATAAGCTCTGGGAAGAGCAGACCTCCAAATCCTATGTCGGTCTGGCCGGGGATCCGGCCTATTCCGACGCCATAATCAAGCTGATCCTCGCCGACAGTGTCGCGCGCGCCAATGTCGCTGCTGCAGCCACCCCCGGTGGCACCGGCGCTGTGCGTCAGGCGTTTGAACTGATCAAGATGGCCAACCCCGGCGCGCGTGTTTTCGTGTCGAACCCCACCTGGCCGAACCACATTTCGATCCTGAACTATCTCAACATCGAAACCGTCGCCTACCGCTATTTTGACCGCGAGACCTGCGGCGTGGATTTCGACGGCATGATCGCGGACCTGAAAACCGCCAACAAGGGCGATGTGGTGCTGCTGCACGGCTGCTGCCACAACCCGACCGGTGCCAACCTCAATATGGTTCAGTGGCAGGAAGTCGTCGCCATCCTGAACGAGCGTGGCCTGATCCCGATGATCGACATTGCCTATCAGGGCTTTGGCGACGGGCTGGAAGAGGACGCACAGGGCGTGCGCTATGTCGCGGCCAATACGCCGGAATGCCTGATCGCGGCCAGCTGTTCGAAGAATTTCGGCATCTACCGCGAACGCACCGGTCTGTTGATGGCGGTCTCCCAGGACGGCGGCGCGCAGGCGCTGAACCAGGGCACTCTGGCCTTCCTCAACCGTCAGAATTACTCCTTCCCGCCGGACCACGGCGCGCGTCTGGTGTCGATGATCCTGAACGATGACGCGCTGCGTGCCGATTGGGCGGCTGAGCTGGAAGAGACCCGCCTGGGCATGCTGGCGCTGCGTCAGCAGCTTGCGGATGAGTTGCAGCGCCTCACTGGCTCTGACCGCTTTGGCTTCTTGGCGCAGCACCGTGGCATGTTCTCGCTGCTTGGCACCACGCCTGAGATGGTCGAGAAAATGCGTGCTGACAGTGGTATTTACATGGTGGGCGATAGCCGGATGAACATCGCAGGCCTGAACACGCAGACTGTGCCGATCCTGGCTCAGGCGATTGTCGACGCCGGCGTCTGACGCTGAGAAAACCCAGAACGACATGAAGCGCTCCGCCACAGCGGGGCGCTTTTTCGCGGCGTGGTCCCAGACTTTTGGGCAAGATCAGGCGGTGGGCGCCACATACAAGGGCGGCCCCCATTTCCGGGAGCCGCAGTGATATCTCTGGATCTGGTCGGATCAGCTGGGAGAGAATTCGGGATAGGCTTCCATCCCCAGTTCCGCCATATCCAGCCCGTTCACCTCATCTTCCTCGCCAACTCGGATCCCCGTCACAGCCCGCAGGATCAGCCAGACCACAGCGGAGGAGATCACGACGAAGAGCGCAATCACCACGATCCCGGTCAGCTGGGTGACAAGGCTCGCTTCGGGGTTGGTCAGAACCACCGCGAGTGTGCCCCAGATCCCTGCAACCAGGTGCACAGGGATAGCGCCGACCACATCGTCGATCTTCATCTTGTCCAGCATCGGTACGACGAAGACCACGATAACACCGCCAACAGCGCCGATTAGGGTAGCCATGCCAAGGCTCGGGGTCAGCGGCTCAGCGGTGATTGACACCAGACCAGCCAGCGCGCCGTTCAGCACCATGGTGAGATCGGGTTTCTTGAACAGCAGCTGGGTCAGCAGCAGGGCAGCAACCGCACCACCCGCCGCAGCGGCGTTGGTGTTGGCAAAGATCCGGCTCACATCGGCCACATCGCCCACGGTGCCCATCGCCAGCTGCGATCCACCGTTAAAGCCGAACCATCCGAGCCACAGGATGAAGGTGCCCAATGTGGCCAGCGCCAGATTGGAACCCGGCATCGGGATGGTTTTGCCCGCTTTGTATTTTCCCAGACGCGGGCCAAGGATCAGCGCGCCGGTCAGCGCAGCCCAACCGCCGACCGAATGCACCACTGTGGAGCCTGCAAAGTCGAGGAACCCCATCTCATCCAGGAAGCCGCCGCCCCATTTCCAGCTCGCTTGCAGCGGGTAGATCACGGCGGTCAGCACGATGACAAAGGCGAGGAACGGCCAGAGCTTCACCCGCTCCGCCATTGTACCGGAGACGATCGAGGCGGTCGTGGCGCAGAACATCAGCTGAAAGAAGAAATCGGACCCGGTGGAGGCATAGGAGTAATCATCTGCCTGCTCGGCGGTGATGCCGACCGCTTCCAGCACGCCCGGCCCCCAGACACCCGACAGCACACCATCAATCGACCAGGTGCCCAGCGGATACATCAGGTTGTAGCCTATAAGGTAGTAAAAAATCGCCGCGAGCGAGAACAGCGCCACATTCTTGGTGAGCTGCATGGTGACATTCTTGGAGCGGACAAGCCCGGCTTCCAGCATGGCAAACCCGGCCGCCATCCAGAAGACAAGGAAGCCGCCCACCAGAAACAGCAGCGAGTTGAGGATAAACACAGTGTCGGTTGCCGCAGCGCCCACAGGGGCGGCGGTTGCGGTCTCCTGCGCAACGGCGAGGCCGGGCAGCGCCAGCGCCGCCGTCACAGCCGCAAGGGAGAGGGGTGATTTACGCATAACTGATTTCCTTCCTTTGCGCGTTTTCACAGCGCGTCGTGATTGGTTTCGCCGGTGCGCACGCGGATTGCCTGCTCAACGTCGAGAACAAAGATCTTGCCGTCACCGATTTTGCCGGTGCGGGCGGTCTGGGTGATGGTGTCGACCACTTGGTCAGCGAGTCCGGAGGGCACCACCAGATCGAGCCGCATTTTCGGTACGAAATTCACCTCGTACTCCGCACCGCGATAGATTTCTGTGTGGCCTGACTGGGCGCCGAACCCCTTGATTTCCGTGACCATCAGCCCGGACACGCCGATGGATGTCAGCGCTTCGCGGACCTCCTCCAGCTTGAACGGCTTGATGGTTGCTATGATCATTTTCATCCCCGAACCCCTGTCATGATGACGGCGCGTGATGAGAGCGCCTGAACTGTTTGCAGGTGCAGCAAATCCGCAGAACCGAGTCGGTGGAACGTTTTGAGGGCGGTTTCAGGGGGATGTCGCAGCGGGACGGTGAAAAAATAGGCGGTCTTTTGCTGGTGCGCTTAAAAAACACCCGGCTTGCAGAGGGGAATTGCTGTCAAACTGCCCCTCAACAAACCGGATGGGACGCGGTATTGTTCGCAAAACGGGCAAACCGGGCAGGATCTGGAAGATGGCACAAGGAACGCGGCGCCGACCTCTGGTCGCAGACAAGCGCTACGCGACAGCGGGGCGCGGCACGCAGGGCAAACCCTCTGCGCGCAAGGCCAAACCACGGCCAAAATCCACCACGACACGGCGCAAATCCGGCTGGTTTGGCCTGTTCGGTGGCGGGCGCAAAACCGGTGGTAGAGCTGGCGGCGGCGGGGGCGGTGGCCGGGGGCCACGCAAACCGCAGAAGCCCAAGACGCTGCTGGGGCGGCTCCTCGCGCTGATCCTGGCCCCATTCCGTTGGGCGTTCCGGCTTGCCTGGGGGTTTACCTGGCGTGTCGGCATGATCTCGACAGCGCTTGTGGCGTTGGCTGTGGGGTATCACTACATGAAACTGCCGGACGCCTCAGCCCTGCTCGACGGGCGCGCACGCGGCTCCGTCACCCTGACCGATCGCAACGGTGAGGTCTTTGCCTGGCGCGGCGATCAGTTCGGCGGTGTCGTCACCAGTGACACGGTGTCGCCCTTTCTCAAGAACGCCATCGTCGCGACTGAGGACAAACGGTTCTACCGCCACTTTGGCGTGTCGCCCCGCGGTGTCGCCAGTGCTGTGCGCATCAACTTGCGAGAGGGACGCGGTCCGCTGTCCGGTCATGGCGGCTCCACCATCACCCAGCAAACCGCCAAACTGCTTTGCCTTGGTGTCGTTTATGATCCCACAGAATGGGAGAGCGAGCGGGCGTATGAGCGCGACTGTCGCCAAGGCTCGCTTTGGCGCAAGGCCAAGGAAGCCATCTTCGCGATGGCGATGGAGGCCAAATACACCAAGGATGAGATCCTCTCGATCTACATGAACCGCGCCTATCTCGGGGGCGGCGCCTATGGTGCGGAGGCTGCGGCGCAGCGCTATTTTGGCAAATCTGCCAATCAGGTGGATGCAGCGGAGGCGGCGATGCTGGCGGGCCTGTTGACTGCGCCATCAACGCTGGCACCGACCAACAACTTGCAACGTTCGCAGGATCGTGCCGCCACCGTGCTGCGGCTGATGCAGGAGCAGGGCTATCTGACAACGGCTGAGATGCGTTCAGCCCAGAACAGCCCCGCTGTGCTGAGCGAGGCTGCCGCCGCCCGTGCGGGGGGGTATTTTGCCGATTGGGTCATGGATACCATTCCGGACTTCTTTGGCAGCGAGACAACAGAAGATGTGGTGATCCGCACCACCATCGACCAGCGCCTGCAACGCGCCGCCGAGGACGCGCTGAACCATGTGTTTGATACCAAGGTCCGCAAGGGATCGAAGGCACAGGCCGCCATCGTGGTGATGAGCGCGGATGGCGCAGTCCGCGCCATGGTTGGCGGGCGCAAGTCTCGTGTGTCGGGCGTGTTCAACCGTGCCGCACAGGCCAAGCGCCAGACCGGCTCGGCCTTCAAACCCTTCGTCTATGCCACGGCGCTGGAGCTGGGGTATTCACCGCTCGACCGGGTTCTGGACGCGCAATATTGCCTGGATGTGCCGGGTTCTGGCCAATGGTGCCCCAAGAACTACACCCGGAAATTCTATGGCGAGGTGACGTTGGCGCGGGCTCTGCGCGACTCGCTGAATATCCCGGCCGTCAAGGTTTCCGAGGCCGTGGGCCGCGATCTGGTGCGCCGCGTCGCGGGCGACTTCGGACTGGACAGTGAACTGGCCGCTGGTCCTGCACTGGCGCTCGGCGCATCGGAAAGCACACTGATCGATATGACCGGTGCCTATGCAGGCATTCTCAACGGTGGCTCATCGGTGACCCCTTACGGGGTGACGGAGCTGACATTGATCGGTGACAACACACCCATGATGGGGGCCAGTGGCGGTCTTGGGGAGCGGGTGATCCAGACCAAGGCCGCGCGGGAGTTGATCTGGATGATGGAGCAGGTGGTCTCACAGGGCAGCGGTCGTCGCGCCCAGATCCCCGGCTGGCAGGCCGCAGGTAAAACCGGCACCACGCAGGCCGCACGCGATGCCTGGTTCGTTGGTTTCACCGCCGACTACGTGGCCGGTGTCTGGATGGGCTATGACGACAACACGCCGCTCTCCGGTGTGACGGGTGGGGGCTTGCCCGCTGATATCTGGCGCGAGGTCATGGTGCGGGTGCATGACGGGCTGACGCCCAAACCGCTGCCGATGATTGCGCCCAAACCCATCGCCCCGCCGCCGCAACCGCAGCCCCGACGCCGCCAGCGTCCCAATGTCGGGCAGGAGCTGGGTCGTGCGGTGGATGGCCTGCTGCGCGATATCTTCGGGAATTGATCAGACATGCCCCTAGCGGATCACCTATCCATCAGATCGGCCTGTCCCGGTGACGAAACCGGGATGAGCATGGTGTTAAGGGAGGTGTTGACCGATTGGAACAGCACCCGCCCCGGAGACCCCGCGCATGTGCTGGCCGCCTATATCGGCCATCCTGAACGGATCGAGTGCGCGGTTTGCGAAGGTCCTGACGGGATCGTCGGGTTTCAGTCTCTCAGGCTGGCGGTTCCCGGCAACACCTATGAGGTTGAGCCAGGATGGGGGATCATTGGAACCTATGTGCGGCTCAATCTGGGGCGGCAGGGCATCGGTCAGGCGCTTTTTGCCCATAACCTGCGCGCTGCTCAAACGGCGGGGCTAAGCTGGATCGAAGCAACCATCGGTGCCGACAATCTAGGAGCGCAGGCGTATTATGAGGCAATGGGGTTTCAAACCTACCGAACAGAGAAGGGCGCTGTGCGCAAACGCTGTACGGTGCCACCTCTGTCTTTAACCCTGACATGACAAAGGGGCCGCTTGGCCCCTTCTTTTTGCTCTCATTGGTGCTTGAGGTGTCAGCCGCTCAGCTCAACCGCTTCAGCTCAGCGATCAGCTTGTTGATGTCGCCCTTGTTGCGGTCAAGGATGGCGCCGATCTCGGTCCGCTCGGTCAGCAGCAGGTTCACGCCTTCGATGAACATGTTGTAAAACTTGTCGCGCCCGGATTTATCCGACACGAGGAAGGTCACCTCGAACGGCGCCTGACCTTTCAGCTTGGCCAGTGATTTGATCTCATAGCCAGCCTTGATCTTGCGCGCGGATTGCACCTCGACTGAGCCACCGATGAATTCGCGGAACCGTCTGCCGTATTTACGGGCGATATAGCTCTGGAATGCGCCCGAAAAGGCGCGCATCTGTGCTGCGCTGGCCCGGCGGGCATCCACTCCCAGCGCATAGCGGGCCATAATGTTCACATCTGCATAGCGGACAAAGATCTTTTCAAAGTCGCGGATCATCGCGCTTTCGGATTTTCCGGAGGCAATGACCTTGTTGATATCGCCTACAACGCTGCCAACAAGGGTGCGCGCACCAGCTTCGGTCAGGGCAAGTAGCTTGCCTGGCAGGGCGGCAAGCCCGACAAAGGCAATGCCAGCGGCCAGAAAACTGCGACGGGTCAGAAAATTACTCGGCATAGATGTCCTCATACGGATCTGAATAGGGATCGCCATAGATCCCTTCGTATTCGCTTTGATCGCCGCCCAACTCAAAACGGCGATTTTGCAGGTAGATCAGCCGCGCCTGCGCGTAGCTGTCTGCACTCTCATACAAAATCGAGTCGATGGTGTCGGAATATGTGCCACGATCCCCCAGACGGCGCACCACCTCGGCGTAAACGCCAATGTTGTCGGCTGGATTATGCCGAGCATAGCTGATCGGGTTGGTGAAGAAATCGACCAGAATGCCGGTGCCATCGCGTGCGGTCGACGGGCCAAAAAACGGCAATTCCACATACGCCCCTTCGCCAACACCCCAGACATGCAGGGTTTCGCCGAAATTCGTATCCACCCGCGGCATATTGAAATCCGACGCCGGATCGCCAAGACCACCAATGCCAAAGATCGTGTTGACCACAAACCGCGACAGGGCAATGCCGGATTCCTTCAGGTTGCCTTGCAGCAGCGCGTTTACCGCCTGGCCCGGCATCGACAGGTTCTCGGCGAAGTTGTTGAAACTCTTCACCATATCCGGAGGGACAACCGCCACGTAGCCCTTGGCAGCAGGGCGAAAGGCAAAGCGGTCAACACCGCGGTTGAAATTGTGGATCGACCGGTTGGTGTTCTCATAGGGATCAAACACCTCACCCGAGTTGCGCGAGACGCTATCTTGGGTTGCACAGCCTGCCAGTGCCGACGTAACAGTTACCAGGGCCATCAATACAAAAGGTCGCAGCGGGAAGGTCATGCGCTTCGGTGTCCAATCTGTCTGCTGTGGGCATACCGGACCCACTTATTATGTTTCTCGTCTCTGCCTAGTCGGAGACTGAGCTTGTTTACACTGTTGTGGCAGATTTGGAACATGTGAAGGTCCAGATTTCTGCGCGCGTGGCTGATACATAGGGCATATCGATAGGGAATTGCAGGCCTCTCATGACGAAAACCTCTCATAAATCCGGATTGGAGGAGCTGCGCGCGCATCGTCGCCGCAGTCGCGGCCTCTATTGGTCGGTCGGCATTTTCAGTTTCTTTGTGAACATGCTGATGCTGACTGGCCCTCTCTATATGATGCAGGTCTATGACCGGGTACTCGGCAGCCGATCGGTGGCGACCCTCATCGCGCTGTCGCTTCTGGTGGTGTTTCTCTATGGCACTATGGGGGTTCTGGATTACGCGCGGGGCCGCATTCTGGCGCGTGTCGGGGCGCGGTTTCAGGCTGGGCTGGACCAACGCGTGTTTGATGCGATGATCCGCCGTTCTGCGGTGGCGCAGGATCCGGTGGCCCAGACCGGCCTCAGCGATCTGGAATCTGTACAGCGACTGATCGCCTCGCCGGTGCTTGGGGCTGCATTCGACCTGCCGTGGACGCCTATCTTTCTCTTTGGCATTGCCCTGTTTCATCCCTGGCTGGGGCTTCTTGCCCTTGGTGGCGGCGCGGTTCTCATTGCCATCGCAGTGCTGAACCAGTTCCTGTCACGCCGCCCGCAGATGCAGGCGGGCATGTCCGGCCACCGTGCCAATCTGATGTCAGAGGAAATCCGCACCGAGGCGGAGATGATTCAGTCGATGGGCATGCGCCACGCGGCCTTTCAACGCTGGAAGGCAGGCCGTGACGCCGCATTGGTCGACAGTGTCACCGCCAGTGACGTCGGGGGAGGCTTCACCACACTGACCAAGACCCTACGCCTGTTCCTGCAATCGGCGATGCTGGGTCTGGGCGCCTATCTGGTGCTGCAGAACCAGGTCACTGCCGGGGCGATGATCGCAGGCTCCATTCTGATGGGCCGGGCGCTGGCGCCTATCGAACTGGCGCTTGGCCAATGGGCCATGGTGCAGCGCGCCCTCAAGGGATGGCGCAATCTTGCCGAGTTGCTCGACAAGGTGCCGGAAGAGGCCGAGCGGACCGAATTGCCCAAGCCGACCGCCAATCTTGAAGTGCAGGCCCTGGCCGTGGTGCCGCCCGGCGACAACCGCCCGCAGCTGCGCAATGTCAGCTTCCGGGTGCAGCCGGGACAGGCGATTGGCGTGATTGGTCCGTCCGGCTCGGGCAAATCCACTCTTGCACGGGCGCTGACCGGGGCCTGGCGCCCGGCGGCGGGCACCGTCCGGCTGGATGGGGCTTCGCTCGATCAATACGCGCCGGAGGTGCTGGGCCAGAACATTGGCTATCTGCCACAGCGGGTGCAGCTGTTCGAAGGCACCATCGCGCAGAACATTGCCCGCCTGTCCTCCAACCCGGATTCCGCCAAAGTGGTCGCCGCGGCGAAGAAAGCCGCCGCCCATGACATGATCGTGCATCTGCCTGACGGCTATGACACCCATATCACTGCCGGGGGCGGGCGGCTGTCCGGTGGGCAGATGCAGCGGGTCGCACTGGCCCGCGCGCTTTATGATGATCCGGTGATCGTCATTCTGGATGAGCCGAACTCAAACCTCGACAATGATGGGTCGGTAGCGCTGAACCGCGCGATCAAGCAGCTGAAGGCCGATGGCCATTCGGTGCTGATCATGGCCCATCGCCCCGCCGCGATTCAGGAATGTGACCTGCTGTTGGTGATTGATCAGGGGGTTCAGACTGCCTTCGGGCCCAAGGATAAGGTGCTGCGCGAGATGGTGTCCAACCACCAAAGCATTCAACAGGCAGCGCCGGGAGGTGTGCGATGAACCAGAGCAAACCTGAGACCAATTCCTGGTCCGCCCGCCGCCCGCTGATCATCGGGCTGGTTGGGGTGCTGATCCTGCTTGGCGGTTTTGGAACATGGTCGGTTGCCACGTCGATTGCCGGCGCGGTTGTCGCCTCAGGCCGGATCGAGGTTGACCGCAACCGGCAGGTTGTCCAGCATCTGGACGGCGGCATCGTGCAGGAAATTCTGGTGGAGGAGGGCGACACCGTCGCCGAGGGGGAGGTTCTTCTGCGTCTGGATGCGAAGGAGCTGCGCTCTCAACTGGTCATCACCGAAGGACAGCTGTTTGAGCTGATGGCCCGCCGTGCCCGCCTTGATGCGGAACGCGACAGCGCTGAGACGGTAGAGTTCGACGCTGAACTGCACGACCTGGCGGAAACCCGACCAGAGGTGGCGGATCTGATGCAGGGGCAGGTCCGCCTGTTTCAGGCCCGCAAAGAGTCCGTCGCGCGGGAAATTGACCAGTTGGAGAAGCGCCGTACCCAGATCCAGGATCAGATCACCGGCGTCCGTGCCCAACAGGCCTCGCGCCGCACCCAGCTTAACCTGATCGAGGAGGAGCTGGCCAACCAGCAGTCCCTGCTGGACCGTGGATTGGCGCAGGCCGGCACCGTCCTGAACCTGCGTCGGACCGAGGCCGATTTACAGGGCTCGCTGGGCGAGCTGATCGCCACCGAAGCGCAGGCCGAGGGGCGCATCACCGAGATTGATATCGAGATCCTGAAACTCGGCACCCAGCAGCGCGAAGAGGCGATCACCCGCCTGCGTGATTTGCGCTATCAGGAGTTGGAACTGGCCGAGACCCGTCGCGCGTTGAAGGACCGCCTGGCGCGGCTCGATATCACGGCGCCGGTGTCAGGGGTGGTATACGGCCTGCAGGTGCACACGCCCCGCTCGGTGATCCGGGCGGCGGATCCGGTGCTGTATCTGGTGCCACAGGATCGACCGCTGGTAATTGCCGCGCAGGTGGCACCCACGGATGTTGATCAGATCTTTGTCGGTCAGGCGGTGACCCTGCGCTTCCCGGCGCTGGATCAACGTTCGACGCCGGAACTGTTCGGCTCGGTGAAACAGGTCTCCGCCGATGCGTTTGAGGATCAGTCCAGCAAGCTCTCCTACTACCGGACCGAAATCGAACTGAACCCCGGTCAGCTGGAGACCCTGCCCGAAGGCACCGTGCTCATTCCCGGCATGCCAGTTGAGGGCTATATCCGCACCGCTGACCGAACCCCGCTTGGCTATCTGGTGAAACCGCTTGCGGATTACTTCGTGCGCGCCTTCCGGGAAAGCTGAACAGCACGGCGCCGCCCAGTGTGCCCCGCGTCGCAAAACCGTCCCTTCAGGGGCGGTTTTTTGCTTTCCGCCCTGCCGCTTCCCGGTTAGCGTTCCGCAAAACCCGACGCAAAGGACCACATCCATGGATATCGAAGCCAAACTCAAAGATCTGGGCATTCAACTGCCAAGCGCACCGGCCCCCGCAGCCAACTATGTGCCCTATGTGGTGGTCGATAATATGGTCTATATCTCCGGCCAGATCTCTGCCGGGCCTGAGGGTCTGATCACCGGCAAACTGGGTGCGGATATGGATGTAGCCGCCGGTCAGAAAGCCGCCCGCCAATGCGCCATCGCGCTGCTGGCGCAGCTGAAAGCTGCCTGTGGCGGTGATCTGAACCGTCTGAAGCGCGTTGTGAAACTGGGTGCGTTTGTCAATTCTACCGACAGCTTCACTGACCAGCCGCAGGTGGTGAACGGGGCGTCTGACCTGATGGTTGAGGTGCTGGGCGATGCTGGTCGCCATGCCCGTGCCGCCGTCAGCGCGCCCTCGCTGCCGCTGGGTGTGGCAGTGGAAATCGACGGCGTGTTCCAGATCTCATGACCTCAGATCTGCCTGCCGCATTCCTGCGCCAGCCCATCACCCATCGCGCGCTGCACGACGTGCGCGATGGTCGCCCGGAGAACAGCCGCGCCGCCATTCTTGCGGCGATTGAAGCGGGCTATGGCATTGAAATGGACCTGCAACTGTCCTCCGATGGGCGCGCCATGGTGTTCCATGACTACAATCTGGAACGGCTGGCTGAGGGGGCTGGGCTTGTTGCGGATCACACCCGCGACCAGCTGCGCGCCATCCCTCTCAAGGGCGGTGATGGCGAATGCATCCCGGATCTGGCTGAGGTCCTCGACCTGGTTGATGGGCGGGTGCCCCTCTTGATTGAGCTGAAGGATCAGGACGGCAATATGGGGCCAAATATCGGCGCGCTTGAGGCCGATACTGCGGAACAGCTGAAAGACTATAAGGGCGAGGTCGCGCTGATGTCTTTCAATCCGCATACCGTGGTCGAACTGGCGCGCTTGGCGCCGGGTCGGCCGCGTGGCATTACCACCAGTAGCTACAGGGTTGAGCATTGGCCCGAGCTGACGGCGGAGGTCTGCGACCATCTGCGCACAATCCCGGATTTTGACCGCTCCGGCTCCTGTTTCATCAGCCATGAGGTGGCCGATCTCACCAGCCCGCACGTCGCGGAACTGCGCGCCCAGGGTGTGCCGGTGCTGTGCTGGACCGTGACCTCCGCCGCGATGGAAAAGGAGGCGCGCAAAATCGCGCATAATGTCACCTTTGAACGCTATCTTTCTGATATCCCGGCTTGATCCCATCCGCGGCGGACCCAGATACTGTCTGTCGCGGAGGAACTGAATGGAACAGGCGCAGATTGAAATCGAAGTGCTCGGCGCGCTGTCGCAGCTATCGGCCGAGGAATGGGACGCCTGCGCCTGTCCTGAGGCCGCTAACGGCGGTGCCCCACGAGATCCCTTCACCACGCACCGGTTTTTGAGCGCGCTGGAGGATAGCGGTTCCGTCGGGCGCGGCACCGGCTGGCAGCCGCAGTATCTGACCGCGCGCCGCGACGGCGAGCTGATCGCCTGCGCGCCGATGTATGCCAAATCCCACAGTCAGGGCGAATATATCTTCGACCACAACTGGGCCCATGCCTATGAACAGGCGGGCGGGCGCTATTACCCCAAGCTGCAGATCGCAGCGCCTTTTACCCCGGCCACAGGGCGGCGTTTTCTGGTAAAGCCGGAATTCGAAGGCCTGGGCCAGTCCGCACTGGTGCAGGGGGCTGTACAGCTGGCGGCAGACAACCGCGTCTCCTCCCTGCATGTGACCTTCTGCACCGAGGATGAGGCGCAGATGGGTGCCGAAATGGGGCTGATGGCCCGTGTCACGCAACAGTTTCACTGGCTGAACGACGGCTACCGCAGTTTTGACGATTTCCTTGGCGCACTCTCGTCGCGCAAACGCAAGACCATCCGCAAGGAACGCGCGCAGGCGCAGGGCTTTGGCGGGGAGATCCGCGCCTATCACGGCAGCGATCTGCGCCCCGAACATTGGGATGCCTTCTGGACCTTCTATCAGGACACAGGCGCGCGCAAATGGGGCTCGCCCTATCTCAGCCGCGCCTTTTTCGACATCGCGCATGACACCATGGCGGACGACATGGTGCTGATTCTCGCCGAACGTGGCGGGATGCCGGTCGCGGGTGCGTTGAATTTCCTAGGCCGTGACACGCTTTACGGCCGCTACTGGGGGTGCCAAGAACACCACCCCTGCCTGCATTTCGAACTGTGTTATTATCAGGCCATCGATCAGGCGATTGCCCGCGGGCTGGACCGGGTCGAGGCGGGCGCGCAGGGGGAACACAAGCTGGCGCGTGGCTATCTGCCGACGCAAACGCATAGTCTGCATTGGGTGGGCGATCCGGGATTTGCCGATGCCATTGCCCGCTATCTGGAGGCCGAACGCGGCGCCATCGAAGAAGAAATCGAGATCCTGACGGACTACGGTCCGTTCCGCAAACCCCATGTGGAGGAGCAACAATGACCGAGAAACTCTCAGACGCCACGCGCGGCCCGCTGCTGGATCCGCTGTTCAGCGCCGGTTGGCAGGTGGTCGACGGCCGCGATGCCATCACCAAGACCTATAAATTCGACAGTTTTGTCGATGCCTTCGGCTGGATGACCCGCGCCGCAATCTGGGCCGAAAAATGGGATCACCACCCGGAATGGAGCAACGTCTACAACTCCGTTACCGTGACCCTGACCACCCATGATGTCGGCGGCATCAGCGCGCTGGATGCAAAACTCGCCCGCAAGATGGAGAGCCTTTAGCGGCCACCACCCGACAGATATGAATAGACTAAGGCGCGGCTTGGATCCGCGCCTTTGTTTGTTTGATACTTGCGGCTCAGCCGATGGAGTCCAGCAGCGCCTCGCCCGCAGACAGTTCACATTGGCCGGGATTGTCTTCGGCGTTCATGACTTCAACCTTGCCATCGCGCGCCAACATCGCATAGCGCAGCGACCGCCCGATCAGACCCGCCGCAGGTGCATCCAGCCGCATCCCGATCGCATCGGTAAACCCGCATTCGGCGTCCGACAGCATGGTGATACCGGCAGCACCGGCACCCGTGGCCTCCGACCAGGCCTGCATCACAAAGGGATCATTGCCCGCAATGCAGATGATTTCATCCACGCCTTTGGCGGCCAACGCGTCCTTATTGCGGATGAAGCTGGGCACATGGGCCGAATGGCAGGTCGGGGTAAACGCGCCCGGCACCGCAAAAATGGCAACCGTGCGCCCCTTGGTGAGCTCCGCCATGCTCACCTGTTCAGGGCCCTCTGCCCCCATGCGGGTCAGTGTCGCCTCAGGCAGGGTTTCTCCAACGGAAATCATGATCTGTTCCTCTCCCGTGATTGTGTTTTATATCCCCACACATATAGGGTCGGGCAGCTGGCATGCCAGAGGCGTGTGACAACCAGCAGCCGCAGACCGGGACAGCAGAAAGAGAGGGGAACCATGACCCATTTCGTCGTGATCGGGGCAGGGCAGGCCGGCGCCTCGCTGGTGGCTCAGCTGCGCAAGCAGGGCTTTGACGGGGAAATCACCCTGATCGGCAGCGAACCGGTCGTGCCCTATCAGCGTCCCCCCCTCTCCAAGGCCTATCTGCTGGGCGAGATGGAGCTGGAGCGGCTCTATCTGCGCCCTGAGAGTTTCTACGTCGATAGCAATATTGCCCTGAAGCTTGGCCGACAGGTGCAGGCCATTGACCCAGCGGAGAAGACCGTCACCCTCGCGGATGAGGTGCTGCACTACGACCAGCTGGCGCTTACCACCGGGTCCAGTCCGCGCCGTCTGCCTGCCGCTATTGGTGGTGATCTGAACGGCGTTTACGTGCTGCGCGATCTGGCAGATGTGGACGCCATGGCGCCCGTGGTCAAAGACGGCGCGCGCACGCTGATCGTGGGCGGTGGGTACATCGGGCTAGAGGCCGCCGCCGTCTGTGCCAAACGCGGGGTCTCCGTCACGCTGGTGGAAATGGCCGACCGCATCCTGCAACGGGTCGCTGCGCCGGAAACCTCGGACTATTTCCGCAGCCTGCACACAGGCCATGGTGTCGAGATTCGCGAAGGCATCGGACTGGAGCGGCTGGAGGGCGAGGGTGGGGCCGTCAGCCGCGCCGTGCTCAGCGATGGCTCAACGGTTGAGGTGGATTTCGTCATCGTCGGCGTTGGCATCACCCCCGCATGTGATCTGGCAGAGGCGGCGGGCCTGACGCTGGAGAACGGCATCAAGGTGGACGAGCAGGGGCGCACTTCTGATCCCGCGATCTGGGCCGCCGGGGATTGCGCCTCCTTCCCCTATCGCGGCAGCCATATCCGGCTCGAAAGCGTGCCCAACGCCATTGATCAGGCAGAGGTCGCTGCCCGCAATATGCTCGGCGCGGGGGAGACCTATGTGGCGAAGCCCTGGTTCTGGTCCGATCAATATGACGTCAAACTGCAAATCGCGGGCCTCAACACCGGCTACGACAATGTCGTCACCCGCGCGGGACAGGATGGCACCATGTCCTTCTGGTATTACACCGGCGATCAGCTGGTGGCGGTGGATGCGATGAATGATCCCCGCGCTTATATGGTCGCCAAACGCCTGATTGAGGCGGGACGCACCGCCGACAAAACCGTGGTGGCTGACCCTGAGGCGGATCTGAAACCGCTGCTGCGCGCATGAGGATCATCGCCGGAGATTTCCGAGGCCGCGCGCTCACCAGCGTGGGCAAGGGGGATGCAGGCGCCCATCTGCGCCCCACCACTGACCGGGTGCGCGAAAGCCTGTTCAACGTGTTGAGCCATCTGGTCGATTTCGATGGGCTGCGGGTGCTGGATCTGTTCGCGGGCACCGGTGCCTTGGGGCTTGAGGCGCTGTCGCGCGGCGCGGCGGATGCGGTGTTTGTCGATGATGGCCGGGTCTCGCAGGGGCTGATCACCAAGAACATCGACCTGCTGCGGATTAAGGACCGCGCGCGCCTTATTCGCCGCGATGCAACCCGCCTGCCGGTCAATGATGGCGCGCCCTGTGATGTGATCTTCCTCGATCCACCTTATGGTAAATCTTTGGGGCAGAAGGCGCTGACCGCCGCGATCAAAGGCAGCTGGCTGACTGAGGATGCGCTGGTGATCTGGGAAGAAAGCAGCCCCATGCAAGCCCCCGCAGGATTTACCCTGCACGACAGCCGCAAATACGGCGACACGCACATCACCCTCCTGTGGCGCGAGAGCTGAACACCAAAACAGAGGACGCATTTCATGCCGATCACATATCCGACGCCGAAACTGGTGATTTTCGACTGTGACGGCGTTTTGGTCGACAGCGAAACGCTCAGCAATCAGGTGCTGGTCGACAACCTCGCACGCCACGGACTTCAGCTGTCACTTGCGGAATGTATGGATCTCTTTGTCGGTGGCACCATGGCAGATGTGCGCACCAAGGCCATCGCGCGGGGCGCTGACCTGCCCCAAGATTGGATCGCAGAGATCTACGAGGAAACCTATAGCCGTCTGCGGCAGGGGGTCGATCTGGTGCCGGGGGTGTCCGATCTACTGGCGCTATTGCAGGCGCGAGGCATCGCCTTTTGCGTGGCCTCCAACGGCAGCGAGGAAAAGATGCGCATCACCCTTGGCCAGAACGGCCTCTGGGATCTGTTTCATCCCCACGCCATGTTCTCCGCTCATACGCTCAAGACCGGCAAACCGGACCCTGATCTGTTCCTTGCCGCCGCCTGCCATTTCGATGTGCAGGCCCGCGACTGCCTGGTGATCGAGGACAGCGAAAACGGCGCCATCGCCGCCGCCCGCGCTGGCATGCGCTGCCTCGGCTTTGATCCCCACGGCACGGGCCACCGCCTGACACCGCATAACGCCGAGCATATTACCACTATGACAGATGTCCCACGTCTGATCGGCCTGCGTCCCTAACGGTACTCTCAGGTAGAGTGCGACATTTTCACAGCAATCTATGCGTTTTGCCTGGCGGAACTCCCCGCAGTCCGACCGCAGGATTTACACGCACTCATGTTCGCCATATTCGGCCTGGAAAACGGACGATCAATCGGCCCGTTCGGCATCTCATTTCAGATGTGCAGAATTGAAGTAGGACACAATATGAAACTCAATCTCCGCATCGGCCTGGCCCTGGCCAGCGCCTTGGCCCTGTCGGCCTGCGTATCGCCCGATGTTGTCACCAAAACGCAGGTGGGTGATGCCAAGCTGACCTGCACCGAAATCGCGGTGCAGCTGAACCAGCTGGAAGAGATCCGCAAAGAAGCCAAGAAGGGCAAGAGCATGTCCGGCGAGAATATCGCAGCCGCGCTGTTGTTCTGGCCCGCGGTGATCGGCAACCATTCCAACGCCAAGCAGGCGCTTGAAGCCGCGAATGAGCGTCACGAGGTTCTGGTTGCCTTGGCAGAGCGCAAACGTTGCAAGCTCTGATACCGGTACGGGGCAATCTGTATCGCTGAACGACAAAGGGGCGCGCCAGATGGCCCGCCCCTTTTTTAGTGGAGTGATACGGTCTCAGCCGTAGGTCGGGTGAAACTTGCCCGCAGGCGACAGCGTGAAGATCTCAGCACCATCTGCCGTCACCCCGACCGAATGTTCAAACTGCGCAGACAGCGATTTGTCGCGGGTCACGGCGGTCCATTCATCGGCCAGAATCTTGGTTTCCGGACGGCCAAGGTTCACCATTGGCTCGATGGTAAAGAACATGCCTTCCTCCAGCACCGGACCGGAACCCGCGCGGCCATAGTGCAGCACGTTGGGCGGGGCATGGAACACCTGACCCAGACCGTGGCCGCAGAAATCCCGCACCACGCTCATGCGCTGCGCTTCGACGTAGGACTGGATGGCGTGGCCGATATCACCAAATGTGTTGCCGGGTTTCACCGCCTCGATCCCCTTCATCAGGGAGTCATGTGTCACCTGGATCAGTCGTTCGGTTTTGCGCGACAGCTTGCCGGCCACATACATCCGGCTGGTATCGCCAAACCAGCCATCGACAATCACGGTGACGTCGATATTCAGGATGTCGCCATCCTTCAGCTTTTTCTCACCGGGGATCCCATGGCAGACCACGTGATTGACGCTGATGCAGCTGGCGTGCTGATAGCCTTTGTAACCTATGGTCGCTGAGGTCGCGCCTGCGTCCTCCACCATCTGGGTGATCAGCCGGTCCAGCTCACCGGTGGTCTGACCGGGCACGACATGGGCGGCAATATCGTCAAGGATCCGGGCCGCCAGCGCCCCGGCCGCGTGCATTCCGGCAAAATCGCCGGGCTCATAAATGCGAATGCCGTCTTTTGTGGTGCGGCCGTCTTTCGATCTCATCAGATGAGGCTCCATCGGGTGTCTTTGACATAGCTATGTAAGCGGTTCGCGCCAAAAGGGCCAGAGCCGGCACACCCCCGTATCGGGAACTTTTTACCGGTGGCGTGCGTTCTCCTTTTTGACGAATTGCTACCGCACCACGGAGGGAGGCGCACATATGGACAGTCTGAATGCCCTGATGCAGACCGAAATCTACAACGGCAAATCGCTGGCTGATCTGGTCACGCTGGAGTTTCTGGCCCAGGCCATGGGCAGCGTGCTTGCCGCCATCGTGATCCTGCTGGCCGGGTTTATCGTTGCCAGCTGGGTCAAACGCCGCATCGTGCAGATCGGTGACAGCCACGCCAGCCTCGATGTGACCCTGTTCCACTTCCTCGGCAATCTGGCACGCTATGTGATCCTCGCCTTTGCGCTGTTGTTTGTGCTCAACACCTTCGGGGTTGAGACCACTTCTATCATTGCCGCTATCGGTGCTGCCGGCCTCGCCATCGGTCTGGCAATGCAGGGCGCGCTGTCCAATGTGGCGGCTGGCATCATGCTGATCCTGTTCCGCCCGTTCAAACTGGGCGATTTCATCGAGGTGAATGACGAAATGGGCACGGTGAAGGAAATCACCCTGAACAACACCGTGATCGCCAGCCTCTCTAACCTGAAGGTGATCATCCCCAACTCAGAGGTTTGGGGCAACACGATCACCAACTATTCCGAATTCGACACCCGCCGGGCCGAGTGGAGTTTTGGTGTGGGTTACGGTGCCAATCTTGCCACCGCCGAGCAGGTGATCCGCGACACCATCATGTCCGACAGCCGCTCTCATGCAGAGCCGGAGCCGTTCATCCAGGTCAATAATCTGAACAGCAGTTCGGTTGATTTTCTGGTCCGCGTCTGGGTCGATGCGGCAGAGTATTTTCAGTATCAGGCCGACATGAAGCGCCGGGTGAAGGAAGCGCTTGATGACGCCGGGATCGATATTCCCTTCCCGACCCGCACGCTGGTTCAGGCGGCCCCCGATGCCTCGCAGGACGTCGCGGACACATCTGACGCCGATGCCAAGGAGCGAAGCGCCGCCTGAGGGATCAGCCCGCGATCATACCAGCGATCTCAACGCCTTGCGGGCTAATGCGGGTGCCGATCACCAGACGTTCCACACCTGACGCCGCCGCCGCCTCCCAGGCGGCGGCATAGGTCGGGTCGATGTCGCGGGCAATCTCAAAACGATCACAATCCTCGCGCTGCACCAGATAGAGCAGCACCGCCCGGTGTCCGGCGCGGCACATATCCGCCAGATTTCCCAGATGTTTGGCGCCGCGCGCGGTCACACTGTCGGGAAACTCCGCCAGGCCGGGCTGCCGGGATAGGGTCACGCTTTTCACTTCAACATAGCAATCAGGCAGGCCGGGCTGGCTCAGCAGGAAATCAATGCGGCTCTTCTCGGCATATTTCACCTCGGCCCGGACCGTTCCGTATTGCGCTAGGGCCGGGATCTCGCCTGCCTCCAGCGCCGATTTCAGCGCGCGGTTTGGCACAGATGTATCCACGCCGACCAGAGCCCCGCCCGCAACCTCAACCAGCCGCCAGCCGTATTTCAGCTTCTTCTTGGGGTCGTCATTGGGCTCCAGCCAGACCGGGCTGCCAGGCTCGGCCAGTCCCAACATCGATCCGGGATTGGCACAATGGGCGGTTACTTCGCGCCCATCCGGCAACTGGCAGTCCGCCAGAAACCTTTTGTAGCGTCGGATCAGCACGGCGGACAGGAGAGGGGTTTGAAAGCGCATGTGACTGGGCCTATACCTGCGCTATCATTGGATCAAGAGGAGGAGCGCAGATGGCAAACCCAACCGCCGCAATGCTGGTGATCGGAGACGAGATTCTGTCCGGGCGCACCCGCGATGCCAATATGTATTACCTCGCCGGTGAGCTGACAAAACATGGCATCGACCTGCAGGAGGTGCGGGTGATCAGCGACAACGAGCCCGCGATCATCGCGGCTGTGACGGCGCTGTCTGACAGCTATGACCACGTCTTCACCAGCGGCGGCATCGGCCCCACCCATGATGACATCACCGCTGATTGCATCAGCAAGGCCTTTGGTGCCCATCTGGACGTGCGCGACGATGCCCGTGCCCTGCTGCAGGCCCATTACGACAAATCCGGGCAGGAGCTGAACGCCGCCCGCCTGCGGATGGCACGGATCCCCGATGGCGCGACGCTGATCGAAAACCCGGTCTCCACAGCCCCCGGTTTCACCCTGCGCAATGTGCATGTGATGGCCGGTGTGCCCAGCGTGTTTCAGGCCATGGTCGCCTCGGTGCTGCCCACGCTCACCGGCGGCGCGCCGCTGTTGTCGCAGACCCTGCGTGTGCAGCGGGGCGAGGGCGATATCGCCCCCATCCTGACCGCCATTGCCGAGGCCTATGATGACCTCTCCATCGGCTGTTACCCATTCCAACAAAACGGTGCCTTTGGCGCCAATGTGGTGGTTCGGGGTGCCGATGGCGCGCGGGTGGATGCGGCGATCACAGCGCTGGCGCGGGATCTTGATCTTTGACGACTGCTCACTCTCTGACCGACCCCAAGTATTACGACGTCACCGACCACACATGGCCCGCCGCTGAAATGCGGCAGCTTGGCCCGGTAACCCTGCGCCGGGGCGCTGGCGGCGGCAGCCGCGTGTCAGCGGCCACTGTCACCACAGGTCACGCCAGCGAGGCGGAGATCACCGCCGCCGAACAGGCCATGGGCGATATGGGACAGGATCCTCTGTTCATGATCCGCGATGGTCAGGACGCCCTTGATGCGCAGCTCGCCGCGCGGGGCTATGTGATCAAGGATCCAGTGGTGCTTTGGACGTGCCCGGTTCAGCAGCTCTGCACGGTGGAGATCCCGCCCGTGACAGCCTTCTGCGTCTGGGAGCCGCTGGCGATCCAGCATGAAATCTGGGCCGAGGGGGGCATCGGCCCCGAGCGCTTTGCAGTGATGCAACGGGTTGCAGGGCCGAAGACTTCGCTGCTGGGCCGGTGTGACGATTCTCCGGGGGGCAGCGGCTTTGTGGCGATCCACGACAGCATCGCCATGATCCACGCGCTGGAAATCCTGTCTCATCAACGCCGCAAGGGTATGGGTGTTTGGCTGATGCACCGCGCTGCGCAGTGGGCCGCCGATCAGGGCGCACGCGAATTGGCGGTTCTCTGCACCGAGGCCAATGCTGGTGCAAACGGTCTATATGCCTCACTTGGCATGCAGCGCACCGGGCGTTACCACTATCGCCACAACCCAGAGGGAGTGTAACCCATGACTCGCGACACCAACGCACCCACCGCGCTTGACCTGCCGATGGTGGACCCGCTTCCGCCCGAGACGCAGAAATACTTCGACATCTGCCAGGAGAAGCTGGGCATGGTGCCCAACGTGCTGCGTGCCAATGCGTTCGACATCGACAAGCTCAACGCCTTTACCGGGATGTATAACGACCTGATGCTGGCGGACAGCGGGTTGTCAAAGCTGGAACGCGAGATGATCGCGGTGGTGGTCTCCGCCATCAACAGCTGTTTCTATTGCCTAACGGCCCATGGTGCTGCAGTGCGCCAGCTGTCAGGCGATCCAAAGCTCGGCGAGATGCTGGTGATGAACTACCGCGTCGCCCCGCTGGAGCCGCGCCAGCGTGCGATGCTGGATTTTGCCGTAAAGGTGACCAAAGCCAGCGCCGAGATTGAGGAGACCGACCGTCAAATCTTGCGCGACCATGGGTTTAGCGACCGCGACATCTGGGACATCGCCAATGTGACCGGCTTTTTCAACATGTCCAACCGGGTTGCCAGCGCCACCGGCATGGTGCCCAACGACGCCTATCACGCGCAGCACCGGTGATCCGTCGCGCCGTTCTGACCAGCCGCTGGCTGGCGCCTGTTCTGGCGGGCCTGTTTTGCGCAGGCCTGCCGTTGGGTGTCGCCGCACAGGGGATCAATCTGCCCGCCGGCGCGCGCCAGCTGGCCGAGCGCGCCACCGCCCTTGGCAGCTATGCAGTGCCGCTGGGCCCCGCCAGCGACGACGGTGTGCCCGAACGCCAGGTCGAGGGGCAGATCCTGCGCCGCAGTTGGCGTGTGTCCGGCGATTCCACAGTGTTGCAGATACTGGCACCGCTCCGCGCACAGTTGGTCGCGGCCGGGTATGAGCTGCTTTATCAATGCCCTGCGCGCAGCTGCGGCGGCTTTGATTTCCGCTTCGATATTGAGGTGATCCCCGCCCCGGACATGACCGTCGATGTCAGCAACTACAGCTTTGTCTCGGCGGAACATCCCGATGGGCGCATCGTTACGCTCTTGGTCTCGCGCTCCGGCAACGCCACCTTTGTGCAGGTGATCGAGGTCACGCCTGAAGGGGACAGCGCGCCGGTCATCACCGATGGCACCAGCCCGGCAGACGGCGGCTCCGACGCAGCCCCGACTGCTGCGCTGCCACTCATTGGCGCGGCAGAGCTGATCACCGGGTTGCGCCGCAATGGGCGGGCCGTGCTGGCGGACCTGGAGTTCGAAACTGGCGCCGTGACACTGGGGGCCAAACCTTATGACAGCCTTACGGCGCTCGCAGAGTTCCTGAGTCAGAACCCGGATTTCGATGTGCTCTTGGTGGGTCATACCGATACGGTGGGGTCGCTGGCGCAGAATATTGCGATTTCTGAACGCCGCGCCGATGCGGTTCGTCGCCGCTTGCTAGCCGATAGCGCCCTGAACCCTGCGAGGATTTCCGTAGCCGGGGCCGGGTTCATGGCGCCACTGACCACCAACCTCACCCCAGAGGGGCGCGAGGCCAATCGCCGGGTTGAGGTGGTGCTGATCAGACGCTGATGTGGTGCGGTCCCGCTCAGCCTGTCGGACAGATACAGAAAACCCGGCACAACGGCCGGGTCCTGTCCAATCCCAAAGAGGCGCGCCTCACCAGGTGATGCCATCCTTGTCGGCAAAGGCATTGGCGAGGAAGTCGATAAAGGCCCGCACCTTGGGTTGGGTGAAGCGGCCAGGAGGGTAGACCGCATAGATGCCTTGGGTCTCCATTGGCAGTGAGGGCATGACGTCCTCAACCAGCCCTTCGGCCATGGCATCTGAATAAAGGTAGCTCGGCAGATAGGCGATCCCCAGACCGGAGATTGCCGCATTCAGCAACGATTGTCCGTCATTCACTGACAGCCAGCCGGAGGTCCGCACCTGCCGCTTTTCGCCGGACGGCGCAGTGATCTTCCACATGCTGCCACTCGATTGGTTGGAATAATGCAGCAGCTTGTGCATGTTCAGATCGTCGATCTTCTGAGGGCGGCCGAATTTCTCCAGATAGGCAGGAGAGGCGATCATCCGTTTGGTGGTCTCGGTCAGCTTACGCGCCCGCAGGGAGCTGTCTTCCAGCTCACCAATGCGCAGCGCCATGTCGAACCCTTCAGAGATCAGCTCCACATAGCGGTTGTTCAGCACCATATTGACGGTGATATCGGGGAAATCGCGCAGGAAATCCGACAACACGGGCGACAGGTGGTTGACGCCAAAATCCGTCGCAACAGAGATCCGCAACAGTCCCGAAGGCGCAGATTGCATCGAGGTCACCAGCGCATCCGCCTCCCCGGCATCATTCAGCACCCGGCGCGCCCGGTCGTAATAGGCGAGGCCGATTTCTGTGGGGGACACCCGCCGCGTGGTCCGGTTCAGCAGCCGCGCGCCAAGACGGGCCTCAAGGCTGGACACATGTTTGGACACCGCCGATTTGGAGATCCCCATCTTCTTGGCCGCATCGGTGAATCCGCCCTGATCCACCACATTGGCAAAGGCCTCCATTTCGGTCAGTCGATCCATAGCACTCGCGTCCTTATCCATCCGTGTTCCCCTATTTTTCGCGGTGAAATCGGGCAAGAACGGGGCAGGGATGGGATAATTGCGAGGTTATTCATCCATAGTTTACCAGCTGGAAACACCTGCCCGCGCGACGGAAGATCGAAAACCCGCCCGCTTCCCCTATGTTGAAAGAGGTTATGTCAATGGGAGGACATCTTATGAATGCGATGATCAGATCCACACTGGCGGCTGTGGTGGCTTGCGCCTTGCCCGTCTCTGCGGCCGTTGCGGGTGGCGAAACCCCGGCGCCGGAGGGGGCAGAGGTCTATTTCGTGACCCCCAAGGATGGTGAGGTGGTGTCTGCGCCGGTAACCGTGGTCTTTGGCCTGCGGGGCATGGGGGTGGCACCGGCCGGGACTGAGAAAGAAAACACCGGCCATCACCACCTGCTGATCGACCGCCCGCCACTGGGGGAGGGCGAAGACGGTGCGGATGAACTATCCTACGGCCTGCCATCGGATGAAAACCACATTCATTTTGGTGGCGGACAGACCGAAACCACGCTGGATCTGGCGCCGGGAGAGCATACGCTGCAGCTGGTGATGGGCGACTACGGTCACGTCCCACATTCGACACCCATCATCTCAGAAGTGATCACCATCAAGGTCGAATAGGCCTGTAAGGTAGGTGGGACACTTCGGTGCAGGGCGAAGCAATCCCCAGATCCTGCCTGCTAGATCGGGGGCGTATTTTCCAAGAAAGGACGCCCCTGATGCTCACCTGTGTCATCCGCTATCATATTGACCCCACCAAACGGGACGATTTCGCCACCTATGCCCGCAACTGGGGGCAGGCGATCCCGCGCTGCGGCGCCAATCTGATCGGGTATTATGCCCCGCACGAAGGCTCATCAACGCTGGCTTATGGCATCTATAATGTGGCAAACCTTGCCGAATACGAAGCCTACCGCGAGCGGCTGGCGGCGGATCCGCTGGGGCGCGAGAACTATGCCTTCGCTCAGGAACGCCGCTTTATCCTGCGTGAGGACCGCACCTGGCTGAAAAAAGTCTCCGACCCGGAAGGATCCACAGGATGATTGCCGTTATCTTCGAGGTTGAAATCAAGGACGGGGCCAAGGGCCGTTATCTGGAGATCGCTGCCGATCTGAAACCCCTGCTGCAGGAGATTGAGGGGTTTATCTCGGTCGAACGGTTCCAGAGCCTCACCACACCGGGCAAACTTCTGTCGCTCTCCTTCTGGGAAAACGAGGACGCGGTCGCCAACTGGCGCTGCCTTAGCGCCCACCGCGCCGGGCAGACGGAGGGCAGGGAGGCCGTATTCAGCGACTACCGTCTGCGGGTGGCAGGCGTGTTGCGTGACTATGGTATGACCAACCGTGATGAGGCCCCCGCCGATGCCCGCGCCGTCCATGATCCTGTTGCCACGTGAAACACCAGCTGCGCAAATTATGCCGCTGGGACTATGCGGTGATCGGCATGGTCTTCGTCACCTCACTCGTGGGCATGGCAGGAGCGCAAGAGGGCGGCGCGGCGATCCTGTCGCCCCGTGACGGGGACATCGTCTCCTCTCCCGTGACAGTTGAACTCCAACTGCCGGAAGAGGGCGCATATCACCTCTATATTGATGGCGCTGCTTTCAGTCCCGAGACATTGCCGATGGGCGGAGTCCGTCTGACGTTGGATATGCCAACCGGGATCCACCAGATTGATCTGCGCCGCGGAGGCACCGCCTCCAGAGATCATGCCATCACCGTACTTGTTGATCGGGTCACTTTGCCGGACGACAAGAACTGCCTCAGCTGTGGTGGTCTGCGCCGCCCCTGATCGGTACGGCAAAGACCCCGGTGCCGTACCGGGGCCTTTGTAGAGGTAGACGTTTGATCTGTCGTCGGATCAGCGCGCGTGTTGGCCTTCTTCGATTTCCTCGACAATCTTGCTGACGAAGGCCTTCAGATCATCGGGATTACGGCTGGTCACGATGCCTGCGTCGGCCACCACTTCGCTGTCCTGCCAATCGGCCCCGGCGTTGATCATATCGGTTTTGATAGACTGGAACGACGTCATGGTACGGCCCTTGACGACCCCAGCCTCGATCAGGAGCCAGGGCGCATGGCAGATCGCGGCGATGACTTTGCCTTGATCGTAGAAACCGTTGATCAGCTCGATCACATCGTCATTGATCCGCAAGACATCCGGGTTGATCTGGCCGCCGGGCAGAACAAGCGCGTCATAGTCTTCAACCCGCACAGCCTCCAACGCCAGATCGGCTTCGGCCTCGCGGCCCCAATCGTCGCCCTCCCAGCCCTTGATCGGCTTGCCGTCCAAACTGGCAACCGCGACTTCGGCGCCTTTGACTCGCAGCTGATCGCGGGGAAATTCCAGTTCGGACTGTTCAAAACCATCGGTGGCAATCATCAGGATTTTGGCGTCACTGATACGGGGCATGGGAAACTCCTGTCTGTCGTCAACATATGACGCCGCAAAGGCGGCGCCGTTCACGAAGAAAACGCAAAGGGGGCGCGCAGGGTTCCAGACAGAAACCCCCACCCCGCAGGCACGGGGAGGGGGAGGGCATCGTTTCACTATTTCGCAGGGGTCAGAGGCTGGCGGCCAGCCGTGTGCCCTGATTGATGGCGCGTTTGGCATCGAGCTCGGCGGCCAGATCTGCCCCGCCGATCACATGGCAGGCGGTGCCCTGTGCCTCCAGCGTGTCGGCAAGGGAGCGTTCCGACAGCTGGCCCGAGCACAGCACCACGGTGTCCGCCGCAATCACGGTCGGGTTTTCGCGCGCCTCGCCAAAGCTGACATGCAGCCCGTCATCATCAATCCGTTCATAGTTCACGCCGCCGACGAAATTCACGTCCTTCATCTTCAGCGTTGCGCGGTGGATCCAGCCGGTGGTCTTGCCCAGCCGTTTGCCGTGACGCTCCGCCTTGCGCTGCAACAAAGTCACCTCGCGCGCGGGCGCTTCGGGCTGCGGGCCTTCGGGAGACAGACCGGCACGGTGCTCGGCGGGGTCGGCAACACCCCATTCCTTCATCCACAATGGCAGGTTCTCGGTTGCGCTGTCGCCTGCGTGCAGCAGGAATTCCGACACGTCAAAGCCGATGCCACCGGCGCCGATCACTGCAACTCGCTTGCCGACCTCGGCCTTGTGGCGCAGCACGTCGATGTAATCGACCACATTGTCACGATCCTGACCGGGAATCTGCGGATCACGCGGCACGACGCCGGTGGCAATCACCACCTCGTCAAACCCCTTGAGATCGCTCGCAGACACCTCGCGGTTCAGTTCCAGCGTGACGTCGCTGTCGGCCAGCATGGTGCGGTACCAATCGACCAAGCCCCAGAACTCTTCCTTGCCCGGCACTTGTTTGGCCATATTCAACTGACCGCCAATCTCGCTTGCGCGGTCAAACAGCGTCACCTTGTGGCCGCGCTCCGCCGCGGCCAGCGCCGTCGACAGCCCCGCCGGACCCGCGCCGACAATGGCAACAGTCTTGGTCGTTGCAGCAGGCGTCAGCACCAGCTCGGTCTCGTGACAGGCGCGCGGGTTCACAAGGCAGGAGGTCAGCTTGCCGCCAAATGTGTGGTCCAGACAGGCCTGATTACAGGCAATACACGGCGCGATTTGATCGGCTTTGCCCTCGGCGGCCTTGGCCACAAAATCCGCATCCGCCAGCATCGGTCGCGCCATCGACACCATATCAGCGCAGCCGTCGGTCAGCACCTGCTCGGCGACCGCCGGCGTGTTGATCCGGTTTGAGGTAATCACCGGAATGCCGACCTTGCCCATCAGCTTCTTCGTGACCCAGGCAAAGGCCGCACGGGGAACCGAGGTGGCAATTGTCGGGATCCGTGCCTCATGCCAGCCGATCCCGGTGTTGAGGATGGTCGCCCCGGCTTTCTCGACCTCTTGCGCCAGCTGAACCACCTCATCGTAGGTGGAGCCATTGGGCACCAGATCAATCATTGACAGGCGGTAGATGATGATGAAATTCGTTCCCACCGCCTCGCGGGTGCGGCGCACCACCTCAATCGGCAGGCGCATCCGGTTCTCATAGGAGCCACCCCAGCGGTCCTCGCGCTTATTCGTATGGGTGACCAGGAACTGGTTGAGGAAATACCCCTCGCTGCCCATGATCTCAACGCCATCATAACCCGCCTGCTGCGCCAGTACGGCGGCGTTGACGATATCTGCGATCTGCTTCTCGATGCCGTCTTCGTCCAGCTCATTGGGCGGGAAAGGCGAGATCGGTGATTTCACCGGGCTGGGCGCGACACATTTTGGTCCGTAGGAATAGCGCCCCGCATGCAGGATCTGCATGGCGATCTTGCCGCCGGCCTCATGCACGCGATTGGTGACGATGCTGTGGTTTTCCACATCCTGATCGCTGGTCATCATCGCCGCCCCGGGCAGAACCGAGCCTTCGAGGTTGGGACCAATGCCTCCTGTCACCATCAGCGCCACGCCACCGCGCGCCCGGTCCGCATAGAACTCCGCCACCCGGTTCCAATCCTTGGTTTCCTCAAGCCCGGTGTGCATGGATCCCATCAGCACGCGGTTTTTCAACGTGGTAAAGCCGAGATCCAGCGGCGCCAACATTTTCGGGTACGCAGTCATGACACTCTCCCTGGTAGTTCTCTGATACGTCTTAATATCTGGGTTTGCGCGAAAATGGCCCAGCCATAAAGGGATTGTCACTTCGGACGCGGCGTCACCCTCTTGCACGACGCTGGGGCATGGGTGCACAAGGGGGCATCCAACCGAGGAGAGCCTTGATGACGCCCGAAGAAATCGCCGCCTTGCCCTATCGGCCCAATGTGGGTGTGATGCTGCTGAATGCAGCGGGGGAGGTTTGGGTCGGGCAGCGCATGGACCGTCACAAGGACGCCTGGCAGATGCCACAGGGCGGCATTGACGCAGGCGAAGATCCCCGGCGCGCTGCCCTGCGTGAGCTGGAGGAAGAGACCGGCGTCACGCCTGATCTGATCGAGATTATCGCCGAAAGCGACGGCTGGCTGCCCTATGATTTGCCCGTCGATGTGGTACCGCAGTTCTGGGGCGGGAAATATCGTGGCCAGGAGCAAAAATGGTATCTGATGCGCTTTCTCGGGCGCGATGATCAGGTCAATATCGCCACTGATCACCCGGAATTCTCCGCCTGGTGCTGGCAACCGGTGGATCAGCTGGTGAGCAAGATCGTGCCATTCAAACGCGAGGTCTACGAACGGGTTATTCAGGAGTTTCAGGACCATCTATGATGGTTCGGACCCAACTTGCGTCTGACAAAGGACAGCCTGATGCCACCTCTTCGCACGCTTATCGCGCCAGCTGTCATCTCCGTCGCACTCATCGCGACCTTGGCGGGACCTGCATCCGCCCTCAGCTGTCTGCCCTGGGGGCCGTCGGACGCCTATCTTGAGGCCGCGAAATCCGACAAGAGCTATATCGTTGTCGAGGGCGTGCTCAGCTTTGACGAGGGCGCGTTGCCCAAGGCCCCGCAGGACAATCCCAATGACGCGCCGCCGCGCAGTCTGATTCCAGCGCAGATTGAGGGCAAGCTGATGACGGCGCAGGGGTTTTCAAAAGACGTTGATCTGGGCATCACATTGGAAATCCTCTGCTTTGGGCCGTGGTGTGCTGGCGCAGCAGATGGCGTGAACTATCTGGCGTTTCTGGAAGAGCGCGCGGATGGCTATGTCCTGCGGATGGATCCCTGTGGCGGCTTTGGCTTCGGGGGCACCGATGGTGCCGCCCGAGATGAGGTGCTGGCCTGCCACGCGGGCAAATCCTGCACCCCCTGGTCCGAACGTTAACGCGCAGCCAGTTTGGTGGCGGGCTAGGCGCCGGCCACCCGCCGTCTGCGCCAGCGCAAACCGCTTTGCCCCAGCCACAGGCTGAACAGCGCAAGGCCCGCGCCAATGGCCTGTTTTGCCGTCAGCACCTCGCCAAGGAACACCCAGCCCAGGATCACCGCAGACAGCGGGCTGAGCACCCCCAGAAGCGACACCACCGATGGTTCCAGCCGGGCAATGCCACGAAACCACAGGACATAGGTCGCAGCGCCGCCAATCAGGCTCATATAGGCCAGCCCAAGCAAGTTCTCGCCGCTCAGCTGCGGCACGGCGGGCAGGGACCACAGGGTGACCGGGATCAGCAACAGCCCGCCCGCCGTCAACTGCCACGCGGTGAAGGTCAGCAGCGACACAGGCGGCTGCCACTTGCGGCTCAGCACCACGCCAGCCGCCATCGCAATGGCCCCGGCGAGCCCCGCAAAAACACCGATCCCGTCCAGCTCTGCACTCGGCGTCAGAACCAGCAGCGCCACGCCAAGGATGCTCAGGCCCGCCGCCAGAACCGCCGCCATCCGCACCGGTGTCTTCAGCATCAAAGCCGACAGAAACACCACCACCAGCGGCTGCACAGCGCCCAGCGTCGCGGCCACCCCGCCGGGCAGTCGGTAGGCGGCGACAAACAGCAGGCTCCAGAAGATCGAGAAGTTCAGCGCCCCCAGCACCAAGAGCCGTGGCACCCAGTTCAGTGGCGGCAATTGCCGCACCATCAGCATCAGCAAAAGCCCCGCAGGCAGGGCCCGCAACAGGGCGACCAGCAGCGGCGACTGGCCCGGCAGCAGGCTGGTGGTGACAATATAGCTGCTGCCCCAGATCACGGGCGCCAGCGCAGTAAGGATCAGATCGCGGCTCTGCATGGCAGGCTCCTTTTGATTTCTCGACATCAAGATAGAATGGTTTTTCTTGACGTCAAGATATCATCCGATAAAACACGAGCCATGGACCATGTAGATTTTGTGACCCAGCAATGGGAGCGGGAACGTCCCGACCTTGATGTATCGGCGATGGCCGTGATCGGGCGGGTTGGACGATTGGCGCAGGCCTATCAAAAGGAAATGCAGAAAACCTGGGCGCGTTATGATCTGAACGGCGCCAAATTCGATGTGTTGGCAACCCTGCGTCGCGCCGGGACACCGTATCGCCTGTCGCCGGGGGATCTGTTGCAGGCCACAATGGTGGCCTCGGGCACCATGACCAACCGCATTGACCGGCTGGTGGATGCCGGGCTGGTCGCGCGCAGCGTCAACCCCGAGGACAGTCGCGGTTTTCTGATTGAGCTGACCCCGGAGGGGCTGCGCCTGATCAATGAGGTGGTAGAGGCGCATGTCGCCACACAGGCGCGCCTGCTTGATGGTCTTGGTGCGGAAGAGCAGAAGGTTTTGACCGAGCTGCTGTCAAAGGCGCTGACCTCCGCCGACAACGCCTGATCCCGGCCAGCCCACGAACAGGCACAGCCAAAGTTGTGCCCGATGAAAAAAGCCGCCCCCGATCACTCCGGGGCGGCCTTGCTATCAGGTCTGCGGGTAAGTTTCCGGCTCAGATCAGCCCTTCGCGGCGCAGCACCTGGCTCATCACCGCTTTGGGGCGGGGGCCGATATGGCTGATCACCTCAGCCGCGCAGACATTGCCGATCTTGGCGCAGGTCTCGATATCCAGCCCCTTGGCCATGCCAAACAGGAACCCGGCTGCAAACTGATCGCCAGCCCCCGTGGCATCCACCGGCACCACCCGTTCGACCGGGACTGAGACGCGCGTGTCGCCCTCAACCACGGTGACCCCATCTCCGGAGCGGGTGCAGACCACCAGCGGGCAGATGGCAGCGGTCTTGGCCAGCGCCTCTTCCAGATCGTCGGTTTCAAACAGGGATTTGATCTCGGCCTCATTGCCGATCACGAAATCCAAATCGTTTTCGATCAGTGACAGGAAATCGGCGCGGTGGCGTTCCACACAGAAAGGATCGGAAATCGCGATGCCGCATTTGCCGCCACCCTCGCGGCAGTCCCGCGCCGCCTCCATGAAGGCGGTCTTGCCCTTGTCCTTGTCGAACAGATAGCCCTCAAGGAACATCAGCTGGGCCTTGCCTGACACCACGTCGGGCACATCCGACGACGACAACTCGGAGGAGATGCCCAGATAGGTGTTCATCGATCGCTCACCATCGCTGGAGACAAAGATCATTGAGCGCGAGGTGGGCAGCTCACCGCCCTCAACCGGCGGGTTCACAAAATCGACGCCATCGTCGGCCATCGCCTGCGCGTAAAACCGCCCCAGCGCGTCATCATGAACCCGGCCGATAAACGCCGCCTCAAGCCCGAGGGCACCAGCCCCTGCAATGGTGTTCGCAACCGAACCGCCAGGCGTCTGTACCCGTTCCTGCATCGCTGCATAAAGCACCTCGCCGCGATCGCGTTCGATCAGCTGCATGATGCCCTTTTCAATGCCCATATGCTCCAGAAAGCTGTCGTCGCATTGGCTGATCACGTCCACAACGGCATTGCCGATCCCGACGAGCTGGTAGGTTTTCATAGAGTTTTGTCCTCAAACTGGCAGAGATCGCGGATGATGCAGGTGGGGCACATCGGTTTGCGAGCTTTGCAATGGTAGCGTCCGTGCAGGATCAGCCAATGATGGGCATGGAGCTGAAAATCTGCCGGAATATTGTCTTCGATGGCGCGTTCGACCGCATCGACATCCTTGCCGGGTGCAATGCCGGCGCGGTTGCCAACGCGAAAGATATGGGTGTCCACCGCCTGTGCGGGCTGGCGCCACCACATGTTCAGAACCACATTTGCCGTCTTGCGCCCGACGCCGGGCAGCGATTGCAAGGCAGCGCGGGAATTGGGCACCACGCCGCCGTAATCCTCGACCAGAATGCGCGACATCTTGATCACGTTCTTGGCCTTCTGACGGTATAGGCCAATGGTTTTGATGTGTTCGGTCAGCCCCTCTTCACCCAGATCCAGCATTTTCTGCGGGGTATCTGCGATCTGAAACAGCGCGCGGGTTGCCTTGTTGACGCCGGCATCCGTAGCCTGTGCCGACAGTGCCACCGCCACCACCAATGTGTAGACGTTGACATGCTCCAGCTCCCCTTTGGGTTCTGGATCCGCTGCCTGAAACCGCGTGAAGATCTCACGCAGGGTGTGATAATCGAGTTGCTTTGCCATCGCGGACCTTAATGCCGCGCAGGTCTCGTCGGCGCAAACAGAAAAGCCGCGCTAGGTGAGCGAAGCGTTACCCTGTGGTTGCTGACCCATAATCAGCTGTTCGCGCAAGATCCGGGTCGCGCAGCCGGGGTGTGACCCTATACTGAGGGGCAGGAACACAGGTCGGGAGGGGTCCCCATGAACATGCAGGCACGCGAACAGAGCTATCACTACGGTGTCATGCGCCGCGCGATTGAGCTGATTGACGAGGGCGGCGAGGCTTTGACCCTGGCCGAACTGGCCGCCGCCATGGATATGAGCCCGGCGCATTTTCAACGCCTGTTCTCGGCCTGGGTCGGCGTCTCCCCCAAGCGCTACCAGCAGTATCTGCGCCTTGGCCATGCCAAGACCCTGTTGCAGGAGCATTTCACCACGCTGGAGGCGGCCCATGCGGTTGGTCTTTCCGGCAGTGGCCGTCTGCATGATCTGTTCCTGCGCTGGGAGGCGATGAGCCCCGGTGAATACGCCCGCAAGGGGGCCGGTCTGCGCATCCTCTGGGGCTGGTTTGACAGCCCGTTCGGACTGGTCCTGGTGATGGGCACGGAGAAGGGGATCTGTGGTATGGGCTTTGCCGCAGAAACCGGGGCGGAGCCGACCATGGCCGATATGCGCAGCCGCTGGCCCGATGCCGATTTTGTCGAGGATCCGATGGCCCTGCGCGCGATGGTGGAGGCGATCTTTGATCAGCGGGGCGAGGCCGCGCTGCATATGATTGGCGCGCCCTTGCAGATCAAGGTCTGGGAGGCGCTGTTGCGCATCCCCTCGGGGCAGGTCACCACCTATTCCGAGATTGCCCACGCCATCGGCGCGCCCCGTGCGGTGCGCGCCGTCGGCACGGCGGTGGGGCGCAACCCGGTCAGCTGGCTGATTCCCTGCCACCGTGCGCTGCGCAAATCCGGCGCCCTTGGTGGCTATCACTGGGGTCTGCCGGTCAAACGCGCGATGCTGGCCTATGAGGCGGCGCGCGATGAGGGGCAGCAGGACGGCGCGGCCTGATCCGCACCCGCCGCGCCCTGATCCGCGCGCCGCGCAAACAGGCGCCGCAGCAGTCCGGGGCGTTTGGCGGTCGACACCGGTTCTGCCTCTGCGCGCGCTGCGGCTTTGGCGGCTTCCTCAGCCGCCCCCCGGATCTGTGCGGCGTCTCGCTCCAATTCGTAAGATTTGGGAAACCGGCGCTGTGCCTCCCATTTGTCCTTGCCCAGCGTGATCAGAACAATCCAGTCATAGGTCAACATGGTTTCTCTCCTTCTGTCTGAAACGAGAAAACCACAACGCTGCTGACACGCTTTGTCAGCGGGGCGTGCTAAGATGTCAGCAGCCTGTCAGTGGAGAAAACCCATGGAACGCACCGGTCGCCTGTTCGAAGTCATCCAGATCCTGCGCGCCGCCAGCGCCCCGATCCGGGCGGAGGATCTGGCGGAGAAGCTTGAGGTCTCCAAGCGGACCGTCTACCGCGATATCGCCGCACTTCAAGGCATGCGCACCCCGATCGAGGGGGAGGCAGGCATCGGATATATGCTGCGCAAAGGCTATGACCTGCCGCCGCTCAACTTTGACGATGAAGAGCTGGAGGCGCTTTATGTGGGGCTGTCGATGCTGATCCGCACCGGGGATGGCGCCCTGCAGGAGGCCGCCATAAGGGTCTGCCGCAAAGTGATGGAATGCCGCTCACCGGGGGATCGGCTGCAAGTGGCCCCCTGGGGGGGCGCCCCGCCAGATGATCCCGAACTTGGCTGCGTCTCCAAGGGGCTGCTGCGTCAGGCCGTCCGCGAAAGCCGCAAACTGCGGCTCACCTATCTTGGTCCGGACAGTGGTGAGACCCAGCGGATCCTGCGCCCGCTGGCGCTGATCTACAATGTCGAAACCACTTTATTGGCCGCCTGGTGCGAGTTGCGGGGCGGCTTTCGTCACTTTCGCACCGACCGGATGCTCTGCGCCGATCTGCTGGAGGACAGCTTCGTCGGCGAGGCAGATCTGCTGCGCAAACTCTGGATGGAACAGGAGGGCGGTGTCAGCGGCGACGAGGACCAGGTCCCTTCAATCTAAAGCGGAAATTGGGCAGGTTTTCGCCGAGGCAAAAGGGCGTTACCTTGTGATGGCAGCGCCGCAGCACGATATTCTACCGGATGCACGGGCGCTGCCCGGATTGAGCAAGCAAAAGGCAGATTTTGATGATGCAGATGAAACTTACCACCGCCGCCATTGTGGCCGCTGGCCTTGGCCTGACCGCCTGTACCGATCCCGCAACCATCGGAACCCCTGGCAGCAAAACCCAGAACGGCGCGTTGATTGGCGGCCTGATCGGGGCGGGCGTTGGCGCAGCGACCAATGATTCCGACCGGGGGCTGGGCGCCGTCACCGGTGCGCTGGTCGGGGCTGCGGCCGGCAGCGTGATTGGCAACCAGCTGGACGCACAGGAACGGGAGCTGCGCCAGTCGATCTCCAACGACGGTATTTCCATCGTCAACACTGGCGACCGCCTGATCGTGTCGCTGCCCAATGATTTGACCTTCGCCACCGACAGCGCGGCGATTTCGCCTGCGGTGCGCTCCGACCTAAACAAGGTGGCCAGTAGCCTGGTGCGCTACCCCAACAGCCAGGTGCAGGTGATCGGTCACACCGACAGTGATGGCGACGCGGGCTACAACCAAGGCCTGTCCGAGCGCCGCGCCAATGCGGTCGCCGATCAGATCCAGGCCGGCGGTGTGCCCTACAACCGCGTGCAGATCATTGGCCGCGGTGAGAGCCAGCCGGTGGCCTCCAACCTCACTGCCGAGGGCAAGGCCCGCAACCGCCGCGTCGAAATCGTGGTGATCCCACAGGGCGCCTGATCCCGAGATCGGCGAAATAGCCGCGACACTCAGAAAGACCGCGCTGAAGGGTGCGGTCTTTTTTGTGCAAAAATGTGCAGTTTTGACGCTGGCATGTGCGCATTGTGAACTTATGCACATCGGTTGCGCAGGGTTTGGGCTTTTCTTGCGGCTGAAGCGGAATAGGTTGGGGCCAGACAAACATTGCCAACCGAAAGAGGCCTCCTTCCATGTCCGACCCTAAAATTCTCACCATCTCCGGCTCGCTGCGCGCTGGGGCCACCAATCGCAAACTGCTTGCCGAAGCGGTGCGTCTGTTTGGGCCCGCCGAGGTGAGCGAGGCCGATCTCAACCTGCCACTGTATGACGGCGATGACGAACAGGCGAATGGCATTCCCGCTGCGGTTCAAACACTTGCCGATCAGATCGGGGCGGCGGATGCGGTGATTATCTCCACCCCGGAATACAATGGCGCGCCGTCAGGTGTGTTGAAAAACGCTCTCGATTGGGTCAGCCGCACCAGCAATAAACCTTGGCAAAACAAACCCGTCGCCATCATGTCCGCCGCTGCGGGTCGCGCCGGCGGCGAGAAATCCCAGATGCTGCTGCGCACATTCTTGGTGCCCTTCCAGCCCCGTGTCCTGACCGCGCCGCAGGTGCATCTGGCGGCCTCTTATTCTGAGTTCGACGAAGGCGGCCGACTGCTGAGTGATCTCTACACTGAAACGCTTGAGGCACTGATGACTGCGCTGCGGGCCGAAATCGCGCGCTAAGTCAGACGAAGATCCAGCAGACCCGGTGCGAGCTGATCGCTCCGGGTTTTTTGCTGCCTGATGCGAGGTGTCGGGCTAGCCGTCGCGGCTCGGCTCATCCGGGTTACTGGAGAAAAGTGCAATCTTATTGCCCTGCGGGTCACGCAGATAACCCACGTAGAACCCCGCACTATAAGCCGCACGAAACCCCGGTGCGCCCTCATCCGTTCCCCCTGCCGCCACTGCGGCGGCATGCAGGGCGCGCACCTGCGCATGAGTGTCGGCCTGAAAGGCCACCATTACCCCATTGCCCGCCGCAGCGGGCGCGCCGTCAAACGGATGTTTGACATAGACATCCGGCGCGGTCGGAACCTCTCCCTCCGCCACCGGCAGGGCAAAGCTGAGACCGTCGGACCCTTCGCTGAAATCATAGCCAAGTGCCGGCAGGAACGCGGTGTAGAACGCCCGGGCGCGGGTCATGTCATTGGTGCCGATGGTGATATAGGCGATCATCTCTCTGCCCCCCCGCCTGTCATTCAGAAGTTATCTTCGACCCGGAAACCTTCGGGGATATCATCCTGCCCGTCCAGCAGAAGATCGGCCATGGTCTCGGCCACCTTGGGCGCCATGCCAAAGCCGATCTTGAAACCACCGTTGGCAATGAAATGACCGCGCCGATCCGGCCAGCCTCCCAGCATCGGCGCGCGGGAGCGGGCACGGGGCCGCACCCCAGCCCAACGTTCGATCACCTCAGCCCCGTGCAGCACCGGCAGCGCAGCCCGCGCCCGGTCGATCACCTCGTCAAGCTGCGCATCGGTGCCGCTGGGATCATCAAACTCCCGCTCGCTGGTGGAGCCAATTGCCAATGTCCCATCCGCATGGGGAATGATGTGCAGCCCATCGGCATATAGCTGTGGCACCCCCGGGCCTTCGGCAAAGCGCAGGAGTGCGGCCTGACCCTTCACCCCATTGCCCACTATCTTGCCTGCCGCCGGGCCGTCGGGACCTGCCAGCATCCGGTTCAGCTCCAGCAATCCGGCATAGCCCTTGGCATGGACCACCAGCCCCTGATCGGGCGCCTCTGCCTGCACCGTGATCCCCATGACCGCCAGCCCTGCCACCAGCGCAGCACAGGCGCGGCGGGGATGCATCCGGGCGCTCAGCGTGTCGTGAATGACAAAACCGGTGGCGCTGGGCGGCACCCATGGCCCCATCTCAGCGACCGGGCAAACGCGCCATTCGGCCTCGCCCTTCCAGTAGGTCTGCGCAGTCCCTTCGCGGGCGCGGGCCAGATCCAACACGCGCTGATCCTGGATCGGTTGCAGCCGTCCGGTGCGACCGTAACCGGGAGAGACCCCGCCGGTGGCCTCAACCTCGGCCCAGAACGCGTTGGCCATCAGCAGGCTTTCCAACTGGTACTGCTTCTTTGGGTTCCAGTTCTCCGGCACATGCGGGGCCAGCGCGCCGACCAGCCCGCCGCTGGAGCCGGCGCCCGCCCCAAAGGGATCAATCACCTGCACCGATGCGCCGCGTCGCGCACAGGTCCAGGCGATGGACAGCCCAAAGATCCCGGCGCCCCGGACGGTGATATCTGCCATTGCCATTTTCGCACCCTTTCGCCAGTGTCGCGCCGTTCCACCGCATCATTTAGGGGATAATAGCATGGCAGACCAGCAGGCGCGGCTCAGCTGGCGGGATGGCAGCATTCCGGTATCCGATCAGTTCGACGACCCCTATTTCTCCATCCACGATGGGCTGGCCGAGACGGAGCATGTGTTTCTGGGAGGCAATGATCTGGCCACCCGCTTTGCCCGCGCCGCAGAGACAGGGGCCGATTTCCACATTGCTGAACTGGGCTTTGGCACCGGTCTGAACCTGCTGGCGGCCTGGCGCGCCTGGGAGACGGCGCAGGAGGGCTGCGCCGCACCATCGGTGCTGCATTTCACCAGTTTCGAGGCCTTCCCGATGGCGGTGGAGGATATGGCCCGCGCGCTGGAGGCCTTTTCAGAGGTGGCGCCCTGGGCCGAACGGTTTCTTGCGGTCTGGGAGGGCGCCGGGGCGTGCGATCTGGGCAATTTGCGCGTCAATGTCATCACCGGCGACGCCCGCGTGTCGCTGCTGGACTGGACAGGCAAGGCGGATGCCTGGTTTCTGGATGGGTTTTCACCGGCCAAGAACCCGGAGCTGTGGCAGGAGGACCTGCTGGACGAGGTCGCCCGCCACACCGCGACCGGCGGCAGCGCGGCGACCTATACGGCGGCAGGATTTGTCCGCCGCGGGTTGGAGGCCGCCGGATTTGAGGTTTCCCGCACGCCCGGTTTCGGGCGCAAGCGGCATATGACAAAGGCACAATTGCGATGACCATGCGCCCCGATGCGAAGATCCTGGAGCCTCATCCGCCCCGGATCACGCCGATCACCCAGAAGAACAACGTCACCGCCGGTGTGCTTTTGATGATTGCTGCAACGGTGGTCTTTGCCATGCAGGATGGCATCTCGCGGCATTTGGCGGGACAGTACAACACCTTCATGGTGATCATGGTGCGTTACTGGTTCTTTGCGCTGTTTGTGATCGCGCTTGCGGCGCGCGCGCCGGGGGGTATTCGTGCCACAGCCCGCACCGACCAGCTGGGGTTGCAGATCTTTCGTGGGGTGCTGCTGGTCGCGGAAATCTGCGTTGCCGTCTATGCCTTTACCGTGCTGGGACTGGTCGAAAGCGTCGCGGTCTTCATCTGCTATCCGCTCTTGGTGGCGGCTCTCAGCGGGCCGGTGCTGGGGGAGCAGGTGGGATGGCGGCGGTGGGCGGCGATTTCAGTGGGGCTGATTGGCGTGCTGATCATCCTGCAACCCGGTATCGGCGTCTTTGATCCGCTGGCGATCATCCCGTTCATCTCGGCGCTGATGTTTGCGCTTTATGGTCTGATCACCCGCTATGCGGCGCGGCGTGACAGCACGGCGACCAGTTTCTTCTGGACCGGTGTTGCGGGCATGGTGGCGATGACCCTTGTGGGGATGTGGCATTGGGAGCCGATGAGCCAGGGCGACTGGATGTGGATGGCGATCCTGTGCGTCACCGGGGTGATCGGGCATTGGCTGCTGATCAAATGCTACGAGATGGCCGAGGCCAGCGCAGTGCAGCCCTTTGCCTATTTCCACCTGATCTGGGCCGCGGCGCTTGGGGTGATTGTTTTCGGCGAGGTGATCCGCACCAATGTCGCCATCGGTGCGTCCATCATCGTGGCGGCCGGCCTGTTCACCCTATGGCGCGAACGCGTCAAGGGTTGAGCCAGCGAGCTCCTGCGAGAAGGGCACCGGCAGCGGCGTCTTGCCAAGGCGCGCGCGGTAGACAGGCAGGCTCTCCGTGACGCGCATCACATAGTTGCGCGTCTCGTTGAAGGGGATGTGTTCAATCCAGTCGACAATCCCCGGCGTGCCGTCACGCGGATCGCCATAGCGCTCCATCCAAGCCTTGGGGCGATGCGGGCCTGCGTTATAACCTGCTGCCATCATCACCACATTGCCGTTAAAATCACCCGCCAGATCGGCAAGGTAGTTGCTGCCCAGAAGGGCGTTGTAGGACCAGTCGGAGATCAGCCGTCCCGTTGTGTGATTGGCCTGAATACCCATGTTTGAGGCGACCAGCTTGGCGGTGGCGGGCATCACCTGCATCAGCCCCCGCGCGCCCGCATGGCTGATCACGATGGGGTCGAATTCGCTTTCGCGCCGGGCAATGGCGAGGGTCATTTCGCGTGCCATCGGTAAATCCCTCTGCGCGACCGGATGCAGCGGGAAATAGGCCGCCTCCAGCTCTTCGCCCTTTTGAGCGGCGCGTTTTGCAATCATCACCGCCAGATGCGGCTCTTCCATGGCGACGGCCATCTCCCCCAGCTGGCGTGCTTCAATCGGGCCGAGCCCCTCCACCAGATGGGTAAGGAAGCGCTCCGCCAGCGGCAGATCGCCTGCCTGCAATAGCAACAGCCCGGCTTCCGCCACCGTGGAGTTCAAAAACCCAGCCGCGCGCCAGTCAGGCAGCTGCGGCGGGGTGATGAGGTCTGGATCAAAGGGACGGCCCAGAACCTCTGCCGCCAGCAACCCGTAGAAGGATGTCTGATAGTCGGCAGCCTTGGCATAGGCGGCATGGGCTTTCTCAATATCGCCATGGGCACCATAGGCCTGACCCAGCCAATAGCCGCCACGTCCGATTGAGATCGGGCTTTCGACAGAGGCAAGGAACCGTTCAAAGTGATAGGCAGCGAGTTCCGGGTCGTTCAGCTTGCGCAGGGCGATATAGCCGGCCAGCCATTCGCAATCGGAGTAGCCATAGCCCGCGTCCTCGGGCGCGAAGTGATGCGCGGCCAGCTGATAGGCGCGTTCGTGATTGCCGTCGCGCATATCCTGCCGCGCCAGATCCCGGCGACGGCGTAGCCATTTGGCCGGCTCGCCCAGTTTCTTGGCCGAGGTGCTGCGGTCCATCATCAGGGTGATGGCATCCTCTTGTCGCCGCTTGCGGTCGCGCCAGGCAAAGCGGTCATAGGCAAGGCCGGCGTCATCCTTCAGCGCGTCGGGGACGGCAGCGATTTTGCCATCAACGCCCGGCTCGGCGTCTTGCAGCGCCAGACGGGCCGCTGCCAATTTGCGCTGATCCGCGCTGACCAGTGGCAGCATGCGCCGCGCGCTGACTTTGTGACCGTCCCACAACAGCCGGTCCAGCCGTGCTGCGTGATGCGGCGCCAGAAGTTCGGCGTGGCGTTTCAGGTAATCGTCCTGAATGACTGACCCCATGGGCATGGTGCGCCAGGCCAGAACCAGCTCTGCCTCGCCTTCGCCTTTCTGCCCGGCAGCGATCAGCGCGCGGCCATAGCTCAGCGCGCCTTCGGCCGTCTGCGGAGGGGTGTCTTTGTAGAAGGCAAGGATGGTCTTACGCCCGGCCTCGGCAATCTGCGGCTCATTCTTGCGCCGCAGCAGCGCCAGCCCCGGCCAGTCCGACCGCCGCGCCAGAAACGCCATCACATCGGAAGCCGATCCCATGCCTGCGCGCAGCCTGTGCCATTCGATCACATCGCGGGCGACGGTGGCTTCATGGCCGGCACTCCGCCCGGCTTCGCTCCATTTTTCCGAGCGCATCAGCTCCAGCGCGCGACCAAGGTCCACGGCCATGGCAGCGGTGCCGCTCAGAGTGGCGGAAATGAGGGCAATAAGGGCCAGAATGCGTGTCATCTCTTGCATTTTCCAACGTTCCGGGGATAGAGCCAATGACGATAATCCGTGACCTGCCGGTATCAACTCAAATCCCCGGCATGTCCATCACTCAAGCCGGTGCAATTCTGCGCCCGCACGAACAGCAAAGGGAGCGTGCCCATGTTCAAAGGCTCTATGCCAGCCCTCGTCACCCCGTTTTCCAACGGCGAGCTGGATCTGGATACGCTCAAACGGTTGGTCGAGTGGCACATTGATCAGGGCTCTACAGCGCTGGTCCCGGTGGGCACCACCGGTGAAAGCCCAACGCTGACCCATGAAGAGCATGAAACCGTCATTGCCGAAGTGGTGAAAATCGCGGCAGGCCGGGTGCCGGTGATTGCCGGGGCCGGATCCAATAACACGGTTGAAGGCAAGCGGTTCGTGCAATTCGCCGCCGAGGTTGGCGCCGATGCCGCGCTGGTGGTGACGCCCTATTACAACAAGCCAACCCAGCGCGGATTGATTGCGCATTTCACCGAGCTTCATAACTGCGCCGATATTCCGATTGTGATCTACAATATTCCCGGTCGCTCGGTCATCGACATGACCCCTGCCACCATGGGCGAACTGGCCAAGCTGGAGCGCATCATTGGTGTGAAGGATGCAACCGGCGATATCGCCCGCGTGTCCCAGCAGCGCGCCTCTTGCGGCGCGGATTTCATCCAGCTGTCTGGCGAGGATGCCACCGCGCTGGGCTTCAACGCTCATGGTGGGGTTGGCTGCATTTCGGTGACGGCCAATGTCGCGCCGAAGCTCTGCGCCGAATTCCAAGCGGCGACGCTGGCCGGTGATTACGCATTGGCGCTGGAGTATCAGGACAAGCTGATGCCGCTGCATGAGGCGATCTTCATCGAGCCGGGTCTGGCGGGGGCGAAATACGGCCTATCGAAATTGGGCCTGTGCAGCGAGGAGGTGCGCCTGCCGCTGACCGGTCTGGAAGACAGCACCAAGGCCGCAATCGACGCCGCCATGGCGCACGCAGGTCTGCTGTAAGCACAGCACAGCGATCATAGACACGTCATCTCAGGCCGGGACGCTGCTGCGTTCCGGTCTGTTTCGTTTTGGACATCTTAGTCTCTAACCGGTGGTTCAGGGTCATATCCCTAAGACCGGAGCTAGTTGAGATAGAAAGGCGGCGCCGCCCCGGTGAAGATCCCGGGAATGGCTGGAAATTGCGGGGCGCGTCACTGCCCCGGTGCGAAACTGTTTTGCACAACCCCGATGGCAGAGTTGCCGTTGGGGTCGGTTTCCATGGTGTCCGGGGTCGTAAAGCCCGGAAGTGATCGCGATCCACAACAGAATAGGGCCGGCAGATGTATCAGCGGTAAGCAGGGCGTGCGCTGCCTGGGCAACGGCAGATCACCCCAGCACAGATGCCAGATGCCGCGTCTTGTCCGGGTTGCGGGTGACATAGATGCGGGTGATCCGGCCCGCGCGAATATTCAGCGAGGTGGCTTGCAGAATGCCATCTTCGCCGCGGCTCACAATCGCAGGCAGACCATTGAGCTGACACAGGCGCCAGTGATCTGGCGCTGTGTGATGGGCTTTGCGGGCAAGCCCGGCCAGCAGCCGCAGCACCTTGTCGCGTCCATAGATCGGATTGAGTGCCGCCATTGCCTTGCCGCCGCCATCGGAGATCAGCTGCACATCTTCGCTCAGCAACCGGGTGAGGGCGGTCATATCCCCGGTTTTGGAGGCGCGAAAGAACGCCTCGGTCAGCGCCTCGCCTTGGTCTGGGCGGCTGGGGGCCTCCGGTCGCAAGGCCTGCACCTTGCGGCGCGCGCGGGTAGCCAGTTGGCGACAGGCCTCGGGCGAGCGGTTCAGCGCGGAGGCCACGTCGCTAAAAGAGCTGTCAAAGATATCATGCAAAAGGAAGGCCGCGCGTTCCAGCGGGGAGAGGGCGTCCAGCGCCAGCAGAAGCGCAACCGAAACGTCATGATCCAGCAGCTCGGTTGTCTCATCAGTAAGCACCGGCTCTGGCAACCACTCGCCAGGGTAAGTCTCGCGCCGTTTGCGCGCTGATTTCAACTGATCAAGACAGAGCCGCGTGGTGATCCGCATCAGGTACCCGGTCGGGTCGAGAATCTCCCCCTTGGGGGCCGACTGCCAGCGCAGATAGGCGTCCTGCAGGATATCTTCGGCATCGGTCACGCTGCCCAGCATCCGGTAGGCGGCCGCAAACAATCGCGGCCGCGCTGTCAGAAACGCATCAGTTCCTGTGTCTTTGGTCTGTGCTGTCACGCCGCGTTGGCCCCTGTTGCGCTCTCGCTCACAGGGTGGGCGCTGCGAAAGCCGATTGCAATGCGGTTCCAGTTGTTGATGGCGCCGATCAGCAGCGTCAGCAGCACCTGTTCGCGCGGCTCAAACAGCTCTGCCACGGCGTCATAGTCGGCATCGGGTGCGGCGGTGGCTTCTACCAGTGTCAGCGCCTCGCACCACGCCAGCGCCGCGCGTTCGCGGGGTGTGTAGAGCGGCGATTCGCGCCAGGCGTTCAGCAGATGCATACGGTCCTCGCTCTCGCCATGGGCGCGCATCTCATGGGTGTGCATATGGATGCAGAAGGCGCAGCCGTTGATCTGGGAGGCCCGCAGTTTCACCAGTTCCACCACACTGAATTCCAAGGTGCTGTTTTTGAACAGGGCTTCCTGCTCCATCATCGGTTTGAACAGATCCCCGGCGACAGAGAAATAATCGAGACGTTGCGACATCATTTGGTCCTTTCTGATGGGTTCAGAAACAGGACGAGGCAGCGGGCGGGTTTGTGACATGGGTGGTGGGGTTTTTTGAAAAAAGATGTGGGCCACGAAAAAAGGGCGCCGCTGGGGCGCCCTGATTTTAGGTGTTTTGGGATGGCTCAACGCTTGCCGTAATACAGCCCGACCACATGTTCGGCCTGGGCAAAGAACAGCCAGCGCGAGACGGCAATTCCGGCGATGTGCAGCAGTACGGCGACGCCTGCCAGCAGGTGTTTGAGCATCAGGCCTTCAACCGGCAGGATGAGGCAGATCAAGGGCAGCGCAAAGCCTGAGGCAAAGGCGATCACCCGCAGTTTCTGCGCATGTTTGCGCCCGACCACATGCACAAATTCACGCAACAGGTAGTTGGAGCCGGTATGGGGCGGTTCAAACGCACGCACGGTGCCGCGATCGCCAAGGCCGGTGGCGGTGCCCATATCGGTGCCAGAGGTGGCAAAGGCCTGATCGCCCTTGGCCCAATAGGCCAGCTGTACCGAACCTGCGATGGCCAGCAACCAGGGCGCCAGCGCCTCAGCCCCGGCCAGCAGTGACCCGCCCGCAAGACTGAAGGACAGGAACATCACCGGCGTCAGCGCCATGTTCCAGCGCGGAATGGTCTTGAGCTGGGTGTAGATCATCGAGGTCGTGAAGACCGTCGCCAGTGACAGCGCCGCGCCGATCCAGCCGAGTACCCACCAATGGGTGTCCAGAAACACCGCGCCAAAGGCAAAGAGCCCCATCACAATGAGAGCCGCAACTGCGCAGATGCCTTCGCGGCTGAGCCAGCTGGTTTTCCACTGGCTAAAGGCGCGCCAGGCTCGTTCTGGCCGGCCAAGGTGAAAGGTCGAAGCCAGAAGCCCGCCCACCGCAAAACCAAAGGCGATGGCATAGAACACAAAGGCGACCCAGCCGGTTACCTCAGGCTTGCCAAGGCCAAGGAAGGCCAGAAGGCCAAAGCCGAGACCGGAGAGGGTGGTGAAGAGGATAACAGAAGGTGCGGGATGCATCAGCTCGTCTCCTCTGCGGAATTGCCGGGAAGTTTGTCGAGCGCCTTGTCCAGCCAGCCGAGGAAGCCCTTGGGCTCCTCTGCGACGGGGGCCAGCAGCGGGGCCAGAATGTTGATCTGATCCTCGATCTGGTCCTTGGGGCGGGGGGGCAGGTATTTGTTCACCGGTTTGGTGCCCATTTCCGGCATCAGGTCCATCCCGCCGCGCTCTGCCACCAGTTTGGAGACATCGCTGTCAGGATCCCCCAGATCGCCGAAGTGGCGCGCGCCTGCCGGGCAGGTCCGCACGCAGGAGGGGACCCGGTCCACCTCTTCGAGGTTCTCATTGTAGATCCGGTCCACACAGAGCGTGCATTTCTTCATCACCCCTTCGGCCAGATCCAACTCGCGGGCGCCATAGGGGCAGGACCAGGCACAAAGGCCACAGCCGATGCAGTTGGACTCATTGACCAGAACGATACCGTCTTCCACCCGCTTGTAGCTGGCGCCGGTGGGGCAGACGGTGACGCAGGGGGCGTCCTCGCAATGCAGGCAGGATTTCGGGAAATGCACCAGCTGGGCCGCCGGGTTGGGCTGGCTGGCACAGCGAGATGGCTGCACCTCATAGGAGTGCACCCGGTTGAGGAAGGTGCCCGAGGGATCAGCGCCATAGGCATTCTGATCTGATAGCGGCGCGCCATAGTTTTCGGTGTTCCAGCCCTTGCAGGAAATCACACAGGCATGGCAGCCGACACAGGTATCCAGATCAATGACCAGCCCCATCTTGCGGTCGGTCTGGGTGGGAAGCTCGGTCATTGCATACCCTCGGTGCAAGTTGCGGAACCAGGAAAACACCCATTTTCCTGGCAATTTTCTTCGAAGAAAGTTGGATTGATCATTTGCCCACCTTCCATGTCAGGTCTTTGGGACCGGTGCCCACGGGCGAGGTCTGAGGCTCTACCACAGGTTGGCTTTCGCTCAGATCCTGCGGCGCGGCGGCTTTTTCGATCTTTACTTTCAGATCGAACCACGCAGCCTGACCGGTGATCGGGTCGGAATTGGCCCAGCGAAGGCCGTCTCCCTTCGGTGGCAGCAGCTCGTGAATCAGATGATTCAGCAGGAAGCCTTTGGTGGCCTCTGGCGCGTTTTCTTCCAGCGCCCAGGCTCCCTTGCGCTTGCCGATGGCGTTCCAGGTCCAGACGGTGTTTTCATTGAGCGCCGCCATCTCCATCACTGGCACGGTGATTTCACCGTGGGGGGAGGTGACCCTGGCCCAGTCGCCATCGCTGAGGTGGTTTTCGCGCATCAGCTTGGTCGGCACATAAAGCGGATTGCGGCCGTGGATCTGGCGCAGCCAGGCGTTCTGCGTGCCCCAGGAGTGATACATCGCCATGGGGCGCTGGGTGAGGGCGTTGACGGTGAAGCCGTCGTTGCCCTGCTGATCGGTTTCATACCAGATGGGCAGCGGGTCCATCGTCTCTTTGATGCGGGCGCGTAGGTGTTCGGGCGGCTGGCGCTCACCGTGGCCTTCAGCGGCCAGCTGGAACTTGCGCAAGGGCTCCACATAAAGCTGGAACAGATAGGGCTGTGGGCTGTCAAAGAGGCCGAGGTTCACCGCCCAGTCCTGATAGGCCATGTTCCAGGGTTTGAAATAGCTGGCCTCTGCCGGGATATGTTCGACAAAGAAACCGCCGTTTTCGATGTATTTGTCCAGCTGTTCGGGGTTCACCTCACCCCGGCCAACCTTGCTGCCGTCCTCGCCCCTGAACCCTGCAAGCGGGCCGATGCCGGGTTTGCGTTCGTGGTTCACGATATAGTCGGCGTAGTCCTGCCATTTCGCTGTGCCGTCTTCATGGGTGAAGCCGGGCAGTTTCATCTTATTGGCCAGCTGCACCAGTACGGTCTGGAATCCGCGCACGTCGCGGTCGGGTTCCACCACGGGCCAGCGGATCGCATCAGCCGCGCCGTCGGCCTCGCAGATGGGACGGTCGAGCAGCGAGATACAGTCGTGGCGTTCCAGATAGGTGGTGTCGGGCAGGATCAGATCCGCATAGGCCACCATTTCCGAGGAATAGGCGTCCGAGTAGATGATCCGGGGGATCACATAGTCGCCATTGTCGTCGGTGTCGGTGAGCATCTCCATCACGCCGCGCGTGTTCATCGAGGAGTTCCACGACATATTCGCCATATACATGAAGAGCGTGTCGATCTTGTAGGGATCACCGGCATGGGCGTTGGAAATCACCATATGCATCAGCCCGTGGCTGGACATCGGGTTTTCCCAGGTGAACGCCTTGTCGATGCGCGCCGGGCTGCCGTCGGTCTTCAGCGCCAGATGTTCCGGCCCGTGCACGAAGCCCAGATGCGGGCCGTCCAGCGGTTTGTTCGGGGTGACGCGGCAATGGGGGGCGGGATGCGCCTCTACCGGTTTGGGGTAGGGCGGTTTGAAGCGGAAGCCGCCGGGCGCCTCCACCGTGCCCAGAAGGATCTGCAACACATGCAGCGCGCGGCAGGTCTGAAAGCCGTTGGCATGGGCCGAGACACCGCGCATGGAGTGCATGGCGACCGGGCGACCCTTCATGGTTTTATGGGTCTCACCGCGGAAATCGGTCCACTCCTGATCCAGCTCGAATGCCTCGTCAAAGGCGACGCGGGCCAGCTCGGCGGCGATGGCGCGGATGCGTTTGGCGGAGACACCGCAACGCTCGGCCACGGCTTCGGGGGCGTAGTCGTCGCTGAGATAGCGCTGGGCCATCAGTTGGAAGACGGACACATGGGTGATGCCATTGAGTTCAAACGAGCCGCCCAGATCGGGGCGCACGCCATGCATGTCAAAGGGCGCGAGCTGGCCGGTCTTGCGGTTGATCACCAGAGGCGCGCCATGGTCATCGCGCAAGAACAGGCCGTAATCGGCGCTATCTGGATCCTGATTGACCAGCACTGGCGCGTTGGTGAACTGGCTGAGGTACTCCAGATCAATCTTGCCCGCCTTCATCAGCACATGCACCAGCGCCAGGATGAACAGACCGTCGGTGCCCGGCGTGATGCCGACCCAATCGTCAGCCACAGCGTTGTAGCCGGAGCGGATTGGATTGACGCCAATGACCCGCGCACCGCGCGCCTTGATCTTGCCGATGCCCATCTTGATGGGGTTGCTGTCGTGGTCTTCGGCGACGCCAAACAACATGAACAGCTTGGTGTGATCCCAGTCGGGCTGGCCGAATTCCCAGAACGCGCCGCCCATCGTGTAGATGCCGGCGGTGGCCATATTGACCGAGCAGAACCCGCCGTGGGCTGCATAGTTGCAGGTGCCGAAGTTCTGCGCCCAGAAACTGGTGAAGCTCTGGGATTGGTCGCGCCCGGTAAAGAACGCCAGCTTTTCCGGGTTATCCTCGCGGATGGGTTCCAGCCAGCCAGCGGCAATGTCCAGCGCCTCGTCCCAGGAGATTTCCTCGAACTTGCCGGAGCCGCGCGGGCCGACGCGCTTCATCGGCGCGCGCAGACGTGACGGCGCGTTGTGTTGCATGATCCCGGCAGAGCCTTTGGCGCAGAGCACGCCCTTGTTCACCGGATGATCGCGGTTGCCTTCGATATAGGCGACTTTCTTTTGGCCATCTTCATCCGTTTTCATGTGGACGTTGATGCCGCAGCGGCAGGCGCACATGTAGCAGGTGGTCTGGCGGATCTCGTCCGACACGGGCGGCGAGGTGTCTAGCTGGGGCTGGGTATGTGCCATGGTGTCCCTGTTTGATGATGCGCCGGGCCTGCATGGGCCGGGCGGCGCTATGTACTGTGGCGCGGAGTGGGTGGGATCAGCGCGCGTTTAGTGGAATATAGGCGCGGGGTTCCGGCCCGTTGTATAGGGTCAGGGGGCGGATCAGGATATTGCCGCGCTGCTGTTCGATGCATTGGATGATCCAGCCGGGCATCCGGCCGATGGCAAAGATCGGCACGTAGAGATCCATCGCGATGCCGTGCAGCTGGTAGATCACGCCGGAGTAGAAATCGACATTCACGTTCAGACCGTGGCGTGCATAGGGCTGCATGGCCTCCACCACGGCTTGCAGGATTTCATACCATTCCGGCGCGCCCATTTCCGCGCCCAACTGGCGCACGCCTTCGCGCATGTGGCGCGCGCGGGGGTCTTCCTTGCGGTAGACGCGGTGGCCAAAACCGGTCACGGCCTCCTTGGCGGCGCGCTTGGCCTTCACATAGGCGGCGGCTTTGTCGGGCGTGCCGATTTCATGCACCATTTTCATCACGTCCTCGGCGGCACCGCCGTGGGCTGGACCTGCAAGGGTGGAGAGCGCGGTGACGATGCCGCCGTGGAGATTGGTTTCGGTCCCGATGCTGACGCGTGCGGCAAAGCTTGAGGCGTTGGCACCATGTTCGGCGTGCAGGATGAAATCGACATCCGCGAGCCGGGTGGCCTCTGGCGTGGGTTTCTCGCCCTTCAGCATCCACAGCCAGTTGCCCGCATGGCTGAGGGTCATGTCGGGGGCCACCACCTCGCGGCCATTTCGGATCGCGTCATGGGCGGCGATGATGATCGGCACCTGCGAAATCAGGCGGATGCCGTTGGCGACAAAGGCGTCTTCGCCGACCTGCTGGCTGTCTGGTTCAAGCGCGGCGAGGGCAGAGACGGCAGTGCGCAGCACATCCATCGGATGGCCATCCTTGGTGGCGCGGATGATATCCAGCACCGGGGCAGGCAACACGCGGGCGGCTTTCAGTGCGGTGTCAAATTCTGCGAGCTGATCCGCATCGGGCAATTCGCCATGGATCAGCAGATAGCAGACCTCCTCAAAGGTGGAATGCGTGGCCAGATCGTGAATGGAATAGCCGCGATAACTCAGCTCACCCTTGGCGCCGTCAATGTCGGAAACCCCGGAGCGTTCAAAGTAGATCCCCTTGAGGCCGCGGTTGATCTTGACGTTATCGCTCATTGCTGGCTCCTTTCCCCGCAAGGGAGATCAAAATGACTGTACTTGAAAACGCATATGCGCTGGCTCGGGATCGCAGGGCACGGGTGGTGTTTCCCGAGATGGACGACCCCAGAGTGGCAGCTGCGGTAGACCAGCTGACCCGTGAGGGGCTGGTGGAGGCTGTGCCTTTGGCGCCGGTGTCTGCGGCGCATGTGGATGTCTTGATGGCGGCGCGCGGTATGAAGGAGGGCATCGCCAAGCGGATGCTCTCCAAACCCCTGTACCGCGCGGCGGCGATGGTGGCTGCGGGCGAGGCGGATGCGATGGTGGCGGGCGCGGATGTGCCCACGCGCCGGGTGATTGAGGCGGCCAGCATCGGCATCGGGCTGGATGCGGGGGTCAGCACAGCCTCGTCGTTCTTCCTGATGGTGTTTCCGGACGGGCGCGAATTGGTGTTTGCAGATTGCGCCGTAAATGTCGCGCCGGATGCGGCGCAACTGGCGGATATCGCACGGGCCTCTGCACGTTCGGCAGAGGCGCTACTGGGGTCAGCACGGGTTGCGATGCTGTCGTTTTCCACCGGCACCTCGGGCGATGGCGACAGTGTGGCGCTGGTGCGCGCGGCGGCAGAGGCCAGCGGATTTGTAGGCCCGGTGCAGGCAGATGCGGCACTGAACCCTGTGATTGCCGAGAAGAAAGGCATCGCGCCGGTTGAGGCCAATGTGCTGATCTTCCCGACGCTGGATGCGGGCAATATCGGATATAAGCTCTGCCAGGAATTGGGCGGCGCGCAGGCGCTGGGGCCGTTCTTGCAGGGCTTTGCCAAGCCGGTCTGCGATCTGAGCCGAGGCGCCTCGGTCGAGGACATTGTGGCGGCGACGGTCCTGACGGTGGCGCAGATCTGATCTTGCTTGGTGTGTGACAGGCGGACGGGGGCGGCGATCATGACGCCCCCATCAGGGTCTGGGCATCCATGGCGATCTGACGCTCTTCCTCAGCCTCAATCACCCAGATCGCCACCTTGGAGCTGCCGGCATGCAGGCGCGCCTTGCGGGCGTGGTTGGCATCCACATCCATACGCGCGCCGATCCATTCCAGACCGCGCAGAATACGGGCGCGCACACCCACGGCGTTCTCGCCGATGCCACCGGTGAAGGCGATGGCATCCAGACCTTCCATCGCGGCAATCAGGCTGCCTGCGTGACGCAGGCTCCAATAGCAGAAATGCTCGATGGCAAAGGCGCTGTCAGCGCTGGGGTCCAGCATCAGGTTGCGCATGTCGGATTTGCCACCCGACAACCCCAATAGCCCGCTTTCATTGTTGAGGATCGCCTTGGTGCGCTCCAGCCCGTTGTCTTCGACCAGGCGCAGCACCGCATTGGCGTCAATGCCGCCCGACCGGGTGCCCATGGTCAGGCCATCCAGCGGCGAATAGCCCATTGTGGTGGCAACGGACTGGCCATTGCGGATCGCACAAAGCGAGGCGCCGTTGCCCAGGTGAAAGGCCAGAATTCGCGAGGGCAGCGACACGCCGGAAATCTCCGGCAGGCGCCGCACCAGCGAGGCGTAGGACAGACCGTGAAACCCGTAGCGGCGGATGCCCTTGGTCTCTTCCACGCGGGGGATCGCGTAGCGGGTGGCGACCTCTGGATTGGTGGCGTGAAACGAGGTGTCAAAGCTGGCAAACTGCGGCAGCTCAGGCGCGGTGGCGGCCATCGTATCAATCGCCGCGAGACTGTGCGGGTTGTGCAGAGGGGCCAGCGGCGTGCAATCGGCGATTTCACTGCGGATTTCGGGGGTGATGCGCACCGGTTTGGTCAGCTTTCGCCCGCCGTGCACGACCCGGTGGCCCACAGCTGCGAGCCGCGACGGGTCAAGCCCATGTGCAGGCAGTGCCGCCAGAATCGCGGCCAGCGCTTCGGCGTGGGTGGGGAACTGGCTGTCGCTGCTACTGTCTGCAATGCGCAAACGTGATTGCGGCGTGCCGATCCCCTCAGCCAAGCCAGCGATGCGCTGGGTGAGATCCGCGTCGAAGATCGCAAATTTGATCGACGAGGACCCGGCATTGAGGACCAGAATGTCGGTTTCAGCAGATGAGGTCATAGCGCGGCCTTCACGATGTTGAGGGCCGCCAGTGCCGCCAAGAGCGTCACGACATAGCGGCGGAACAAATCCGGCGCGGCCAGAGCAAAGCCGCGTGAGCCGACCCAAACACCTGCACCAAGGATGGGAAAGGCGAGGATCACCCCCCAAAGCGTGTCCGGGCCAGTCAGCCCATGGGCGGACATGACCGGCAGGGCCATTAGGTCGATGCCCGTCAGAAACACGATCATGGTGGCGCGAAACACCGCAGGCGGGATCGGCTGCGCGGTCATGAAGGCGGCAGCGGGCAGGCCGCCCACGCCGGCGCTATTGGCCATGCCGGAGGCCATGCCCACGGCGACATGCCCGGCGGTCCCAATGGGGCGCGCGAGGCGCCAACCGCTGAGCAACAGGAGGCTGAGGCCAAGGATCAGCACGGAAATCACCAGCCGCGCCTGATCCGGGCCAAGGCGGGCCATCACGGCGACGGCAGGCAAAGTGGCAACAGCAGCACCAGCCAAGAGAGCCAGGGATCTGCGCCAGTCGATATGGGGGCGAATGCCGCGCGCCTGAAAGGCGGTCATCGCAATCTCGCAGGCAAAGACCACGGGGATCAGCGGCAGCGGATTTGTGACGAGAGCGGCGAGAATGATGAAGATCGCGGAAAAGCCAAAGCCCGAATATCCGCGGATAAAGGCCGCCGCAAATAATGCGGCGGCCAGAAAGGCGCCCGCGCCCATTGAGAGATCAAAAGGCAGGGGCATAGGCGTCAGACCTGCTGCTCGCGCATGTCGGCCTTGTCGATGCCTGCGACGCGGACCGGCTTCTTCATGGCGTCACGGCGGAACGGCTCACCCAGCTCCTGGTTGATCATGGCTTCGATCAGGGTGGTTTTGCCGTTTTTCTGGTCCTCGATGGCCTGCGCAAGTGCGGAGGTCAGCTCATCCATGGTGCGGGCCACAACACCGTTGAGGCCACAGGCGCTGGCAATGCCTGCATAAGAAACCTGCTCGTCCAGTTCGGTGCCGACGAAGTTGTCATCGAACCACAGGGTGGAGTTCCGCTTTTCCGCGCCCCACTGGTAGTTGCGGAACACGATATGGGTGATCGCGGGCCATTCGCCCCGGCCAATCGCCGTCAGCTCGGTCACCGCGATGCCGAAGGCACCGTCGCCGGAGAAGCCAACAACTGGGGTATCCGGGCAGCCGATCTTGGCGCCGACAATCGCAGGCAGACCATAGCCACAGGGACCAAAAAGGCCGGGGGCCAGATATTTGCGCCCCTCGTCGAAGGATGGGTAGGCGTTGCCGATGGCGCAGTTGTTGCCGATGTCGGAGGAGATGATCGCCTCACGGGGGAGGGCCTGCTGGATAGCGCGCCACGCCATGCGGGGGCTCATCCATTCGGGTTTGTCGGCGCGGGCGCGCTGGTTCCAGGTGGTGCCCGGATCGTCGTCCTCATGGGTCATCTCGGTGAGCTGCTGCGCCCAGCGTGATTTGGTTTCCGAGATGCGGTTCTTGCGCTCCTCGCGGCCCGCATCGCCTGCGCTGTCGCTCAGCTGGGAGAGGATCCCGGAGGCCACTTTGGCGGCGTCGCCGATGATGCCGACGGAGACTTTCTTGGTCAGGCCGATGCGGTCAGGATTGATATCGACCTGAATGATCTTGGCATCGGCGGGCCAGTATTCCATGCCGTAGCCGGGCAGCGTGGAGAAGGGGTTCAGACGGGTGCCGAGGCAGAGAACGACGTCGGCGTCCTTGATCAGCTCCATCCCGGCTTTGGAGCCGTTGTAACCCAGCGGACCTGCAAACAGCGGGTGATTACCGGGAAAGGCGTCATTGTGCTGATAACCAACACAGACCGGCGCATCCAGACGTTCGGCCAGCTTCTGGGAGGCCGCAATGCCGCCCTTGGACAATACCACGCCGGCGCCGTTCAGAATCACCGGGTTCTTGGCTTCGGACAGCAGTTTCGCCGCGTCGCTGACGGCGGTTTCGCCACCGGAGGGGCGTTCAAATTCAACAATGGCGGGCAGTTCGATGTCGATGACCTGGGTCCACATGTCACGCGGAATGTTCAACTGCGCGGGCGCCGAGGCGCGCTTGGCGTTCATGATGACGCGGTTCAGCACTTCGGCCACGCGGGAGGGGTCGCGGACCTCTTCCTGATATGCGACGCAATCGGCGAACATGCGCATCTGTTCCATTTCCTGGAAACCGCCCTGGCCGATGGTCTTGTTCGCAGCCTGAGGGGTGACCAGCAGGAGCGGGGTGTGGTTCCAGTAGGCGGTTTTGACGGCGGTGACGAAGTTGGTGATGCCGGGGCCGTTCTGGGCGATCATCATCGACATTTTGCCGGTGGCGCGGGTGTAGCCGTCCGCCATCATCCCGCCGGAGCCTTCGTGGGCGCAGTCCCAGAAGGTGATGCCCGCGTCGGGGAAGATGTCAGAAATCGGCATCATGGCCGAGCCGATGATGCCAAACGCATGTTGGATGCCGTGCATTTGCAGTGTTTTTACAAATGCTTCCTCGGTGGTCATTTTCATCGCGTATTCTCCTGATGAGACGCCAAAAGGGCCGGCACAAAGGCCGGGATGAATCTGGTGTATTCCGCCGAGCAGAGCCGGGTTAGGGCCAGTTCCCGCCCCGGCTTAGTACCAGTATGCGGTGGGGATGATTGCTGCACTGCAGCGTCAGGCAGAGACTTCGGAAGGGGGCAAACCGCAGATGTGGCAGGCTAACCAGCCTTTGCACAGCTCGGGCGCAGAGCCTCGGCAAGCAGGGCAAGGCCCGGTTCAATCCGGTTGGAGGGGATCGAAGAATAGCCAAGCCGGTAGTAGTTTTGCTTGCGGTGTTCTGCGGCGAAAAAGGGCGCGCCGGGTTCGATCAGGACGCTCGTTGCCTTCAGCGATTGGGCGACCGCTGCGGTATCCACGCCCGCGTCGGCGCACATCCATAGGGAGGAGCCGCCGTAGACGCCGACGCCTGCCACGCTAAGCCCATGATGGGTCACAGCCTCTTCGATCACACAGCGGCGATCATGCAGAACCTTGGCCATGCGGCGGATCTGGGCATCGTAGTGGCCCAGCGACAGGAAATAAGCCACGGTGCGTTGCACATGGCCGGGCGGATGGCGCAGCACATTGGCGCGCAGGGCGCGGGCCTGCCGGATGAAGGGTTCGGAACCCACCAGATAGCCAAGGCGCAGGCCGGGGAAGAGCGATTTGGAGAAGCTGCCGACATAGACCACCCGGCCATCCGCATCGAGCGACTTCAGCGCCGGTGAGGGCGCGCCGAGGAAGGACATCTCGAATTCATAGTCATCTTCAACAATCACCGCATCAATATCGCGGGCGCGGTCCAGCAGCTGTTTGCGACGCGCCATCGGCATGGTGGCTGTGGTCGGGCTTTGGTGGCTGGGGGTGGTGAAAATGACATCGGTGTCATCTCGGATGGTGTCGGGTGGCAACCCGTCATGATCCACCGGCAGGCAGTCGATCTCGCAGCCGCGATAAACCAACTGATCGCGCAGGGTATAATAGGTCGGATCCTCCAGCGCGGCCTTGCGGCCCGGCCCCAAGAGCAGCTGCGCCACCAGCCAGAGTGCGTTTTGCGCCCCAAGGGTGATCAGGATTTCCTCTGGCCGGGCAGAAATACCGCGGCGGGGCAGGGTGTGGCGGGCGATATATTCCACCAGAAGCGGATCGTCCTGATCGAAGTAATCATTGGTGAGCGCGGCAAAATCCTTTTGCCCCAAGGCGCGCAGGGCACAGAGCCGCCAGTTGGCGTGGTCAAACAGCGAGGCATCCGCCTGCCCGTAGATGAACGGGTAGCGATAATCGCGCCAGTCCTGTGGTTTGCGGGGGGTGTCGCCGCCGCAGTAGTTGCCGACGATGGCCGAGGCCCAGTTCACCGTGTCCGCAGATTTCTGCGAAGGCGCGTAGCTGGGCGGCACCGGGGCGTTTTCGGAAACATAATACCCAGACCGTCCCTTGGAGATCAGGTAATCATTGGCCAGAAGCTCGGTATAGGCGAGCGTTACGGTGATGCGGCTGATGCCCAGATGTGCGGCCAGCTTGCGCGAGGAGGGCAGTTTCTCGCCCACCCGCAAGCGGCCGGAGAGAATGCCCTCGGCAATCATTTCCTGGATCTGCGCCTGCAGGGTGCCTTGCGCATCGGGGTTCAGAAAGAAGGTGTCGACAGAGATGGCCATGCCTCACTGTAGGCTGGACATAAATGGGGTGCAATCTGGACTTACACATTTTGATGTCTTGCAGTGAGAATCTTGTCGGTATCGATCTTGATTGCAATCCATGTCCGGCTTTGGGCATGTTCAACTCATGATGAAGTTTGTTGTTCACGGCCTGATTGTTCTGTTTCTGACTGTGGTTACTCAGATCGGCGGGCTGGCTTGGTTGATGTCGAGATTGTTCCGCAGATCCCTGCTTGTCTTTGTTATTGTCTATGTGGCGTTCAGTATTGGGGCGCACTACACGGCCCCGGCCTTTGGGAGAACACCGCTCAGCTGTGTTGGATCAGGCAACCTGCAAGTGCAGTCCTGGTTTTACTGTGCGTTGAACCGAACCTATGTGTCGCCCGCGTTGCTTGAGGTGTTGCAGGACAATGCGGATGAGGTTGCGCGGGAGTACCCCGGCACGATTACACTTGTATTGGATGCCAACTTTCCGTTCTGGGATGGTTTCCCACTGCTGCCACATCTTTCGCATCATGATGGAAAGAAGGCTGACCTGGCGCTCTTTTATAGCGAGGAAGGTCGATATATTCCGAGGGCGGTACGGTCGCCTATTGGGTATTTTGCATTTGAATCTGGGCCGACTGAGTGTCGCAAGGCTTGGTTGTCTCTGCGCTGGGATCTGGATTGGGCGCAGGGGATTTGGCGAGATTTAGTTCTTGAAGAGCGCAGGACATTTTTTCTGGTGAAGGCGCTGGCAGAAGATGCGCGCGTCCAGAAGGTGTTTATTGAGCCGCATCTAAGGGAAAGGATGGGCGCAGGCTTTCGTAAGATCAGGTTTCAAGGCTGCCGTGCCGCCCGCCATGACGATCATATACACGTCCAAATCTAGGTGTATCGAGAAGTTGGTTGGATTGATCTTTATCGTTCTATATAACTAGTTTTATCGAATCAGTTAGGGTCAAGATGGGGCCAGGAGGTGGGTTATGGACTGGGAACAGGCGGCGGGTGGATTTGCGGCGATGGGGTCGGAGGCGCGGCTGGCAGTTTTACGCTGTCTGGTGCGCGCGGGCGAAGGCGGGTTGATGGTGCAGGATATTCAGGGCCGCACGGGGATTGCGCCCTCCACATTGGCCCATCATCTGAAACTTCTGGCTGGAGCCGGGTTGATCCTGCAGCGCAAAGACGGTCGCAGCACCTATAACACGGCGGACTATGATCAGTTGAAACAACTGGCGGGGTTTATCCTCAGTGAGTGCTGTGCGGATGATGTCTCTATCCGGGAGGTGGCAAACGATGGCTGAGCTGACACAAAATCCACGCCCTGCAGGCCTGATTGCGCGGGGGATCAAGACGCCATGGGCGCTTTGTGTGGCGATCCTGCTGGCGGTGGCGGTGCTGGATCCCGGCAATCTGGCGGAGGTCATCCGTTTTGCCGGGGCGGCGCTGCTGCATACCGGGCGTTATATTCTCTTTGCGGTGCTGCTGCTTTCCTACCTCAAGGCGACAGGGGCCGAGGTGATGGTCGCACGCGCTTTTGAAGGGCGGGAAGTGCGGATGATCTTTCTGGCGGCGGTCTTTGGCGGGCTGGCACCGTTTTGTTCCTGCGAGGTGATCCCGTTTATTGCCGGGCTGTTGGCGCTGGGTGCGCCGCTGTCTGCGGTGATGGCGTTCTGGCTGGCCTCGCCCCTGATCGACCCGCCGACGCTGCTGATCACGGCTGGGGCGCTCGGCTGGCCGTTTGCGATTGCCAAGGCGGTCGCGGCGGTGGCGCTGGGGCTGTTTGGTGGCTTTGCCATCAAGGCATTGCGGGGGGCGGGCGCCTTTGCCAGCCCGCTGCGGCAGGCGCCGCGTTCCAGCTGCTGTGGCTGTGGTGCGCCGAAGGCCGAGGCACCGGTCTGGGCCTTCTGGCGGGACCCTGCGCGGCGCAGCCAGTTCCGGCAGGAGTTCGTCAGCAATGGTCTGTTTCTGGTGAAATGGCTGACGCTGGCCTATGTGCTGGAGGCGCTGCTGGTGTCCTATGTGCCGGCTGATCTGATTGCGACCCTGGTGGGTGGCGAGGGGATCCTGCCGATTGCCACCGCAGCGCTGGTGGGGATGCCTGCGTATCTCAACTCCTATGTGGCGCCACCCTTGCTGGCGGGGCTGATGGAGCAGGGGATGAGCGCGGGAGCCGCGATGGCCTTCATGGTGGCGGGTGCAGTGAGTTCGATCCCGGCGATGGCGGCGGTCTGGTCGCTGGTGAAGCCACAGGTCTTTGCCACCTATCTGGCGCTGGGGATCACCGGCGCGATCCTGTCTGGGATCGTGTTTCAGATGGTCTGAGGAGCCGGGACTGGGCGGGATGCTCCCGTCCGGTGCGCGGCATCTGAGATGCCTGACACCCGTTGGGCCAAGCGCCGCGCATTTGCGCGGCGCTGTCGCGTCTGGGGCGGCGTTACCTGGCGGTCCGGGACCGGCGGCCTCCGCGACCCGTTTCCTGCGGGAAAGGGAAGAGCCTCCGCTGCAACCGCATGAAACGGGTCGAGTGCATGTCAGTGAGGCGGTTAGCTCAGGGCGTCAACCAATGGAGGCTTTGATCATGGAACTAAAAGACAAGACACTTATCATCACCGGCGCAAGTAGCGGTATCGGTGCTGCGGCGGCGTTGTTGTTTGCGGCAGAAGGGGCCAATGTCGTGCTGGGTGCCCGGCGGCAGGCTGAGCTGCAAACCCTTGCGGGTCAGATAAATCAGAGCGGTGGACGGGCGGCCTGCCTGGCCGGGGACGTTACCGAGGAATCCTATTCAGAATCTTTGGTGGCCTTGGCGACAGAGGCGTTTGGCGGGCTGGACGGCGCCTTTAACAACGCGGGCATCATGGGAGACATGGGGCCGATTGAGCAGATGGATGCCGCCAACTGGAACGCCGTCCTCACGGCAAACCTGACCGGCGCGTTTTTCTCGGCCAAGGCGCAGATCCCGGCTCTGCGCGCACGCGGCGGTGGCGCGCTGGTGTTTACCGGATCCTTTGTTGGGTTCAGCAATGGCGGCATGCCTGGCATGGGGGCCTATGCGGCGTCTAAGGCGGGATTGATCGGCCTGGTTCAGTCGCTGGCGTCCGATCTGGCTGCAGAGGGTATCCGGGCAAACGCGCTGCTGCCGGGCGGAACCAAAACCGCCATGGCGGGGGACGATCCGGACACACACAGTTTTATCGCGGGGTTGCACCCGATGAAACGGATGGCCGCGCCGGTGGAAATTGCCCAAGCTGCGCTGTTTCTTCTGTCGGACCGGTCCAGTTTCGTGACCGGCGGTCCGGTGGCGGTGGATGGCGGAATCGCGGCGCGGCTTGTCTGAACCCGACCGGGCCAACTGTCTCAACAAGAAAGCGCCCCGGACATACCGGGGCGCAATTCGTTCCTTCAACAGGGGAAATGTATCAGCCAAACACTTTGGTCAGGGCCACATCGACCGCGTCGGTGATCTTGTCCACGTCTTCGGGGGTCACGATCAGCGCCGGGCTGAAGCAGAGGGTGTTGTTCTTGCCAGGAATGGAGCGGTTGGTCACACCGATGATGACGTTCTGATTGCCACATTCGGCCACAACCGCCTGTGCCAGTTTCTCGTCCACCGGCTCCTTCGTTTCGCGGTCCGCAACCAGCTCGGCGCCGAGGAACAGACCCTTGCCGCGCACATCGCCGATGACCTGATGTTTCTCCATCAGCGCCTCGAGGTTGGATTTCATCCGCTCCCCCATGGCGACGCAGTTCTCAAGGAGGTTCTCATCCTCGATGATCTGCATATTGACCAGCGCGGCGGCGGGGCCTGCGGTGCAGCCGCCAAAAGTGGAGATGTCGCGGAAGTAGTTCATCGGATCACTGGCGTCATCCTTGAACATGTCAAAGACCGCTTCGGTGGTGACGAGGCAGGCAATTGCGGCATAACCCGAGGCCACACCTTTCGCCATGGTCACGAAGTCGGGCTCGATGCCGTAGTGCTGGTAGCCAAACCAGGTGCCGGTGCGGCCGACGCCACAGACCACCTCGTCGATATGCAACAGGATGTCGTATTGTTTGCAGATTTCCTGCACGCGCGGCCAATAGCCCTCGGGCGCCTCGATAACACCACCACCTGCGGTCACCGGCTCAAGGCAGAGCGCGCCAACGGTGTCGGGGCCTTCGCGCAGGATGACCTCTTCGATCTGATTGGCGGCGGCGATGCCGAACTCCTTGCCGGAGAGATGCTCCAGACCCAGCTCGTGCTTGCGGTACTCCATGCAGTGAGGAACCTTCACGAAATCGGGCGCGAAGGGGCCATATTGCATATTGCGCTCTTCCTGGCCGCCTGCGGACATCGCTGCGAGGGTGGAGCCGTGGTAGTCGCGGTCGCGGTACAGGATCTTGGTTTTCTTGCCGCCGTATTTCTTGTGTGCGATCTGGCGCACCATCTTGAAGGCTTTCTCATTCGCCTCCGAGCCGGAGTTGTTGTAGTAGACCCGGCTCATGCCCGGCATCTTCTCGATCAGCTTTTCGGCAAACAACGCACCGGGGATCGAGCCTGCGGATTGCGCGAAGTAACAAAGCTTCATCAGCTGGTCGTAGACCGCCTTGGCGATTTCCTCGCGGCCATAGCCGACATTGACGGTCCAGACCCCGCCGGAAACGGCGTCGAGCCATTCCTTGCCGTTCTGGTCCCAGACCCGCATGCCCTTGCCCTCGACGATGATGCGGGGGTCGTTTTCTTCAAAAGGCTTGTGCTGGATCAGGTGATGCCAGACGTTGGCCTTGTCTGCGGCGATGACCCGGCTCAGGTCGTTTTCATTGAACGTGCCATCCATGACATGCCCTTTCCACGTTGTTCGAAAATGCGGTCTGCCATGGATTGGCTGGCCAGACTCGCTCTGTATCCACGAAACGCTATATTTACGTTTTGCTCTAGGTCCAGTTGCCGACGCAATTTAGCTCCAGACGCGGGGCGGGCGGGGGTTGTGGTGAAAAAACATATGTTCTGGATTTGCCGGATTGAGAACATGCGCCGTTATGCGCCAAACCGGTGCAGCCGATAGACCGGCGCAGTGACACAGGCGGAGCGACGCGGTGACGACATATCATTTGATGGTGGCCCCCAATGGGGCGCGGCGACGGCAGGCGGATCATCCGGGGCTGCCGTTGCGCACGGCGGAAATTGCTGCCACGGCAGCGGCCTGCCAGCGGGCCGGGGCGGATGCGCTGCATCTGCACGTGCGCGATCGGGAGGGCGGGCATTCCCTGGATGCGGGGCGCTACCGTGCAGCGATGGCGGCGGTGGCTGAGGCGGCGCCGGGCATGGCGATCCAGATCACCACCGAGAGTGCGGGTATGTTTGACGTGGCGGATCAACTGGCCTGTCTGGAGGCGCTGCGCCCGGCGGCGGCCTCGGTCTCGGTCCGGGAAATGGCGCGGGACTGGACGTTGGCCGCGCGGGCCTATGCGATCTGCGCGGAGGCAGGAACCGAGGTGCAGCATATCCTGTATGGTCCTGACTGCATTGCGGCGTTGCGTCAGGCCTATGCGCGGGGGGATATTCCGGCGCAGATACGGTCGGCTATTTTTGTGCTGGGCCAATACGCGCCGCCGCGTTTGGCTGAGGCGTCCGAGCTGCGCATGTTTCTTGAGGCAACTGCGGATCTGGATCTGGACTGGGGGCTCTGCGCCTTTGGCCGGCAGGAACACGCCTGCCTGCTGGCGGGGCTGGAGGCCGGGGGGCGGCTGCGGATCGGGTTTGAAAACAATACCCAAGCTGCGGATGGATCAGAGTATCCTGACAACGCAGCCTCAGTTGCCGAGTTTGTCGCATTGGCGCGCGCGGCGGGGCATCGCCCGCTTGTGATGCCTGTTTCCGAGGATAAAGGAGCCCAGCTATGAGCCATGTTTTTCCCCGCCACACCAAGGCCAATCTGCCCACTGCCGTCGCAGGGGACGGCTGCTATCTGATTGATGCCAATGGCAAACGCTATCTCGATGGCTCTGGCGGCGCGGCGGTGTCCTGTCTGGGGCATTCCGATGCCGCAGTGATCGCTGCGGTGCAGGAGCAAGTCGGCAAACTGGCTTTTGCCCATACCGGGTTTATGACGTCGGAACCGGCAGAGGCGCTGGCGGATCTGCTGATCTCTCAGGCGCCGGGAGATCTGGACCGGGTCTATTTCGTTTCTGGCGGGTCGGAGGCGACGGAGGCCGCAATCAAGCTGGCGCGGCAGTATTATCTGGAGCGCGGCGACAACGCCCGGCGTCATGTGATCGCCCGGCGGCAGAGCTATCACGGCAATACACTGGGCGCGCTGGCGGCGGGCGGCAATGAATGGCGACGCCAGCAGTTTGCGCCGCTGCTGATCGATATCTCTCATATTGCGCCCTGCTATGAGTACGTCGACCGCGGCGAGGGCGAAAGCAGTTATGACTACGGACAGCGCGTCGCCAATGAGCTGGAGGCAGAGATTCTGCGGCTTGGGCCTGAAACGGTCATGGCCTTCATGGCGGAGCCAGTGGTCGGGGCCACATCAGGCGCGGTGCCTGCGGTTGAGGGGTATTTCAAACGCATTCGTGAAATCTGCGACCAATACGGCGTGTTGCTGATTCTGGATGAGGTGATGTGTGGCATGGGGCGGACCGGGCATCTGTTTGCCTGCGAGGCGGATGGTGTGGCGCCGGATATACTGTGTATCGCCAAGGGGTTGGGGGCTGGTTATCAGCCGATTGGCGCGATGCTGTGCAGCCGGCAAATCTATGAGGCGATTGAAGGCGGCAGCGGGTTTTTCCAGCATGGCCACACCTATATCGGCCACCCGGTTGCGACGGCTGCGGGGCTGGCGGTGGTGCGGGCCTTGCTGGATCGCGGATTGGTGCAGCGCAGTGCTGAGATGGGCGAAAAGCTGCACGCAGCACTGGTCGCGCGGTTTGGCCCGCATCCGCATGTCGGCGACCTGCGCGGGCGGGGGCTGTTCCGGGGGATCGAACTGGTGGCAGACCGCGAGAGCAAAACGCCGTTTGATTCGGGTCTTGGTGTTGCAGGCAAGCTGAAGAAGGCGGCGTTTGAGGCCGGGCTGATCTGCTATCCGATGGCGGGCACGCGAGATGGGCGCAACGGGGATCATATTCTGCTGGCACCGCCCTTTATCCTCAGTGAAGATCAGATCGGCGAGATCACAGACAAGCTGGAGATCGCCTTCGCTCAGGTGCTGCCCTAAGACGGCTATTGGTGGGGGTGGTCAGCGAGGTACTGCGGACTGGCAGATCATCCCATCGGGGTGTCGTCCCGTGTTTGAGGTTTTGATCGGCTATGAGCTGTTGCGTGGTGTCATTTGATGAACACTTAGATTGATTTGTGCAATAAGTGAGTGAATATTCACTGTTCCTGCTTGGTAGTGTGTCTGAAACACAGCAAGAGGACCGTTCAAATGACCACAAATTTCGCCCCTGCCGACCTTCTTGATCGTTTCGGCGCGTCGCTTGCCGGGGCGGAGTGTCTGGACCGCCTGCGGGCCGGTGTCATTGGTGACGGGGCGGAACTGCCCGGGCCGAACGGGCCGGTGAAGATGATATACGCCGATTACGTCGCCTCTGGCCGGGCCCTACGGCAGGTTGAGGACTTCGTTCTGACTGAGGTGTTGCCCTATTATGCCAACAGCCACACTGAGGCATCTTATTGCGGCAGCTTCATGACTCGGCTGCGCGGGGCGGCACGGCAGACCATTGCGCGGATCTGCGGTGCGGATGATCGTTTTGCGACGGTGTTCACTGGATCCGGCGCGACGGCAGGGCTCAATCGGCTGGTGCATTTGTTGGGGGTCTCCGGCGCGGTGGCTGCGGGGCAGACGCCTCTGGTTATCCTTGGCCCCTATGAGCACCATTCCAACATCCTGCCGTGGCGCGAAAGCGGCGCCGAAGTGGTCGAAATTGCCGAGGCCACCGAAGGTGGGCCTGACATGGGCGAGCTGGAGGCCGTGTTGCAGCGGGAGGCTGGCGGCGACCGCCTGATCGTAGGGGCGTTTTCGGCGGCGTCGAATGTCACAGGGATTGTTACCGACACCGATGCCGTCAGCCGGGTGTTGCGTCGCCATGGCGCGCGGGTGGTCTGGGACTACGCGGGGGGTGGCCCTTATCTGCCGATGAATATGGCAGCGGGCACGGATGCCGAGAAGGACGCGATTGTGTTCTCCGCCCATAAATTCCTGGGCGGGCCGGGGGCGTCTGGTGTGATGATCCTGCGCAAGGCTGCTGTCGCATGCACGCGCCCAACCCTCCCTGGTGGCGGCACCGTGAAATTTGTCTCCCCCTGGCGGCATGACTACGCCGATGATCTGGCCGCGCGGGAAGAGGCGGGCACGCCCAATGTGGTTGGCGATATTCGTGCCGCGCTGTGTCTTCTGGTGAAGGAGGCGATGGGGCAGGCGTTCATGGACCAGCGGCAGGAGGAGCTGCGGCAGCGGGCGCTGGCGGCCTGGCAGGATCTGCCCAATCTGCAGATCCTCGGCAATCCGAATGCCAGGCAGAAACTGCCGATCTTCTCGTTTCAGGTGCAGGATCCCGAGACCGGCGCGCCGATCCACCAACAGCTGTTCACCCGGATGCTGTCGGATCACTACGGGGTGCAGGCCCGTGGCGGCTGCGCCTGTGCGGGGCCATATGCCCACCGGTTGCTGAACATCGGACCGGTGCAGTCTCGGGCTATGCGCGCGGCCATTCTGGGCGGACAGGAGATCGAGAAACCGGGTTGGACCCGTCTTAACTTCTCCGCCACGCTGAGCGATGAGAAGGCCGATGCAATCATCCACGCGGTGCGCGACCTCGCACAGGATCCGCGGCGGTTCTGTGAGGGGTATAACGTCGATACCGCTACCGCGCGTTTTGCGCCGAAGGTGGCCTAATGTGCCGTCTGCTCGCCTGGAACGGGGCCCCGCGCTACCTTGAGGATCTGGTGTTTGTACCGGAACATTCGCTGGTGCATCAGTGTCGGAATGCGCTGATCTGCAAGACGCCGATCAATGCCGATGGGTTTGGGATGGCCTGGTATTCGGACCGCCCGGAGCCGTGTCTTTACAAGGACACGCATCCGGCCTGGTCCGATCCCAATCTGGCGCAGATTTCGCGCCATACCAAAACTGGGCTGTTTCTGGCCCATGTGCGGGCCTCCACCGGAACCGCGACTTCGCGCAACAATTGCCATCCCTTTGCCAGCGGCAAGTGGAGCTTTATGCACAATGGTCAGGCCGGCGGGCATATGCAGTTCCGCAAGCGGCTGGATACAATGATCCCGGATGCGTTCTACGATCACCGTCTGGGCGGCACTGAGAGTGAGGCGATTTTCCTGATTGCCCTTGGTCTGGGGCTGGATGCGGATCCCATCGGGGCCGTCGCCGCCGCCGTGCAGCAGGTGGAGGCCGTTTCGCGCGAGAATGGCACCACGCCGCATATGCGGTTTGGGGCCTGCTGGTCCGATGGCACCCGGCTTTATGCGGCGCGCTATGCCTCCGACAGGCATGCACCCAGCCTCTATTACCGGGTCTATAAGGAGGGGGTGATTGTCACCTCAGAACCGCTGGACAGCGATATCAGTGCCTGGATTGAGGTGCAGCCGAACCGGGCGCTGGTGGTCGAGGGGGGCGAGGTCATGGACCTGCCCTTCACCACAGCCTTGGCGGCCTGATCCCGGTTTGGTGTCGGCGAGAGGCAGCTCCTGTGCGTTGGTGACCTGAGAGAGCAAAGCGCGGTTGACTATCCCCGCTTTGCGGCGCAACCCTGTGGCGAAAATGGACGGCGATACCGGAGCGGCCCGAGGCGGCCGGGGCGTCGCCCGTCGCCGCTGTCGGAGGAACCATGTCGCGCGAGGCCCCCCCAATCTATCCGCTGATCCGCAATGTCGGGCTGTCGGGAATGCTGGTCAGTTTTGGCGATCAGCTGGATGAGGCCACCAACCGGGCCACACTTGCCTTTCGCAGTGCGGTCAATGTGTTGGGGCTGAGCGGCGTGGTGGAAACTGCGACCTCTTTGGCCTCGGTTTTTGTGCGCTTTGATGCGGTGGAGCTGCCGCATGATCGGTTGCGCGGGGCGCTGGCAGAGTTGTTGCTGACCCGGGATTGGTATCAGGCGCCGCTGCCGGATGGGCGGCGGTTCTGGCGGGTGCCGACGGTGTACGGCACTGAGCTCGCACCTCAGCTGGAAGAGGCGGCGGATCTGGCAGGGGTGAGCGAGGCAGCAGCGATTGAGGAGTTGGGCGCGGCGCGGGTTCGGGCGCTGACCATCGGATTTGCACCGGGGCAGCCCTATCTTGGGACGTTGGGCGAAAACTGGGACATCCCGCGACAGAGCGAAGTCACTCCGCAGGTGCCGGTTGGCGCGCTGGTATTGGCGATCCGGCAGTTCGTGCTGTTCTCAACCGCATCGCCCACGGGATGGCGCCATGTCGGGCAGACCGGTCTGACGCTGTTTCAGCCGGAGGCCGCCGATCCCTTTGCGCTGCGCGCCGGAGATGAGTTGCAGTTCGAACCGGTGAGCCGTGCGGCGTTTTTGCGGTTGCGGGACAGCGGCGCCCAACAGGGCGGTGCCATTGTCAGCGAGGTCACATCATGAGAGCGCTGCGGGTTCTGCGGATTGGTCCCTCCTGCACGGTGCAGGATCGGGGCCGGGTTGGCTACCTCGGGCAAGGGCTGTCGCAGGGCGGCGCGGCGGATACGCTGGCGCTGGCCGAAGGCGCGGCGCTGTTGCGGCAGGATGCCGGGCTGGCGGCGCTGGAGATGGCCGGAATGGGCGGGTTGTTTGAGGCAAGTGCGCCGATGCGGATCGCCCTGACTGGCGCCGAGATGGTGGCAACGCTGGATGGCGCGCCGTTGGTCTGGAATGCGTCGCACCGGATTGAGCCGGGGCAACGGTTGGAGATCGGCCCTGCAAAACGGGGCGTTTATGGCTATCTGCATGTGGGCGGCGGGTTTGCCACGCCGGAGTTGCTGGGCGCGCGGGCGGCGCATCTGGTGGCGGCCCTTGGGGCGCCAGTGACCAAAGGCGATACCCTGCCGGTGGGAGCTGAAATGCTGCCAGCGGCGCGGCAGGTAACCGGGTTGGGCCTGCGCGTGGCGGATCGCTTCTCAGGCGGGGAGCTGCGGCTGGTCGAGAGCTTCCAGTCTGATCTGTTCCCACCCGAGGTGCGCCGACGCTTTGCCGCGACGCCTTTCACACCGGGGCGGCGTGCCAGTCGCATGGCCTTGCAGTTGATGTCCGAGGGGGCCGGATTTGCCGCTGAGGGGCAGTTGAATGTGCTGTCGGAGATCATTGTGCCGGGAGATGTGCAGATGACAGGTGACGGCCGCCCGTTTCTGCTGCTGCGCGAGGCGCAAACGACCGGGGGCTACCCCCGGATCGGTACGGTTCTGCCCTGCGATCTGTCGCGGGCGGTGCAGGCGGCGGCTGGGGCGGTGCTGCGGTTTCGCTGGGTCACGCTTGAGGACGGGCTGGCGCAGCAGGCCGCCCATGAGGCCGCTGTTGCGGCGCTGCCCTCTGCCTGCCGCCCGCTGCTGCGCGATCCGGCTGATATGGCGGATCTGCTGTCCTATCAGCTGATCGGGGGCGCAATATCAGCCGAGGCTGATCCTTTTGAAACTGGAGCTGAAACATGAGCAAGACCGTCGATCTGAACGCCGATATGGGCGAGAGCTTTGGCCCCTGGACCATGGGAGATGATGCGGCGCTGCTGGATGTTGTCTCCTCGGCCAATATTGCCTGCGGGTTCCATGCGGGTGACCCGGATGTGATGGCGGCGACCATGGCGCGGGCGCGCGACCACGGTGTGGGGATCGGCGCGCATCCGGGGTTTGATGATCTTCAAGGCTTTGGCCGCCGCAGGATGCAGGTGCCACAGGGCACGTTGGCCAATATGATCCGCTATCAGCTGGGCGCGGCACAGGGCATGGCGCGCGCGGCTGGTACCAAAGTGCGGCATCTGAAGCTGCATGGGGCGCTGTCGAATATGGCCTCGGTGGATCATGCTATGGCGCGGGCCTGCTACGAGGCGGCGCTGGAGCTGGACCCAGATCTGATCATCATGGTGCTGGCCGCCACCGCCATGGAAGAGGTGGTGCGGGAGCTGGGCTGCAACTGGTGCGGAGAGATCTTTGCGGATCGGGCCTATAATGATGACGGGACGCTGGTGGACCGCTCCCTGCCCGGCGCGGTGATCCACGATCCCGCGATTGCCGGGCCGCGCATTCTGCAAATGGTGCAGGAGGGGGCGATCATCACCGAAAGCGGTGCGCGGATCCCCACTGCCATCGACACGATCTGCCTGCATGGGGACACACCAACCGCCGTGCAGTTGGCGCGGTCGGTACGCCAATCGCTGTCCGAGGGCGGGATCGAGGTTCGGGCCTTTGATGGGCGCCGGGGGTGAAATTGCCGTGAGACGCAGATTGGATGTCTATTGTTTCATTTTAAAACAATGAATTAAGTGACGTTACTTTAAAATTGGATGTTGGAGCCTATCCTCTGGACGAATTTCTGGGCTAAACCTGTGGCAGCCTTTTGCTGCAACAGGATCCGCCTATGTCTCTCCGTTTGTTTTCGACCCGGTCCCGCCCGATACATATGGGGCCGTTTCCGATGGAGCGGGTGCAGCCGGGGCCGATGCCGGATCTCGCGGCAGTGCCGCCGTTTCAGCCGCTGAATTTCAGACGTCCCGATATGCCTGCCTCCATCGTCAATGCGATGGGTGAATATCAGGCGATGATGGATGCGATCCGCGACGGGATGGTCAACAAGGCGCAAGCGGACTGCCCGAGCGACCCGCAGGAACGGGCCGATCATATCAAGGCTTTTGGCTATTTCAGCGATGCGGCGATGGTGGGGATCGGGCCGATGCCTGGCTCTGCCCGGCTGGATGTGCCCTATCGTAACGCCGATATCGACCGGCTGTCCCATGATCTGAAGACCCGCCAGACCAAGACGCTGGCTTCGGGCATCGATATGATCATGGCGGATCTGCGCGATGCGATGGAAGCGCCGCCGACCACTATTGGCGAGCATACGCATTCGATTGTGTTTCTCTATGACATGCCGCGCGATCCGCGCCCGGATGAGCCAGGCTGTGACTGGCTGGAGGGGGCCGAGCGCCACCGCGCCTGTCTGCGGGCCTCGGAGACAGCGGTGGTACTGGCGAATTACATCCGCTTGCTGGGTTGGGATGCCAAAGCGCATACCGGGACGTCGGCGGATGTGGATCTGAACCAGCTGACCGTTGCCACCGGTCTGGCTACGGTTGAGGATGGCAAGCTGGTGAACCCCTATCTGGGCACGCGGTTTGGTGTGGCGGTTGTGACCACCGATTTCGACATGGCGCAGGACAAGCCGCTGTTGCCGCAGGATCTGCAACCGGTGTTGCAGGTCAAGGGGCCGAAATGGTGGCTGGGGGTCGGCTCCGAACGCTCAGCACTCAATGGCGATCCCTTTGCCCGCCGCGATTTCTGCGATGGGCCGCATCCGTTTGAGACGCTGAAGCGGGTCGCGGATCCCACCACCTATATTGACGAGGCGCGGGTGGCACGGGTGCCAAAACGCGCCGATATGTTTGCCCGTAGCCAGTTCGGCGATATGGGCAAGACCAATCAGGCGGCGGCCACCGGCGGGTTTTACGTGCGCAAGGCCGCGCCTTCGATGGCGCAGCGGCGGATGCTGGGGGCCTTTGTGTTGCTGCAGGATGGCGCGCCCGCCCCGCAGGCGCCGCGCCCCACAGATGCCGAGCGTAACGCCGCCAATATCAAGGCGGCGAGCTATTGGCTGGGGATTGACGCGGTCGGGATCAGCCGTTGCCCGGAGTGGACTTGGTACAGCCATGACGCCACCGGCGCCGAAATCCATCCGGAGCATGATCAGGCGATTTCGATGATTGTTGATCAGGGCTTTGACACCACCGAGGGCACCTCCGGGGATGACTGGATTGCGGTGGCGCAGTCCATGCGGGCCTATTTGCGGTTTTCGCTGCTGGGCGGGGTGATTGCGCGGCAGATCCGTAACCTTGGCTACAAGGCCAAGGCCCATACGGTGATGGACGGCGAGGTCTTGCAGCCGCCCTTGCTGCTGCTCGCGGGGCTGGGAGAGGTCAGCCGGATCGGTGAGGTGATCCTGAACCCCTTCCTTGGACCGCGTCTGAAATCCGGTGTGGTCACCACCGACATGCCGATGGCGCATGACAAGCCAATTGATTTTGGTCTTCAGGCGTTCTGCGAGGCTTGTAATAAATGTGCCCGCGAATGCCCGTCTGGCGCCATCACGGCCGGGCCGAAGCTGATGTTCAATGGCTATGAGATCTGGAAATCCGACAGTCAGAAATGCACCACCTATCGCATCACCACGCCGGGTGGCGCGATGTGCGGGCGCTGCATGAAAACCTGCCCCTGGAACCTTGAGGGGATATTCAAGGAAAAGCCGTTTCGCTGGGCGGCGATGAATATGCCTGCGGCGGCCCCAGCTTTGGCCAAGCTCGACGATATGGTTGGCAATGGTGAGATGAACCCGGCCAAGAAATGGTGGTGGGATCTGGAGCTGGAAGAGGACGGTGGTTATCGCCCGACGCGCCATCCGGTCAATGCGCGCGCGCTGCAAAAGGATCTGGATCTGCGCTATGAGGATCAGACGCTGGCGGTGTATCCTGCGCATCTGGCACCGCATCCCTGGCCCTATCCGTTTCCGATGGACCGGGAAGCGGGCATTGAGGCCTATCAGGCAATGGTCACGGCGGAGGAATACAAAGCCCGCCGCGCCCGTGGCGAGAGTGGTGACTGGGATCACATCTATACCAACGACGGCGACAGTCCGGTTCTGCGGGTTGAGGTGTCGAACGTCAAGGAGATGAGCAGCGGCGTCACCAAATATGAGTTTCGGAGCCTTGATGGCAGTCCCTTGCCGGAATGGACGGCGGGGGCGCATCTGGACATTGTGGTCGCGCCGGAGTTCCTGCGCCAGTATTCCATGTCCGGCGATCCGGCAGACCGGTCGACGTACCAGATCGGTGTGCTGCGCGAGGATCTGGGGCGAGGGGGCTCAAAACTGCTGCACCGGATTTTCACCAAGGGGCGGCGGGTCTTTATCTCCAAGCCGATCAACCATTTCCCACTGGTGGAAGACGCGCGTCGCAGTTTTCTGATGGGGGGCGGGATTGGTGTGACGCCGATGATTGCCATGGCCCATCGTCTGCACGCGCTGGGACAGCCGTTTGAGCTGCATTATTCCGTGTCATCGCGCCAGGACGCAGGTTACCTCAATGACCTCGCAGCGATGCCCTGGGCTGAGCATGTGCGGATCCATGTGTCGGATGAGGGCAGTCGTGCCGATCTTGATCAGGTGCTGGCGGATTATCAGGACGGCTGGCACGTCTATACCTGTGGGCCGGACCGTTACATGAGCGGCGTGATTGAGGCAGCCGAGCGGCAGGGCTTCCCTGAGGAGGCGCGCCATCTGGAGTATTTCTCGGTGCCGGAGGTGCCGGAGTATGAAAACCACGACTTCACCCTGAAGCTCAGCCGATCAGGGCGTGAGCTGCGGGTACCTGCGGAGAAGACCGCCACCGATGTGCTGGCCGAAAACGGCATTCATATTGATGTGAAATGTTCTGACGGCATCTGTGGCGTGTGCAAATGCGGGTTGGTGTCAGGCGAGGTGGAGCATCGCGATTTCGTGCTCTCCAAGGCGCAGCGCAAAGATGCGGTGATCCTGTGCCAGTCGCGGGCGGCAGAGAAAGATGGCGTGATCGAAGTGGATATTTGACAGCGGAGGCCGCGTCTGCGCGGGTCCAGATGTTTCGGGCCGCGTCACAGATGGCGCGGCCCGGTTGCTGCTATATACGTATTCACACTCCGATCAGGTGTCTTCCGCCGTTGGCCCCTCACCCGCGCGGAGAAGGGCGGCGGCCAGCGCGCTCTCAGAGACCGGTTTTTGCACGATCGGGCAGGGCGGGTAGATCTCGATGATGTCCTGCACCTCGCCGTAGCCGGTGGTCAGGACAAAGGGGATGCCGCGTCGCGCCAGTTCTTCGGCCACGGGAACGGATTGCTCGGAACCGAGATTGACGTCCAGCACCGCATAATCGATGCCGCCCTCCTCCAGTTTGTCCAGCGCCTTGCCCACCGTCGAGGCGCTCGCAGTCTCCGCAAAGCCGATATCCTCCAGCATAGCACTTAGATCCATCGCGATAATGAAGCTGTCTTCGACCACCAGTGCTTTGCCGCCCGGTTTGGGCGTGTTCACGACCGGAGAACGGGTCTCAGGGAGGAGGTCGGCCTCACTGTGCCGGATTTTGTAGAGGTACCGGGTCGGAATGCGGAACCGCGCTTCGAGACCAGTTGTCTTATATTGTATCGAGGCGTCTCCTTTCAGCTCATGTGGAATGGAGTTCTCCACGATGGTAGAGCCAAAGCCGCGCCTGGCAGGCGGCGCCACCGGTGGGCCTCCGCGTTCAACCCAACGGATCAGAAGGGCGCCGCTGTCCTCTTCCTCCAGAGCGATCTCGACACGGCCGACCCCATTGCTGAGGGCACCATGTTTGACCGAATTGGTGGTCAGCTCATGCAGGACCAATGCCAGAGTGGTGAAAGCGACCGGGGTGACCAGCACATCGGGGCCTGTCAAGACAACCTCATCATCGCGACCGGTGGTATAGGCCTCCAGCTCGCAGGTGATCAACGCCCGCAGCGAAGCGGGTTCCCATTGCTCACCCGTCAACTGGTCATGCGCGCGCGCCAGTGAATGGATGCGGCCATCCAGATTGTCGGTGAATTCCGTCAGCGTCCGCGCCGTACCTTTGGTCTGGGTCACCAGCCCGCGCATCAGGTTGAGGATGTTCCGAACCCGGTGATTGAGCTCTGATATCAGCAGTTGCTGTTGCTCTTGGGCGCGTGCCCGCTCGGCGTTGTTGGCTTCGGTCACCTTGAGGAAGATTTCCAGCAGCACGGTGCGCAGCATATTGGCGCTGTGAAGGCTGTTGTCTGCCCAGGGGGCGGACCGCCATTCGACGGTTTCCTGCCAGGCCTCAAAGCTTTTGCGGGGGGTAAGCCGCACGCCATTGGGGCCAACGTCCATCGGTTTGGTGGGATCCCCGGCCCAGGCAACCGTCTGCGAGATGCTGCGGCGGCACAGGATGAGGTAATCGCGCGGGCGTTTGGAAATCGGGATCGCGAGGATACCGGCGCAGCGGTCAATGTAATCCCGCGCCGGGTCATGGATGCTCTCCAACTGGTTGGTGGAAAATGCTGTTGCCCCAATGGTGACATCCAGCATTCTGGCGAGGGAGCGGGTTTCCTCGGCGGTGGGGGTGGTGCCGGTGGCATGAAACTCCCCATCGGAGTAGAGCACCAGACCGTCATGAGGGATCACGTCCTGAATGTCTTCGGAGACCGAAATCAGGCTTTCCTTGAACGGGCGGCCATCCGCCAGCATCGCCATCAGTTGGGTCTGCAGGCGGCTCATGTTCTTTTCTTCGCGGTTGCGCTGCGTGGTCTCGAACTGGCTCAGCTCATATGAGAAGACATGCGCGAACATCTCAATGGCGGTGCGACGTTCATAGTCAATATACCGCGGGCGGTTGTGATGGCAGGCAAACAGGCCCCACAACTCTCCGTCTTTCATGATTGATACCGACATCGAGGCCCGCACGCCCATATTGCGCAGATACTCCAGATGGATCGGCGAGACAGCGCGGGTCACCGCCAGAGACAGATCCAGGGGGGCGCCGTCGATTTTGAATGCCGGGCTGATCGGCGCGCCTTCATCGTCCACATCGGCAATCAGCCGCAGCAACGATCGCTTATAAAGTGCGCGCGCCTGGACCGGAATATCCGAGGCGGGAAAGAACATGCCGTCGTATTTCTTGGTTCGGTCGCTGCGGATCTCGGCGATCACCTGTCCGGAGTGATCTGGCTGGAACTGATAGACCATGACGCTGTCGAACCCCGATAGCGCCTGTAGCCCGCGTGCTGCCCCCTGCGCCAGCCGCGAGATATCCCCGTCCCGACGCAGCTGCGAGAAATGCGGATAGATCTCGGACATCACATCGCGGTCGCTGCGCTCGAATTTTGGTTCGAACTCGATGACCAGATGGCGACCGCTCTGATGGATGCTGACATCAAAGGCCTGACTGCGGTCTTTCAGCGGGATGTTGAAGAACCGCAGGCTGCTGTCCGGGGCTTCCAAGGCGCCCAGATTGCGACGTATGCGGGTAAAGGCATCTTCCGCGATCAGATCCGCCAGCGAACGACCCACAGCCTCTTGTGCATCGGTGCCCAAGATTTCAAGAAGATTGTCTGAGGCGTGCTGCACCAGCCAGTCGGTCGAGAGCGCGATCAGCGCGCCGTAAGATTGCACGCGCCCAAGCTGGTGGATGGGTTCGCGGTCACAATTGGTCAGTGTGGTGGTTGAGACTGTCTGTTCCAAAGCCATTGTACAGGCCCTTTTTCTTGATATGCCGACGGTGCGCCCTGCGGACGGCGCTGTCTTATATGTGTTGCACTGTTGTCAGGGTG